>CAYFVG010000110.1:3222-9247 GCA_964346365.1 uncultured Alteromonadaceae bacterium
ACCGCCCGTTTCGCGGACCGCCTGCCCGGCACCGGCAGGCTCCGGTACTCGGCCAGGGAGGCCTCGATGCAGTCCATGAAGAACTCGATGTCCGGCAGAATCTCCCGGGTGGAAATCACGTTGAAAGCAATCTCACCGTTGTAGCTCGGGGTGGCGATGAACAAACCCATGCCGTTCGCCAGGGGCGCGAGCCCCAGGTGGTGCACGACCCGGGCGCCGTTCATATACAGCGGCGCCTGCGGACCGGGGACGTTGGAGATGAACACGTTGCAGAGGCGCGCGGTCACGCCGCTCTGCAGCGCCAGCCGGCTGGCCAGCACCTGCGTCGCCGCCGGCACGTGCCGGGTCAGGTCTGTCAGCACCCGCGCGGAGACGCCGGCGCGGGCCGCCTTGCTTCGAACCGTGGCGCGGTGAAGCTTGCGCAGGCGCCGCACCGGATCCTTCTCGTCCGTGAAAATGCGCGTGGTCATGGCACTGATCTGGTTGCCCGAGCCGGCGCCCGCGTCGCCGTCCCGGGCCCGCGCGTTCACCGGCACCCAGGCGACCAGGGATTCCCGGGGCAGCTCGCCGTGGTGCTCGAGGTAGCGGCGCAGAGCGCCGGCACAGATGACCAGCACCACGTCGTTCACGGTGGCCCCGGGCACCTGCTCGCGGACTGCCCGCAGCGCGTCCAGCGGCGCGAAGCAGGCGCCGAAGGCCTTGTGCGGTGACACGGGCACGTTGAAGCGCGTGGGCGGCACCGGGACCCGGCTCTTGTCCGCCGCCGCCCCGCGCCGGCGCACGGACTCCTCGGCGCTGCGCAGCAGCCCCGGCGCGGCGTGCAACAGGCCGCCGGCGAGGCGCAGCGGCGAACGCAGGTTGTTGCCGAGGGCCCGCCGGGCCAGGGTGAGCATCGACGGCGTGGCAGCATCTTCTCCGGAGGGCTCCTCGAGGGGCACGGCCGGCGTTCCCTCGGGGTCCGCATCGGCGAGACTGGCAAAGAAGCGGGTCAGCGAGGTGCCGTCGCCGGTCGCATGGTGCACCTTGGTGGCAATGGCGTAGCTGCCGGCCGGCAGGCCTGGCACGTGGTCCAGCCCCTCGACCACGTACATTTCCCAGGGCGGTCGGTTCATGTCCAGGGGGCGCGAGTGATAGCGCGCCATGTGGATGCAGAACCGGCGCCAGTCGCCCGGCGCGGGCAGACGACTGTGGCTGACGTGATATTCGAGATCGAAGTAGTCGTCGTCCACCCAGTAGGGGTAGTCCAGCTCCAGGGGCAGCCGCAGCAGGCGGCGGGTCAAGAGCGGGTTGTAGCGAAGCCGCTCCTCGACGTGCGCCAGGATGTCCCTGAAACGCACCGTGCGCCCGCCGGGGACCGTGCTCGGGTCGTAGATCGAAACGGCGGTCACGTGGGTCAGGTTGTGCGCCGTCTCCAGGTAGAGGAACTGGGCGTCCTGGGCACTGAGCTGTTGCATGGCGGACCCTCAGGGCAGAGCCGCGGCGCGGATACGTTCCACGCGCCGCTGCAGCGTACGGAATTCCTGGGCCAGGGCCAGACGGGCCTCGCCCCGGGCGCGGTCGCCGGCCTCCGTGAGACCGAAGTTCGCCATAAGCTTGAAGCCGTTGGAGAACAGCAGCTTGCCGATGGACGCCTCGGAGCTGATGCGTCGCTGCAGGTAGGCCTGGTGACCGTAGGCGAGGCTCTGCTGGATGCAGTCCCGCTCCGCCAGGGCGCCATCGTGGGGCTGGCGCGCGAGGACGTCCGCCACCACCCGATAGGCCTCGATATAGGGCAGCATCGTACGGTGCGCGACCAGCGGACCGAAGCCGTCCAGCACCTCCGCGGCACCGCCGGGCTCGACCAGCCGCGCCTCCCAGTCCGCCCGGTAGCGCGCGAGCTCCGCGGCGATGTCCGCCCGGAACTTCTCCCGCGGCGCGTAGAAGAACTCGAACTTGAACAAGTCCCGGAGCCGCTCTGCCTCGGACCAGAAGGCCTCCCGGCCCGCGAGTTTGCGGTAGACCATGCGCATGAGAGCGAGTTCGGCCAGGGCCTTGTCGACGAAAAAATGGGCGATGGTATTGCGATAGTAGCCGGCCACACCGTGCTGCTCGCCGGCGATGGCATAGACCCGCTCCGGGCCGTCGTCGTAGCGCGTCAGCACGCCGTTGGCGATCATCTTGTCGACGATAACGTCGACCTGGCCATCCGCCGCCAGCGCCAGATGGCTGGCGAGGCGGATGTCCCGCTCCCGGGCCCAGGCCACCAGGGCCAGCAGTTCTGCAAGGAGTTCGTCGTAGGTCAGCGCCCGCGGCGCGGCGCCGAGCAGCACCGTGCACAGCAGGGCCGGCAGCGTGATCGGGGTAACCCGGTTGACCTCCAGACCGACGCGGAAAGCGACCTTCTGCAGCTCGCGCTCGTCGTCGACGGAAGGCACCGTGGGCAGCACCACGGGCTCGCCGAAGTCGAAGTAGATCTGCCCCATGGGCTGGCGCAGACCGCGCAGGTAGCCGATGAACCAGCGCAGGCTCTCCGGCTGCTTGGTCGCGCCGGCCTGCTCTACGGCGTAGTCACGCACGTCGCCGATAAGGTCGTAGTTGATGGCAATGGGGATGATGTGCAGATTGCGCGCATCGGTCGCATGGGCCGCCTCCATGACGTACTTGAGCAGACCGTAGCGCGGCGGCATCAGCTTGCCCACCCGGGAGCGCGTACCCTCGAAGGCCCAGCTCAGGGGAAAGCGCTTGTCCAACAGGTAGCCGATGTAGTGACGGAGCACCAGCTTGTAGAGCGGGTCATCGCGGAAGCTGCGTCGAATGAAGATGGCGCCGGCGCGGCGGGCCAGGAAACCGAGGCCCGCGAAGGCCATGTTCACGCCGCCGAGGATATGCGGGTTGGGGAAATCGTTGTCGAAGAGCATGGAGTTGACGGCGAAGCCATCGACGTGGGTCTTGTGCGTCCACAGGAGCGCCGCCGGGTTTTCCCGCACCAGCTGGCGGATCCGCTCGAGGCCGGCGCGATCGATGACCACCTCGGAATCGTAGCCGAGGGACATGATCAGGTGGTTGAGCTGTGCCATGACGTCGAGCCAGAACGGCGCCGGCCCCGCCACCAGCTCGCGCATGATCGCCTCCGCCTCCTGCTGCAGCTGCGACACCGGTTTGCCCGTCTCCTCGCCCAGCTCGTCGAGGGCCGCGCGGAAACGGGGGCTCGCCAACAGGTTCTGCGCCACCCGCCGGGGCACCTTGTAGCGGCTGCCCTGGAGACGCCGCTCGGCGATATCGAGCGCCAGACCGGCCTGCGCGGCGATGAATTCGGCGAGCTGCCGGGTGTTCCGGACCGCGCCATCGCGCTGGGCGAGGCGCTCGCGCAGGTCGCCGAGGGGGGCGGGCTCGCCGGCGATGCACACGGCGCGGTCCGGGTGCTGGGCGAGGATACGCCGGGCACGCCAGGCGCCGGGGCGGCGGGGATTGCCGAACAGCAGGTCCCGGGGCCGCGGGCGCGTGGTCTTGGCGTGGATGGAGCTGCGCCAGATCACCCGCAGCGGCAGGACCAGCACGTCGTCGGGCGCGTTGCCGAGGAGCGGCTCGAGCGGAAGGGCATCCAGCTGTTCCGGGCGGCGCGCGATACGCATGATCACGCGCTCGATGGTTGCACCGCAGCCGTGCCCGGCGAGGCGCTCTTCCAGCCAGCGATCCAGGAGGCGCCGCTCCACGCGGTGAGCGGCATCGATGATGACGATGGCGCGGCCTGCACGCAGAGACTGCCAGGGGTTTGAGCCCATCAGTGCTTCCTTTCGCGGCGTCACCGGCACAGCCACGGGGTGACGAAACACGCGCGGCATGGTATCACGGCATCGGGGGCCACAAGGCCGGGTGGTCCGGTCGGGTGGTCCGGCCGGCGAGGGCGACGTAACAAGAGAACCATGACAGATCCGATCAACGAACAGCGGCGCCTGGGGCTCGGCATGCAGGCAGTGGCCTGGCTACTGATCCTGGCCCTGCTCACGTGGTATTTCAGCGGCCTCATCGAGCGCCGGCACAACCCGAACCAGCAGGTGGCGACTACGGTTACCGGCGACGGTGTCCGCGAGGTGGTGCTGGCGCGCAACCGCCAGGGTCACTATGTCACCAGCGGCGCCATCAACGGCCAGGCGGTGGTATTCCTGGTGGATACGGGGGCGACGGGCGTGGCCATCCCCGCGCACCTCGCCGAGCAGTTCGAGCTTCCACGGGGGCGGGCCTTTATTACCCGCACAGCAAACGGCGACAGTACCAGCTACGCCACGCGCCTGGACAGTGTCAGCATCGGCGACATCGAGCTCCGCAACGTGGAGGCCGGCGTGGCCACGGGCCTGCGCACCCGGGAAGTGCTCCTGGGCATGTCCTTCCTGCGCCACGTCGATTTCACCCAGCGCGGCGACACGCTGACGCTGCGCCAGTACCCGACGGGTTAAGGTTCCCGGCGCGGCAGGGGCTGGCCGCGCAGGTCCAGAGGCACCTCCAGCGTGTTGTCCGCCGGGGCCGAGGTCTGGCCGCACATCTCATCGTAGGCGCTGCGCTGGCGCAGTACCGAGGGCCAGTGCGCCAAAGGCGCAAGGACCTCTTTCATGGCCTGCAGATTACGCGTCCTCAGCGGCTTGCCATCGTCGCCCACCAGGAGCACACACTCCCCGCCGAGTTCGGCCCTGGCGAGGTAGATGCTCAGGTCCACGGATTCCACGATCAGCCGGCCGATACCGGCCCGCCGCGCCTTCGCCACGGTCATTTTCATGGGCGCGCTCCCTCCGCCTGCCTTCCACCGGACCGGAGTGTAGCGCGTCCACACGACAGCGCCAGAAGCATGCCGGACAGAACCTGAACGGCACTGGGCGGCGGCGTCCCGCTCCGCGATCATGTCCCCATGCCGGCCCTAACCCACCTTCCCTCTACCCGCCGGGGCCGGCCCCTGGCGGGCGCCGGCGCCGTTGACAGGGACGCGTATCACATCCAGCTCGGGGCACTGCGCCGGGGCGGCGTACCCTTTCGCGCCACCGGGACCGGCGAGGGACTCGGCAATCCCTCTCATTGCCAGGACCATGGCGAGGGTGAACGCCGGGAAGACACCGCGAGCGAGACCGCATGAGCATCGACGTGCTCTGGTTCAAGCGGGACCTGCGCCTGGCGGACCATGCCCCACTGGCGAACGCCCTCGCCGCCGGCCGGCCACTGCTGCTTGTTTTCATCGTCGAGCCAATCCTGCTCGAAGACGCGCACTACGCCGAGCGGCACTGGCGTTTTATCTGGCAGTCCCTCGAGGACCTGCGCGGGCAGCTTGCGAGCCGCGACGCGCCGCTGCTCGCGGTCCACGGCGACGCTGTCGAGGTGCTGCGCCGCGTGCACGACGCGGTGGCAATCGACACACTGCATTCCCACGAGGAAACGGGCCTCGCCGTGACCTTCGCGCGCGACCGGGCCGTGGCGCGCTTCTGCGACGCCCGGGGCATTCACTGGACCGAGTCCCCGAGCAACGGCGTGACCCGCGGCCTCTCGCACCGGCGTGGCTGGAACCGGCGCTGGGGGCGGAACATGCGTGCGCCGGAGGCCACGCCCGACTGGAGCGGTTACCGTTCCCCGCCCCGGGCCGCCCTCGATGCCCTGGCGCCGCTGGCCTGCGACCCGCCAGCACCGTGGAAACAGAAAGAGACCCTGTTCCAGCGCGGTGGCGAGGCCGCCGCGCAGCGCACCCTCGCGAGCTTCCTCGAGCAGCGGGCCGGCCGCTACCAGCTGGACATCTCCCGCCCCGGGGCGAGCCGCCACCGGCAGAGGACCCCCAATGGAGCCACTCCCGCCCGTGCTGCTCGGCCTGCTCGGAAGCCTCGCCGCGGGGATGATGACCGGTGTCGGCGCGGTGCCGGTGCTGTTCGGCCGCCGGCCCGGCCCGGCGCTCCGCGACCTGTCTCTCGGCTTCGCGGCCGGGGTGATGCTGGCCGCCTCCTTCTTCTCCCTGATCCTTCCCGCGCTCGAGGCAGGCGAGGAGATGCACGGCGCGGGGGCTGTGCCCGCGGCC
>CAYFVG010000111.1:0-9243 GCA_964346365.1 uncultured Alteromonadaceae bacterium
CGACCCCGTTGACGCCGACCATGAGCATGACGAAGGGCGTGGCGCCGCTCACCTCGAGCGGCCTCTCGCAGGGGCTGAGGATCCCCTGCAGCTCCTCCCGCAGCGCTTCGCGGAGCGCCGCCGGTTCCGTGAGTTCCTTGCGCGAGACCCGCTGCGTGAGCTGTTCGATGATATGCACGGTGGCGTCCACGCCCACATCCGCCAGCAGCAGGCGCGATTCCAGCTCCTCGAGGAGCTCGGCATCGATTTCCTTGCGGCCGAGAAACAGGTTGCCGAGTCCGGCGACCAGATTGTCACCGGTGCGGCCCAGGCCCCGGCGCAGCCGCGCGAAAAATCCCGGCCGGCCGTCATCGCCGTCCGTCTCGGCGGACGCCGGGGCCGGCGTCGCTGCCGCGGGCGCCCCCTCCGGAGAAGCGTCGTCCGGCGGCGCGGCAGCGGTGCTGTCGGCCGGCGTTTCCGGGGTGGCCGCGCCGTCGCTCGCGGGCGTCTCGGCGCCCTCGTCGGCAGCGCCTTTCCTGCGCTTGAAGAGCTTCATATCAGTCGTGCTAGAGTGCGCGGGCGGGCGCCCGCGGGGCACCTATGCTATCACCGTGGCACAGGCGGGAGAAATGGCGGCGGGCCGCAGACTAGGTGGGCGCGATGGTGGGAGCATTAGTGGGCGCGGCAAGCGCTCTCGCTCGGGCGGGGGTATCCGCATCATCGGCGGCGAATGGCGCGGCCGCCGTCTCGCGGTAGCGGACCGGCCGGGGCTGCGGCCGACGGCGGACCGGGTCCGTGAGACTCTCTTCAACTGGCTGCAGCTCGACGTCGTCGACGCCCGCTGCCTCGACCTCTTCGCCGGCAGCGGCGCCCTCGGCCTCGAGGCCCTGTCCCGCGGCGCCGCGGCTGTCACCTTTGTGGACCGCGACCGGCGCGCGGTGGAGCGGCTCCGGGCGACCCTCGACATCCTCGGCGCCGGCGACCGCGCCACCTGTCGCCTCGAGCGCGCCGAGCGCTTTCTCGCCGGCGCCCACGCCCCCTTCGACCTCATCTTTCTCGACCCGCCCTTCGGCAGCGACGGCCTCGGCATGGCCAGCCACCAGCTCCACGGCCTGAGCCACCCGGGTACCCTCGTCTACGTGGAAACGGACCAGCGCGACCCCGCCGCTCTGCTCCCCGCGGGCTGGGCCCGCCACCGCAGCGGCAAGGGCGGGGGTGTAGGCTTCGGGCTCTACCGGCCGTTTGTGGCGCACGGCTGAATTGTTTACCATCGCCGCCTCCAGCTGCTGGGAACCACCGCCATGAGTCGGGAAACGGTGATCTACCCGGGTACCTTCGACCCGATCACCAATGGTCACGTGGACCTCGCCGAACGCGCCGCCCGGCTCTTCGACCGGGTGATCGTCGCCATTGCCTACAGCGAAAAGAAGACGCCGCTTTTCAACCTCGAGCAGCGCGTCAGTCTCTGCGAGACTTCCCTCGCCCATCTCCCGAACGTGGAGGTGCAGGGCTTCAGCAACCTGCTGACGGACTTCGCCCGCAGCATGGGCGCGCGCTGCGTGCTGCGCGGCCTGCGGGCAGTGGCCGATTTCGAGTACGAGTTCCAGCTGGCGAACATGAACCGGGCGATCTACCCGGAGTTCGAGAGCATCTTCCTGACGCCCTCGGAGCACCTGTCGTACATCTCCTCATCGCTGGTGCGGGAAATCGCCACCCTCGGCGGCAACGTCACACCCTTCGTGCCGCGACCGGTAGCCGAGGCGCTGGCGGCGCGATTCTAGCTTTCGGACCGGCTCAGTCGTTCTGCCCGTCAGTCGTTAAGGCCGCGGGCGTCCCGGAGTTCCTTGTCCTTGTAGGTGTAGCCCGCTTCGCGGCAGCCGAGACAGCGCACGAAAGTGGCCTCGCCGGGGCCGAGCACGAGGGTGTCGGCGGCTTCGCTGACGTGGCCGGCCAGGGCCGTGAACGGCAGGCTCACGATGAAGGCTGCGGCGCCGGCGGCGGTCATGACCAGCCCGATGGGCCGGGCGACTACCAGATCACCGACCATGGCAAAGGCGTTGGGTTTTTCGTCCACGGGCTGGGCGTGGGCCACGGGCACCGCAATCAGCAGCGCCAGCAGCAGGGCCGACAATCTCTTTTGAAACGCCATGTTTCTCTCCCCGGACCGCTCGGTCCGCTCCCTCTTTTCACGACAGTGTAGCCTGTTCACCGCTGGCAGGCTACGCAGTAGACGCTGGAGCGCTGGCCGATGCGGCGCTCCCGGAGCGGCGCCCCACAGCGCCGGCAGGGCTCGCCGCCGCGACCGTAAACCCAGAGCTGCCGGGCGAAGTAGCCGGGACGCCCGTCACCGCCGACGAAATCGCGCAGCGTCGTGCCCCCCTGGGCAATGGCGGCCGTGAGCACGGCCCGGATGCGCCCGGCGAGCGCGTCGTAGCGAGACGCACCGATACGCCCGGCGCCGCGTCGGGGAGAGATCCCGGCGAGGAAGAGGGCTTCGGCGGCGTAGATGTTGCCCACGCCGACCACAACGCGCGCATCCATAATAAAAGCCTTTACCGGCGCCCGGCGCCCGCGGGAGAGCCGGTACAGGTAGGCGCCGTCGAAGGCATCACCCAGGGGCTCCGGCCCGAGCCGCGCCAGCAGCGGGTGGCTGTCTTCCCCCGGGAGCCAGTGGAAGCTGCCAAAGCGCCGGGGATCGTTGTAGCGCAGGGCCATCCCGCCCTCGAGCACGACGTCGATGTGATCGTGGCGAGTCGGCGGCGTGTCCGCCGGGATCACGCGCAGAGAGCCGGACATGCCGAGATGCACCATCAGGCGCCCCGCGTCCGTATGGAAGAGCAGGTACTTGGCGCGCCGGTCCAGGTGCGTGATGCGCCGGCCGGCGAGCGCGTCCGGCAGGGATGGGGCAACAGGCCAGCGCAGCCGCGGCTCCCGCACGGCCACAGCGAGGACACGCGCACCCGCAGCGTGGGGGGCGAGGCCCCGGCGGGTGGTTTCTACTTCCGGGAGTTCCGGCACCGCGGGATTCTTCCCGACGCGACACCGGGGTCCTGCGTGTTCGCGGACGCTCTACTTAATCTTACCTTCCTTGTAGATCACGTGCTTGCGAACGACAGGGTCGTACTTTTTCATTTCCAGCTTGTCCGGCGTGGTGCGCTTATTCTTGTCGGTGGTGTAGAAATGCCCGGTGCCAGCGGTGGAATTCATGCGAACCTTATCTCTCATGGTCGTGCTCCTTCAGCCGGCCGTGCTCAGACTTTCTCGCCCCGGGCGCGCAATTCGCCGAGAACCGTGTCGATACCTTTCTTGTCGATGATGCGCATGCCTTTGCTGGATACGCGCAACGTAACGAACCGCTTCTCCGAACTGACCCAGAAACGATGCTGGTGCAGGTTCGGCAGGAAGCGGCGCCGGCGCCGGTTCTTGGCGTGAGAAACGTTGTTTCCGGTGACCGGGCGCTTGCCGGTAACCTGACAGACTCGTGCCATCGTTGTCTCCTTGGGGACCCGGAGGCCTGCAAATGCCATGGGGCGGCGGGGCACAGTCCGCCGTCAACCGGGGAGCCTGCCGCGCAGAGCGCGACTTTATACCAGATGGCCGCGGGGTCCGCAAGAACTTAACTGTCCGGACTTGGCTGTCCGCCTGCACGGGTCCTGCAGGGGGCTGCAATGTCTGCGGGGGGCGCGCCGCAGCGCCGCCAGTACCGGAAAAACCGCCAACCTTGTCGCGGCGATGGCGCCGCTCCCGCAAGAGTCAGCGCCCACACAGATCTCGCTCTAAAGAAGGCCCTGCTCGGCGAAGGAAAAGGCCCGGCCGCGGCCGACAATGACATGGTCCAGCACGCGGATGTCGAGGAGGCCGAGGCCGGCCTGGAGACGCTCGGTGATACGCCGGTCGGCATGACTGGGCTCGGCCACCCCCGAGGGGTGGTTGTGGGCAAGGATGACCGCTGCGGCCCGGTGCTGCAGGGCGCGCACGGCTACCTCCCGGGGATAGACGGCGGCGCCGTCGAGGGTGCCCAGGAACAGGTCCTCGCAGCGCAGGAGCCGGTGCTGGCTGTCGAGGAACAGACAGGTGAAGACCTCGCGGCCGCGGGCGCTCAGGTGGTGCTGCAGGAAGCGCTGCGTGTGTCTCGGGCTGCTCATCACGTCGACCCGGCGCAGCTCCTGCTCGACGCTGCGCCGCGCCAGTTCCAGGGCGGCCTGGAGATGGGCGACCTTGGCGCTACCCACACCCGGCTCGGCCTCGAGCGCAACAGCATCCATGGCCAGCACGCCGGCGAGATCGCCGGCGCGCTCGAGGAGGGCGCAGGCCAGCCCGACCGCCGAGCAGCCACGACGACCCGTGCGCAGTACCACGGCCAGCAGCTCGGCATCGGAGAGAATGCCGGGGCCGTGCAGGCGCAGTTTTTCCCGCGGGCCCTCGCCCCGGGGCCAGTCGTCTATCGCCATGGCGCCGCCCCTCCCTGGGCTGTCGCGAACGGTGTCCGGCGGGGATGCCTGTGCTATCTTCCCGCCTTTCATACCCCTGATGTTCCCAGACCGGGGCCCGCGATGGCACATCTTTTCAATCGCAATGTCGTCCTCGGCGTCTGCGGCGGCATCGCCGCCTACAAGGCCGCTGGCCTCGTCCGCGAGCTGCAGACGCGGGGCGCCGACGTACGCGTGATCATGACCCGCGGCGCCGAGGCGTTCCTCACGCCCCTCACGCTGCAGGCGCTGTCCACGCACCCGGTGCACCGGGACCTTCTCGACGAGGAGGCGGAGCGCGGCATGGGCCACATCGAGCTCGCCCGCTGGGCCGACCTGCTGCTCATCGCCCCCGCCACCGCCGACTGTCTCGCGCGCCTCGCCGCGGGCCGCGCGGACGATCTCCTCACCACCGTCGCCCTGGCGACCGCGGCGCCGGTCCTGGTGGCGCCGGCGATGAACCACCAGATGTGGGCCGACCGGGCCACCATCGCCAACATGGCCACCCTGGAACAGCGGGGTACGCACCGCATCGGCCCCGACGCCGGGGACCAGGCCTGCGGCGAGGTTGGCCCCGGACGCATGAGCGAGCCGCCGGCGATCGCAGAGAAGGCCGCGGCCCTGTTCGAGACCGGCGCCCTCGCCGGTCTTCGCGTGGTGATCACCGCGGGCCCGACCCGCGAACCCCTCGACCCGGTGCGCTACCTGTCCAACCGCAGCTCCGGAAAGATGGGCTTTGCCCTGGCCGCCGCCTGCGCCGATGCCGGCGCGCGCACGACCCTGGTCAGCGGCCCGGTGACCCTGGCGACGCCGCCCCGGGTAGCGCGACGGGACGTGGAGAGCACCGGGGAAATGCTCGAAGCCTCGCTGGCCCTGCTGCCGGACTGCGACATATTCATTGCCTGCGCCGCCGTCGCCGACTACCGGCCCGAGCGGGCAGCGACCGACAAGATAAAGTCGGAAGAAGACCGGCTCACGCTCACCCTGGTGCGCAACCCGGATATCGTGGCCACCGTGGCGGCGTCGGAGCCCCGGCCCTTCACCGTCGGCTTCGCCGCCGAGACCCGGGACCTCCTCGCGTACGCCCGCGGCAAGCTCGAGCGCAAGGGCCTCGACCTGGTCGTGGCCAACGACGTTTCCGCCGCAGGGATCGGCTTCAACAGTGACGACAACGCAGTCACGATCCTCGGGCCCGACGGCGAGGAGACACTGCCCCGCGCCGGCAAGGGCAGCGTGGCCCGCGCACTGGTCGCGCGGATCGCAGCGCAGCACGCCGCGGCCCGGGGGAGAGCAGTCGTTCCGCCGGGCTCCGCGCCGTAATATGATGGCGCCCGGGGGATGGCTGCAATGCTCAGAAACGAGAAAAAACGCCAGGACGACAGCCAGCGGCTCTACGGTATCACCACGGCCGGTAACCGCCTGCATCACATGCTGGGACAGGGCCTTGCCCTGCTGGTGATCCCCGCCCTGCTCGTGCTTGCCTGGCTGCTTCTGTGGCGCGAGCCGGCGCAGGGGCGCGCCCTGCTTTCCGACGTCGCCAACGCCCACGCGACACTTCGCGCCGAGGTTGTAAAGGCGCAAGTGACAGCGCTCGAGGAGCGGCTCGGCACCGTCCTGGCCGACCCGGCTGTGGAGGCCCTGCGCGGCGCGCAGGACCCCGCCACCGGGGCAGTTAACGCAGCGACCCTGGAGGCGGCGCGCCAGCTTCGGTTCCCGGGGGCCGTCAGCCTCCGGCTCCTGGTGCTCGACGACCGCGGTACCGCCGGCCTCGCCGGCGATAGCGAGGGGCTGCGCAACCATATCGAGGTCGATCTCGTGCGCCGCGCCGCCAACGGGGAGGACCCGCCGCCGGAGGCCTACCGGGCCGGGGAGCGATGGCTCTACTCCCTTGCCGGCCGCGGCGCCCCGGGCGAGGACGGAATGCGTGTCCTGGGGCTCCTGAGTTACGGCGAGGACCTCTTCGCCAGCACGGTCACCGGGGCCGGCGGCAACCTCGGACGCTTCGCCCTGCGGCAACGGCTGCCCGGGCGCGGCGCCGAGAGCGACGCGCTCATCGGCGGCGCGGCGCCGGGCGAGCACGCCGCGGCCGCCGCCGTCGCCGGCACGCCCTGGTCCATCGTCTTCACGCCGAGCCCGGCGCTGCTCGACACCCTGGAGGACCGGGTTTCCCAGCCACTCCTCGCGGTGCTGTTACTTCTCGTCGCCGGCGCGGGCGGCTTTGCCCTCGTGGCACTGCGCTACCCGGCCCTCCTGCGCAAGGAGGTCTCCCGGGCCGAAGCGGCAGCGGAGCACCGCACCCCCTACGCGCTGCAGATCCCGGAACTCGCCCCGATCGCGCGCGACCTGCGCAAGCTCACCCTGCGCCGGGCCCGCATGGACGGCGTCGGCAGCGTGCCGCGGGTCATGCCGGCCCCGGCGCCCACGGGCGATGGCGGCAGTGCACCGGCCCTGACCAGCGTGGCCGGCCCCACGGAAACACTGCCGGCACACATCTTTCGCGCCTACGACATCCGCGGCGTCGCCGACAGCGAACTCGACGACGATACTGTCTACCGTATCGGTGCGGCCATCGGCACCTTTGCGGGCAACCTCGGTGAGCAGACCCTGGTGCTCGGCTACGACGGGCGCGCCAGCAGCGGCCGCATCAAGGCCGGCCTCGAGCGCGCCCTGCTCCAGGCGGGCCGCGATGTGATCGACATCGGTCTCGTGCCGACGCCCCTGGCCTACTTCGCCACGCACCAGCTCGAGGGTGCGTCCTCCGCGGTGATCGTCACCGGCAGCCACAACCCGCCGGAATACAACGGCGTAAAACTGGTCCTGGGGCGGCAGTCCATCGCCAGCGGCGACATCCAGGAGCTCCGCGCCATCGCCCTCTCCGGGAAGTTCAGCCAGGGCACAGGGCACATGCTGCAGCGGGACGTCGCCTCCGACTACCTGGACGAGGTGGTCAGCGACCTGGCCATCGCCATGCCCCTGAAGATTGTTGTGGACGCGGGCAATGGCGCCACCGGGCAGCTGGCGCCGACGCTGTTCGCGGAACTGGGCTGCGAGGTCGTGCCACTGTACTGCGACATCGACGGCAGCTTCCCCAACCGCGCCCCGGACACCAGCGTCGACGCCAATCTCGCGGACCTGCAGGCCGCCGTCCGGCGCGAGAACGCGGACTTCGGCGTCGCCTTCGACGGTGACGGCGACCGCCTGGCGGCGGTGACCGGCAGCGGCGAGATCGTCCCGGCGGACTACCTCCTCATGCTTTTTGCGCGTGACGTCATTACGCGCAACCCGGGAGCCGACGTGGTCTACGACGTCAAGTGCTCGCGCCATCTCGCGCAGTTGGTCACCAGCCTCGGCGGCCGCGGCGTGCTCTGGCGCACGGGCCATACGCATATCAAGGCGAAGGTGGCCGAGACCGGCGCCCTCGTCGGCGGCGAGTTCTCCGGGCACATGGTCTTCAGCGAGCGCTGGTTCGGCTTCGATGACGGCATGTATGCCGCCGCCCGCCTCGCCGAGATCGTCGGCAGTGGCGAAGGTTCCCTGGACGCGCTGCTGAAAGGACTGCCGCGCTCCGCGAGCACGCCGGAAATCATCATCCCGGTGGAGGAGCGGCAGAAGTTTCACCTCGTCGAGGCCTTTCAGAGCCAGGCGGACTTCGGCGACGGTCGCCTCAACGACCTCGATGGTGTCCGCGTGGATTACCCGCAGGGCTGGGGCCTGCTCCGCGCCTCGAACACCACGGCGGCGCTGACGGCGCGTTTCGAGGGCGATGACGAGGTCGCGCTGCAGGACATCATGAACCTTTTCCGGGAGCAGCTCGCCAGGGTGCATCCGGACCTCGACCCCAACTTCTGAACCATCCACAGAGACATTCATAGAAACATCCACACCGGGAACGTCATGTCACTCTCCGCCGACGCCGCCATGCAGGTCGCCCAGGTCCTGACCGAAGCCCTGCCCTATATCCAGCGCTTCACGGGCAAGACCATCGTCGTCAAGTTCGGCGGCAATGCCATGGTCGACCCGCTCCTCCACGAGAGCTTCGCCAGGGACATCGTGCTCATGAAGCTGGTCGGCATGAATCCGGTGGTGGTGCACGGCGGCGGACCGCAGATCGGCTCGCTGCTCGAGCGGCTGAACATCCAGAGCGAGTTCGTGGACGGCATGCGGGTGACCGACTCGCAGACCATGGACGTTGTGGAGATGGTCCTCGGCGGCCGGGTCAACAAGGAGATCGTCGCCTCCATCAACCGCTGCGGCGGCAAGGCCATCGGCGTGACCGGCAAGGACGGCCAGTTGCTTCGCGCCCGGCGCCTGACCATCGAGCGCCGGGGGCCGGAACTCGAGGCGCCGGAGATCATCGACATCGGGCACGTCGGCGAGGTGCGCCAGGTGGATACGGAAATGCTCAACGTGATCCTGGACAGCAACTTCATCCCGGTGATCGCGCCTATCGGCTGTGACGAGGACGGACAGAGCTACAACATCAACGCCGACCTGGTGGCCGGGAAACTGGCGGAGGTCATGCGGGCAGAAAAGCTTATGCTGCTGACCAACGTCGCCGGGCTTATGGATGCTGCGGGCACCGTGCTCACAGGGCTCAGCACCGCCGGCGTCGACGACCTCATCGCCGACGGCACGGTGCACGGCGGCATGCTGCCGAAGATGAGCTGCGCCCTGGAGGCAGTGAAGTCCGGTGTCGCCAGCGCCCACATCGTCGACGGCCGGGTGCCCCACGCCGTGCTTCTCGAGATTTTCACAGACGAGGGCATGGGCACCAAGATCACCAGCCGGGGCGCCT
>CAYFVG010000112.1:0-9235 GCA_964346365.1 uncultured Alteromonadaceae bacterium
CCCCCTTCGGCACCAAACACAGCCCGGTCGCGGGCGGACAGGAAAGGCAGGAAGGTCGTTAAGAAGGTTGTTGACCACACCGGAACGCCTACCTATAATACGCAGCCTCTTCAGGGGCACTCTTGAGGGTGTGTCCCGGGCAAGCATGCTTGCCTTGAGCGTTTTGATGCGGGGTGGAGCAGCCTGGTAGCTCGTCGGGCTCATAACCCGAAGGTCGTCGGTTCAAATCCGGCCCCCGCTACCAACTACGCATCACCTGCTCCGGAATCTGGTGATGCGGCGTGAAAAGCCCCTTTTTGGGGCTTTTTCGTTTGTGACGGCAAAGTTCGTAACGGCAGGGTTTGTGAAGGCAGGATTTCCGCAGGAGATGCGTGAGCGGCAGGGAAAATAAGCTGCGGCT
The DNA here is from genome assembly GCA_964346365.1 of uncultured Alteromonadaceae bacterium. Lineage (GTDB taxonomy): Bacteria > Pseudomonadota > Gammaproteobacteria > Pseudomonadales > Halieaceae > Pseudohaliea. The sequence goes on from CAYFVG010000112.1 coordinate 401, forward strand.
GTTGCTGCAACCTACGGTGGAGGCATTGGGCTTCGAGCTGTGGGGTGTCGAGCTCCTGGTGCAGGGGCGCCGGAGTGTGCTGCGGGTGTACATCGAGCGGCCCGGGGGCATCAGCGTCGATGACTGCGCCGCGGTGAGTGGCCAGGTCAGTGCTGTGCTGGACGTTCAGGATCCGATCGGCGGTGAATACACGCTGGAGGTGTCGTCACCGGGGCTGGATCGGCGGCTCTTCGACCTCGCCCAGTACGATCGCTACCCCGGCGAGACCATCGATCTGCGCCTGCGCATGCCGTTCGAGGGTCGGCGCAGGTTTCGGGGAAGGCTCAAGGGAGTCGAGGGGGGGGATGTGGTCGTTCAGGTCGATGACCACGAGTATCTGCTGCCCTTCGACACTATCGACAAGGCGCGGGTGGAACTGCCGGCAGAGATCGGCAGTGACGGACGCGTGGCAGGGTAGGCTCAAAAATGCAGGCTCACGCAGGCAGGCTCAGGAAGGTAGGCGCATGAACAAGGAAATCCTGATGGTCGCGGAAGCCGTCTCAAACGAGAAGGGCGTTTCCGAGGATATAATCTTCGAGGCGATCGAGCTCGCGCTGGCGACGGCTGCCAAGAAGCGCTACGACGAGGATGCGGATATCCACGTCACCATCGATCGCGAGTCCGGCGATTACGAAACCGTGCGTCGCTGGCTGGTCGTGCCCGACGACGAGGTGGCCCTCCTCGGCACCCAGTTCACTACCGAAGAAGCTGTCGAAAAGGATCCGGCCTTGAAGCCCGGGGACAGCTACGAGGAGCCGGTCGAGAACGTCGACTTCGGGCGCATTGCCGCGCAGACCGCCAAGCAGGTGATCGTGCAGCGGGTGCGCGATGCCGAGCGGGCCCAGGTGGTCGAGGAGTACGCGGACCGCGTCGGTGAGCTGGTGGCCGGCTCCGTTAAAAAGGTGACCCGCGACAACATCATCGTCGACCTCGGCAACAATGCCGAGGGCCTGCTGCCCCGCGGGGAGCTGGTCGGTCGCGAGACCTTCCGGGTCAACGACCGCGTTCGCGCCATCCTCACGGAGATCAGCACGGAGACCCGGGGCCCGCAGCTGATCCTCAGCCGCGCCTGCCCGGAGATGCTTATCGAGCTGTTCAAGATCGAGGTCCCGGAAATTGCCGAGGGCGTCATCCAGATACGCAGCGCAGCGAGGGATCCGGGGTCCCGCGCCAAGATTGCCGTGAAGACCAATGACCAGCGCATCGACCCGGTCGGTGCCTGCGTCGGCATGCGCGGCTCCCGGGTCCAGGCCGTGTCCAACGAGCTCGATAACGAGCGCGTTGACATCGTGCTCTGGGATGACAATGCGGCGCAGCTGGTGATCAACGCCATGTCCCCCGCGGAGGTCGAGTCCATCGTTGTCGACGAGGACGCCCACGCCATGGACGTGGCCGTCTCCGAGGACAACCTGGCCCAGGCTATCGGCCGCTCGGGCCAGAACGTCCGCCTTGCGAGTGAGCTCACGGGCTGGACCATCAACGTGATGAGCAACGAGCAGGCGGTGGAGAAGCACGAGGCCGAGGCGGGTCAGATCATCCAGATGTTCATGGACCAGCTGGATATCGACGAGGAAGTGGCCGAGATTCTCGTCGACGAAGGTTTCACGACGCTGGAGGAAGTGGCCTACGTGCCCCTCGACGAGATGTTGTCCATCGAGGGCTTCGATGAGGATATCGCCGAGGAGCTGCGCGCCCGGGCCAAGGACGCGTTGCTGACGCTGGCCATTGCCTCCGAGGAGCAGCTCGGTGCCAATGAGCCCGCCGAGGATCTGTTGACGATGGACGGGATGGACCGGCACCTCGCCTACCTCCTGGCCAGTCGCGACATCGTCACCATGGAAGACCTCGCCGAGCAGGGCGTCGACGACCTGATGGACATCGAGAACATGACGGAAGAGCGCGCCGGCGAGTTGATCATGACCGCGCGTGCCCCCTGGTTTGCCGAAGAGGAAGCCCGGTCCTGAGAGCACTGGTCAGTACCACGGCGAGACAGGGAATCAGGGTAGCTAGGAGAGTATTTGCATGGCGCAGGTGACAGTAGAGCAGCTGGCGAAATCCGTGGGCGCATCGGTGGAGCGCCTGTTGAACCAGATGCGGGATGCCGGTCTGCCCCACAAGGAAGCGGCGCAGCCCGTATCCGACGAAGACAAGCAGACGCTGCTGGCCTATCTCAAGCGCAGCCACGGCGAGTCCACGGCAGCGCCGAAGCGCATTACCCTGAAGCGCAAGACGATGAGCACGCTGCGCACCGGGAGTTCTGCGGGCAAGAAAACTGTGAACGTAGAGGTTCGCAAGAAGCGGACCTACGTCAAGCGCGAGGAGCCGGAAGCGCCGGAGCCGGTCGAGGAGGAAGTCGAGGCTGCGGTGGCCGCCAGTGCGGTGGCCGCCACTGCGGAGGCCGCCGAGGCGGAGGTGCCGGAAGCCCCCGGGGCTGCCGGCCCCGCTTCGGAACCTGCGGCGGAAGCCCCGGCCCCGGCGGCAAAGGAACCCGAGTTCGAACCGGTCCCGGAAGCGGAGGAAGAGCCGGAAGACCTCTCCAGCCTGGATCCGGAAGTGCTCCGGCAGCGCGCGGCGCTGCGGCGCAAACACGAGGAAGAGGAGGAGTCGGCGGCCCGGGCCGCGGCCCTCGCCGCGCGCAAGGCCGAGGAAGAACAGCGCAAGGCCGCGGACGCCGCTGCCAAGGCTCGCGAGGAAGCGCCGAAGCGGCCGAAGCGCTTGCATGCTGCGCCGACAGAGCAGCCCCGCGGTGACGCCAACCGGCGCAAGACCCGCGGCCGGCTGAGCCGCAACGAGTCCCTGGGGCGCGGCAAGCAGCGCGGGCACAACCTGTCTCTCTCCGACCTGGAAGCTGCCGAAGGCCGCACGCGCCGTCGCGGCGGTCGGAAGAAGATGAAAGCGACTCACGAGGAGCATAGCCGTCACGGCTTCGAGATGCCTACCGAAAAGAAAGTTCACGAGGTCGAGATCGCCGACATGATCTCCGTCGGCGGCCTGGGCGAGGCCATGGCCGTCAAGTCCGGGGTTGTAATCAAGGAGCTCATGAAGCTCGGCGTCATGGCGACCATCAACCAGATGATCGACCGCGACACAGCCACGCTCGTGGTCGAGGAAATGGGCCACCGGGTCAAGTACATCAGTGCCGACGCTCTGGAAGAGGACCTCACGGAGACCCTGGCCCAGCACGAGGGCACGCCGGAGCCGCGCGCGCCGGTGGTTAGCGTGATGGGCCACGTCGACCACGGCAAGACCTCGCTGCTCGACTTTATCCGCCGGGCCAAGGTCGCTTCCGGCGAGGCCGGCGGCATCACGCAGCACATCGGCGCCTATCACGTCGAGACCGGTCACGGTATGGTTTCCTTTCTGGACACCCCGGGGCATGCGGCCTTTACCGCCATGCGCGCCCGTGGCGCGAAGAGTACGGATATCGTGATTCTGGTCGTGGCTGCCGATGACGGCGTCATGCCGCAGACCACCGAGGCTGTGCAGCACGCCCGGGCGGCGAAGGTGCCGCTCATCGTCGCCGTGAACAAGATCGACAAGGAAGGGGCCGACCCGGATCGCGTCAAGAGCGAGCTCTCGGCGCAGGAGGTGATTCCCGAGGAATACGGCGGTGATACGCAGTTCGTGCACGTCTCCGCGATCACCGGCGACGGTATCGATGCGCTCCTCGATGCCGTGCTCCTGCAGGCGGAACTTCTCGAGCTGAGCGCGCCGAGGGACGTGCCCGCCCAGGGTATCGTGATCGAGTCGCGCCTCGACAAGGGCCGCGGCCCCGTGGCCTCCCTCCTCGTCCAGAGCGGGACGCTCCATCAGGGCGAAATCGTCCTCGCGGGCCTGCAGTACGGCCGTGTCCGGGCCATGCTCGACGAGAACGGCCAGCCCATCCAGAGCGCCGGCCCGAGCATCCCGGTGGAGATCCTCGGCCTTGACGGCACGCCGGACGCCGGCGACCAGTTCGCCGCGGTCGAGGACGAAAAACAGGCCCGGGACCTGGCCGACTACCGCCAGGCGAAGATGCGCGAGAACAAGCTGCAGCGGCAGCAGGCCGCCAAGCTCGACAACATGTTCGAGAGCATGACCGCGGGTGAGAAGAAGACCCTCAATGTGGTGGTCAAGGCCGATGTGCGCGGCTCCCTGGAGGCGATCCAGTCGGCGCTGCTGGAGCTCGGCAACGACGAGGTGCAGGTCAATATCGTCACCAGCGGTGTCGGCGGTATCGCCGAGACCGACGTCACTCTGGCCATAACCTCCGGGGCTGTGATCTTCGGCTTTAACGTGCGCGCCGACGCCGCCGCGCGGCGGCTGGTGGAGAACGAGGGCGTCGACCTGCGCTACTACAACGTCATCTACGACCTCATCGACGACGTCAAGCAGGCCCTCTCCGGGATGCTTGCGCCGGAAATGCGCGAGGAGATCGTCGGCGTCGCCGAGGTGCGCGAGGTCTTCAATTCGCCGAAGCTCGGCCAGGTGGCCGGCTGCATGGTGACGGAAGGCACTGTCTATCGCAGCAAGCCGATCCGTGTGCTCCGCGACAACGTGGTGATCTATCAGGGCGAGCTGGAGTCCCTGCGCCGCTTCAAGGACGACGCAGGCGAGGTCCGCAACGGCATGGAGTGCGGTATCGGCGTGAAGAACTACAACGACGTGCAGGTCGGGGACCAGATCGAGGTCTACGAGGTCAACGAGGTCGCCCGCTCCCTGTAGCGGTCCCGCCATGGCACGAGAGTTCAGCCGCACCCAGCGGGTCGCCGATTACCTGCAGCGTGAGCTTGCGCTGCTGATCCAGCAAGAGGTTGCCGATCCACGCGTGGGTATGGTCAGCCTGACCGGGGTCGATGTGAGCCGCGACCTGGCCCATGCAAAGGTCTGGTTCACGCGCCTCGGCAGCGACAGTGCCGACGAAGCCGGGGAGGCGGCGAAGGCCTTGAATGGTGCCGCGGGTTACCTGCGCACGCTCCTCTCCCGGGAGGCGACCATGCGCGGCGTGCCGCGCCTGCGCTTCGTCTTCGATGCGAGCGTCGGCCGCGGGCGGCACATGGAGGACCTCATCCGCGAGGCCGCCGAGCGGGACCGCGCCCTCGATGCGCGCCGCGATCGCTCCGATGGCGACACGGACGGGGAGAGCTGAGGTGCCCCGGCGCCGTCGCGGCCGGCCGATCAGCGGCATTCTGGTCCTCGACAAGCCCGCGGGACTGTCCTCGAACCGGGCGCTGCAGCGGGCCAGGGGCCTGTACCGGGCCGCAAAGGCGGGGCACACAGGCAGTCTCGATCCCCTTGCTACCGGTGTTCTGCCGGTCTGCTTCGGCGAGGCAACCAAGATTTCCCAGTACCTCCTCGAGGCCGACAAGCTCTACGAGAGCACCTTTAAGCTCGGCGTCAGCACCGACACCGGCGACGCCGAAGGCAGTGAGACGGGACGCGGCGACGCCGGCGCCCTCGATGCAGCCGCGGTGGAAGCGGCTCTCGGCCCCTTCCGGGGCGAGATTCAGCAGGTCCCGTCCATGTTCTCGGCGATCAAGCAGGGGGGGCGTCCGCTCTACGAGCTGGCGCGCCAGGGCCTGGAAGTGGAGCGCGAGGCGCGCCGGGTCACGGTGCATGCCTTCGAGCTGCTCGGGTTCCGCGGGGGGCCGCAGGCCGAAGCCGACCTGCGCGTGCACTGCAGCAAGGGCACCTACGTGCGCACGCTGGCGGAAGACCTCGGCACCGCCCTCGGCTGCGGGGCCCACGTGATGCGGCTGCGGCGCCTCCGGTCCGGGCCGTTCGGCATCGACGAGGCTGTGAGCCTCGATGCCCTGCAGGCGCTCCGGGATGCCGGTGATGACCCGGCGCTGGACCACCTGCTGCTGCCGGCAGAGCGGGCCCTGGCGGACCTGCCGCTGGTCACGCTCAGCGAATCCGCCGGCTTCTACCTTCGCCAGGGGCAGGCAGTGCTAGTGCCAAATGCGCCCTGTGATGGTATCGTGCGCGTCGCCGCAAACAGCGGGGAGCTGCTTGCTATCGGCGAGATATTGGACGATGGGCGCGTGGCGCCGCGTCGACTGATGGTCACCGGACGGTGACGCGAAGCTGCCTGTAAATCTGCACGGGCAGGCTTTTTACATGAACAGGCCGCGCGGCTTCCAGCGCGGTCTCGCAGATTACAAAGAGGATCATGACATGGCATTGACTGCTGAAAAGAAAGCGGAAATCGTCAAGGAATACCAGCGCATAGAGAGTGACACCGGCTCGCCGGAAGTCCAGGTGGCGTTGCTGACGGCAAATATCGAACAGCTGCGCGACCACTTCTCGTCGCACAAGCAGGATCACCATTCCCGCCGCGGCCTCATTCGCATGGTCAACCAGCGCCGCAAGCTGCTCGATTACCTCAAGCGCAAGGATACCTCGCGCTACGCGGAACTGATCAAGCGCCTCGGTCTTCGCCGCTAAGCCAACCGCACCGGGGCCCAGGGCCCCGGTTGTCGTTTCAAGAATCGGAGAAAGAACGTGAATCCAGTAACCAAGACCTTCCAGTATGGCGGCCAGACCGTCACGCTGGAGACCGGGCGTATCGCCCGCCAGGCCACCGGGGCAGTGCTTGTCACGGTCGAAAATACCTCGGTACTCTGCACCGTTGTCGCTGAGAAGAACCGGCGTCCGGGATTGGACTTCTTCCCCCTCGGCGTGCACTACCAGGAGAAGACCTACGCGGTCGGCAAGATCCCCGGCGGTTTCTTCAAGCGCGAGGGCCGGCCCAGCGAAAAGGAAACGCTGACCTCCCGTCTCATCGACCGCCCGATTCGCCCGCTGTTCGCCGACGGTTTCATGAACGAGGTGCAGGTGGTGTGCACGGTGATGTCCGCCGACAAGCACATCGACCCGGACATCCCGGCCATGATCGGCACTTCTGCGGCCCTCGCAATTTCCGGCTGCCCCTTCAACGGCCCCATCGGCGGCGCCCGTGTGGGCTTCACGGAGCAGGATGGCTACCTGCTGAACCCGACCTATCCGCAGCTCGCGGGGAGCAAGCTGAACATGGTGGTCGCGGGCACGCGGGACGCGGTGCTGATGGTGGAGTCGGAGGCGGATCTGCTCACGGAAGACCAGATGCTCGGCGCCGTGCTGTACGCACACCAGGAAATGCAGGCGGTGATTCAGGCGATCGACGAACTCGTCGCCGAGGCCGGCAAGCCGCGCTGGGACTGGCAGCCGCCGGCGGTGAACGCGGAACTCGTGGCCGCTGTCGAGGCGCAGGTCAGGGAGGCCCTCGGTGAGGCCTATCGCGTGACCGACAAGGCCGCTCGCTACGACCGTGTCAGTGAAATCCGCAAGGCGTGCGTCGAAGCCCTGGCTACGGCGGACGGGCCGGGCGAGGACGAGATCAAGGACGTCTTCAAGAGCGTCGAAAAGCAACTGGTGCGCAAGCGTATTCTCGATGGCGAGGCGCGCATCGACGGTCGCGACAATCGCACGGTCCGTCCCATCGCCTGCGAGGTCGACGTGTTGCCGAAGGCCCACGGCTCCGCCCTGTTCACCCGCGGTGAGACCCAGGCCATCGGCACGGTGACCCTCGGCTCCACCCGTGATGCGCAGATCATCGATGCGCTCGAGGGCGAGCGCCGCGATCCGTTCATGCTGCACTACAACTTTCCGCCTTACTCTGTCGGCGAAGCCGGACGCATCGGCTTTACGGGCCGGCGGGAAGTCGGTCACGGTCGCCTGGCCCGCCGCGGCCTCGCGGCGGTGCTGCCGAGCGAGGAGTCTTTCCCCTATACCATGCGTGTGGTGTCGGAGATCACTGAATCCAATGGCTCCAGTTCCATGGCCTCGGTGTGCGTCGGCTCGCTGGCCATGATGGCCGCGGGTGTGCCGCTCAAGGCGCCGGTGGCCGGTATCGCCATGGGTCTGGTCAAGGACGGCAATCAGTTCGCCGTGCTCACGGACATCCTCGGTGACGAAGATCACCTCGGCGACATGGACTTCAAGGTCGCGGGCACTGCCGAGGGCGTGACCGCCCTGCAGATGGATATCAAGATCGAGGGCATCAACGAGCAGATCATGGAAATTGCCCTCGAGCAGGCGCTGCAGGCCCGGCTGCACATCCTCGGTCAGATGAAAGAGACCATCGCGGAGCCGCGTGAAGTCACCTCGGCCAGCGCCCCCAGCATGGTCACCCTGAAGGTGGACTCGGACAAGATCCGCGACGTCATTGGCAAGGGCGGTGCGACGATCCGCGGTATCACGGAGGCTTCCGGGGCCACCGTTGATATCGATGACGATGGCACGGTGCGCATCTTCGGACCCGACCAGGCCGCGCGCGACGCCGCCGTGGCGATGGTGGAGGAGATCACCGCCGAGGCCGAGGTGGGTGCGATCTACGAGGGCCGCGTGGCCCGGATCGTCGACTTCGGCGCCTTCGTCAATATCCTCCCGGGGAAGGACGGCCTGGTGCACATCTCGCAGATCGCCAACGAGCGGGTCGAGAACGTCACTGACTATCTGACCGAGGGCGAAGAAGTACGCGTCAAGGTCCTCGACGTGGACCAGCGCGGCCGCATCAAGCTGTCCATCAAGGAGCTCCTCGACGAGGAGGTCGAAGAGGACGTGGCCGCGGCGGAGCCGCCCGCGAACGAGGTCAGCGAGGGATAAACCCGGGCTCGACGGGAAGGGGCGCTGCCGCGCTCCTCAACCGGGGCGGTTCTCCACCAGGCTGTCAACCACCCCCGGGTCGGCGAGCGTGCTGGTGTCGCCAAGGCTGTCGAGTTCGTTCTCGGCGATCTTGCGCAGGATGCGGCGCATGATCTTGCCGGAGCGGGTCTT
>CAYFVG010000113.1:0-2081 GCA_964346365.1 uncultured Alteromonadaceae bacterium
CGTGTCGTAGCGCGTTGCCCCGGGCGGAACGTTGACGTAGTGGTAGGCTCCCGCTTCGCGCTGCCAGAAGGGGGCCGGGTTGCTGCGCATGCGGTCCGCCCAGGTCGAGGCGTCGGCCAGTGCCTCGTCGCCGAGGATGGCGCGCACTGCTGCGGCGGCGTCCGGCGAGAGACGCGCTGCGGTGAGGGCGCCGGCCACCCGGTGTCCCTGCGGTCCCCAGGCCAGGCCCGGCGCCGCGGCGAGAAGCAGGGCGAGGGCAAGGTAGGGGCGCGGTCTGTGCATGGTGTATCCCGGGGGGTGGCGCGTTCGGCGCGTCCAGTGTAGCGGACCCGGTGCTCCCGCGGGTACACTGCGACCGCCCGCAACAGTGCCGACGGATGCCAAACAAGTAAGGAGAACAATGGCCGAGCAGCAAGCCGCGGCGGTGCGAGACGCCACCCCGATCATCGTCGGCGTCAGCCAGCAGACCTACCGTGACCTGGATCCGGCCCGCACCCCGGTCGATGCGCTGGCGGACGTTGCCGGCGGCGCCCTCGCAGACGCCGGCGTGCCGTCGACCGCCGTCGATGCGCTGGTCACCATTCCCTTCCTCGCCGAGCAGGTGCCACAGCTCGCACCGCTGCTCACCCCGCACCCCGGTGCCGCCCTGGCCGACCGCCTGGGCATGAATGCCGCGCTGCTCACCAGCGACTACGGCGGCAACCTGCCGCAGTGGTTCGTGAACCGCGCTGCGGACTGGCTCGTCGCGGGCCGTTACCGGATGCTCCTGCTGACCGGGGCCGAGCTTATGGCGACGCTCCTCGGCACGCTGCGCGGCGGCGGCGATCTGCCGGCCTGGCGCACGGGCGGTGACCGCCCCGCCGAGGACCTGGGTGCCGGCAAGGCGTCCAGCCTGCCGGCGGAGCATGCCCACGGCCTGTTCGAGCCGATCGTCACCTACCCGCTGTTCGAAAGTGCCCTGCGCCACGCCCGGGGGCTCAGCGAGGAGGCACAGCGCGAGCAGCTCGGCGAGCTCGTGGCCGCCATGAGTGCGGTGGCCGCCGCCAACCCTCACGCCTGGCGCCGGGACGCGCTGACCGCCGAGGCGGCGCTGTCACAAGCCGACGGCAACCGGATCATCACCTGGCCCTATAACAAGTGCATGAACGCCATCGCGGCCGTGGACATGGCGGCCGCGGTGCTGCTCACGACCGCGGGGGAGGCCCGGCGACTCGGCATCGACCCGTCGCGCTGGATCTACCTGCACGGCGGGGCGGAGGCCAGCGACGTCTGGTACGCGGCAGAGCGGGAGGACTTCCATCGCTCCCCGGCGCTGGCCGCCGCGGGCGCCGGGGCGCTGGCGCAGGCCGGCGTCGACATCGACGGCATCGATTGGTTCGATCTCTACAGCTGCTTTCCCTCGGCGGTCACCGTGGCCTGCGACAGCCTGGGCCTCGCCGTCGACGATCCGCGCGGGGTGACCGTCACCGGCGGCCTGACCCTGTTCGGCGGCCCCGGCAACAACTACTCGACCCACGCGATCGCCGAGATGGTCGCCCGGCTGCGCGCGGCCGGCCGTGGCACCGGCATGGTGACGGCCAACGGCGGCTACCTGACCAAGCATGCCGTAGGCATCTACGGGGCGGCGCCGCCGCAGCGGCCCTGGGGCGAGCGCGATCCGGCCGCGGCCCAGGCGGCGGTGGCCAGGGACCGGCACCCGCGGCTGCGCGATCCGGTGGGGACGGAGTCTGTGCAGGTCGAGGCCCACGCGGTGCGCTTCGACCGCGACGGGCCGGCGACGGCGGTGCTGGTCTGCCGCCTCGATGACGGCCAACGCTGCCTGGCGCAGGCCAGCGGCGACGCCGGGTTGTTGGCGCGCCTGGCCCACGACGACTGCATCGGCCTCGCCGGCGAGGTCGCGGCCGGGGAGCCCGTGAATGCCTTCCGCTTCGCCTGAGCAGGGCCTGGCGGCGGCGCTCGCGGCGCGCCTCGGCGGTGGTGAGGTCCGCGACCTGCGGCGACTGAGCGGCGGCGCCAACATGGAGACCTGGGCCTTCGACTGGGTGCCGGCGGAGGGTGTCGTGGAGGGTGCGGCGAAGGGT
>CAYFVG010000113.1:2181-9140 GCA_964346365.1 uncultured Alteromonadaceae bacterium
GGAGAGTGCCGCAGAGCCGTTGATCCTGCGCCGTTTGCCCGCGGGGATCGCCGACGGCGGCGCCGACGCGCTCCTGCCCCTGGACCTCGGGGTGGAGGCAGCGCTGCTGCGGCTGGCGACAGCGGGCGGGGTACCGGTGCCCGCTGTGCGGGCGGAGCTGAACCCGGGCGACGGTCTCGGCAGCGGCTACCTCATGGCGCGCCTGCCCGGTGAGGCGCTGCCGCAGAAGCTGTTTCGGGACGGGCGTTTCGCCGATGCCCTGGCGGGCCTCGCCGCGGACTGCGGCCGCGCCCTCGCGGCCATCCATGCCCTGCCCACGGACCGGCTGCCGGCGGAGCTGCCGCGGGCGGCGCACGGTGCGCGCCTCGACCGGCTGCAGGCGCTCCTCGCTGACTTCGGCGACGTCTCCCCGGTGCTGCAGCTGGCCCTCGGCTGGCTGCGCGAGCGAGCGCCGGCGGCGCCTGCCCAACCCTGCCTCGTGCACGGGGACTTCCGCTGCGGCAACCTGCTGGTAACCCCCGCGGGCCTCGAGGCGGTGCTCGACTGGGAGCGCGCCCACCTCGGACTGCCGGCGGAGGACCTCGGCTACCTCTGCGCCAACGTCTGGCGCTTCGGCCGCAGCGACCGGCCCGTGGGCGGCTTCGGCCACTACGAGGAGCTTCTCGGGGCCTATCGCGAGGCCGCCGGCTGGGCGCCCACGATGGCAGCGTTGCACTACTGGGAGGTGTTCGCTGCCCTCGACTGGGGTCTGGTCTGCCTCACCATGCTCGATCTGCATCGCAGCGGGCGCGACCCGTCCCTGGAGCGGGCCGCCGTCGGCCGGCGCCTGGCGGAGGCGGAGATCGACCTGTTGCTCCTGCTGGAGGACCACCTGTGACCACCACCGCAACGGAACTGCTGGCCGCCGTCGGCGACTTCCTCGAACGGGAGGCGCAGCCCGCGCTCGCGGGGCGGGCCGCTTTCGAGGCCCGCATCGCCCGCAACACCCTGGCCATGGTCGAGCGCGAGCTGGCCCTCGCGCCGGCGCTCGCGACGCTCGACGAGACCGCCGGCGCCTGGGTAGGCGGGGGCCAGGGCGAGCCCGTCCCGGTCGCCCTGGCGCGGGCCCTGCGCGAGGGCCGCCTGCCGGCCGACGCGCGCACGCTGCGCTACCTGCGCCGGCGCACCCTGGCGCGCCTGGCCATCGACAATCCCCGCTACAGCGGCTTTATCGCGGCCAGCGAGCGCTGGCCGCGGGACCTCCCGGAAGGAGTTATTCCATGAGCCAGCCCGATCCCGCGACCCTGCAGCCCTTCCTCGAGAAACTGGATGCCTTTATCGAGCGCGAGCTTGCGCCCCTCGAAGCCGAGGACGACAACCGGCGCTTCTTCGATCATCGTCGGGAGTATGCGCGCACCGACTGGGATGACGACGGCAAGCCCCACCCGGCCTGGGAGGCCCTGCTCGCGGAGGCGCGCCGGCGCGCGCGGGACGCCGGTTTCCTCGCCTACGCGCTGCCGGCGGAGTACGGCGGCGGCGACGCCAGCAACTGGCAGATGGCGGTGGTCCGTGAACACCTGGCGGCGAAGGGTATCGGCCTGCACTGCGACCTGCAGAACGAGCACGCCATCGTGGGCAATTTTCCGACCACCCTGGCCTTCCGGGATTTCGGTACGGCGGCGCAGAAGACCGCGTTCATTCCCGGCAGTATCAGCGGGGAGGTCGCGGTCGCCTTCGGCCTGACGGAACCGGAGCACGGCTCCGACGCCACCTGGCTCGAGACCCGGGCCGAGCCCTGCGTGCGCGACGGCGTCGACGGCTGGCTGCTCAACGGCGAAAAGATGTGGACCACCGGCGCCCACGCGGCAACGCACATTCTGATCTTTGCCCGCAGTGACGGCGAGGCGGGCGATGCCCGCGGCATCAGCTGCTTCGTTATGCCGAACCCGACCCCGGGCTTCAGCATCGACGAGTGGCTCTGGACCTTCAACATGCCCACAGATCACCCGCGGGTCACCCTCCGCGACGTCTGGCTGCCGGACAGTGCGATACTCGGGGAGCGCGGCCTCGGCCTCGCCGTGGCCCAGCATTTCGTCCATGAGAACCGTATCCGCCAGGCCGCCTCCAGCCTCGGTACGGCGCGCTACTGCATCGGCGAGTCCGTGGCCTGGGCGCGGCAGCGACACACCTTCGGCCGGCCCCTGGCGGAGAACCAGTCGATCCAGTTCCGCCTCGCGGAGCTGCAGACCGATTACGAGATGATCCGTGCCCTGACGCTCGAGGTCGCGGCGCGCATGGACAGCATGAACAAGCGGGAGGTCGCGCGGGTGCTGTCCGACAAGGTCGCCATGTGCAACTACCGGGCAAACCGGCTGGCCTGCGAGGCCGCGGATGCGGCGATCCAGGTCCACGGCGGCCTCGGCTACTCACGCTACAAGCAGTTCGAGCACCACTACCGGCACCACCGGCGCTACCGGATCACCGAAGGCTCCGACGAGATCCAGCTGCGCAAGATCGCCGGGCATCTGTTCGGCTACATCGGTGTGCGATAGGATGTTGGCGGAGTAAACACCGCGAAGCTTGATCGAGCGCAAGGGCCCCGGCGGGGCCGTGGTGTAGCGTTCGACGGAAGGTGTACCTCAGGGTGCACAGCATAATAAACAGCCCCGGAGGATACGCCCATGAGACTTTCGCGCCACGCCCTGACCACGGCCGTCGCCGTCGCCAGTTCCTTCCTTGCCAGTGGTGCCAGCGCTGCCAGTTATGACATCGGCCCCTTCGAGGCGACGCTGCGTTCCAATATCACCCTCGGCGCCAGCTGGCGCGCCGACGATCCCTCGAACCGCGTGCTGTCGCCCGGCAACACCGCTGGCGAGGGCCGCGCCTCGTCGTCCACCACCGATGACGGCAACCTGAACTACGACCAGGGTGATATGTATTCCCTGCGCCTGTCGGGTCTGCACGACCTGGACCTCAACGCCGGCACCTGGGGTTTCTTCGGGCGCGTGAAGTACTGGTACGACTACGCCCTCGAGAACGACGAGGTCGCCCATGGCCATGCGGCCAACGGCTACGCGCCGGGCGAAGAGCTGGATACCTCGGACTTCGAGGACCTCGCGCAGGGCAAGGGCCTCGAACTCCTCGACGCCTATGTCTACGGCGAGTTCGACGTCGGCGAGATACCCGTGGAGTTGCGCGCCGGTAACATGGCGCTGAACTGGGGCGAGTCGCTGTTCATCCAGAACGGGGTCAACGTCATCAGCCCCTTCGACGTCACCGCCATCCGCCGTCCGGGCACGGAAATCCGCGAGGCGCTGCTCCCCGTGGGCATGGTCTACGCCAACGTCGGCGTGACCTACAACCTCACCGTGGAGGCCTTCTACCAGTACGACTGGCAGCGCACGATCCTCGACGAGTGCGGCACCTACTGGAACGCCGCCGACCCCTACGGCGGTGGCTGCAATTACCTGACCGGCGTAACCAGCGCGCCGGACGGTGTCCAGCAGGCGGCCGGCCTGACCATCGCCCGGGCGCCGGATGACGAGCCCGATGACGGCGGCCAGTACGGCATTTCCGCGCGCTATTTCATGGATTCGCTGAACGGCACGGAGCTCGGCCTCTACTACATCAACTACCACAGCCGGACGCCGATCTTCAGCGCGACCAACACCACAGAGGCCTTTGGCCAGCCCTTCCTCAACCCGGCGGTGCAGCCCACTTTCTTCTTCGAGTTCCCCGAGGACATCGAGGTCTACGGCCTGACCTTCGCGACCAACGTCGGCTTCTGGGCCGTGGCCGGTGAGCTCAGCTACCGCCCGGACCTGCCGCTGCAGATCAACACCGTCGACCTGCTGCAGTCCCTGGCCCTCGGCGCCTTCGCGGAGTGGTCGCCGATGACGGCGCGGTCTCTGGCAGCCGGCCCCGGCGGCTACGTGGCCGGCTTCGACACGGTCGAGTACACCCAGGCCCAAGTCAGTGTGCTGCGCTTCTACGAGCAGGTCCTCGGCGCCGATCGCCTGTCCCTGGCCGCCGAGGTCGGCGGGGCCTGGGTGGACGGCATGGAGGGTGGCGTCAACTACGGCCGCTCCGCCACCTACGGGGCCGGCGACTTCGATACCTTCCTCAGCCCCACCTTCGGCGTGCCGGTGAGCTGCAACTCGCACCCCGCGCTGGCGCCGCTCGGCGTGGTGCCCAACGCCAACGCCGAGTACTGCACCGACGACGGCTTCACCACGGGCTCCTCCTGGGGTTACCAGGTTCGGGCCAGCCTGGAGTACAACGACGCCCTGGCCGGTGTTAACCTCACGCCGAGCGTGGCCTGGTCCCACGATGTCGACGGCTATGGCCCGGCGCCGAACTTCGTGGAGGGGAGACAGGCCCTGAGCGTGGCGCTCCGCGCCGATTACCTCAACGTCTACCAGGCCGAGCTTTCCTACACGAGCTTCTTCGGCGCCGAGTACAACGAACTGGCGGACCGGGATTTTCTGTCCCTGAGCTTTTCCGTAGCGTTTTAACCATAAGAACGGAGTACACCATGCAGAAGCGATTCATTGGCCTCGCCCTGTCGGGCTTTCTCGGCGCGCTCGCCGCGGGTGCCGGCTCCGCGCTGGCCGCGCTGACACCGGAGGAACTCGCGCGCCTCGACGGCGGGGAACTGACGCCCATGGGGGCGACGCGGGCCGGCAACGCCGACGGTACCATTCCGGCCTGGACCGGCGGCCTGCGCGAGCTGCCCGCGGGCTATGCGGAGGGCGGGCGCCTGATCGACCCCTTTGCCGACGACGAGGTGCTGTTCACGATTACCGCCGAAAACGTCGGCGAGTACGCGGACCGGCTGACGCCCGGGCAGCTCGCCATGTTCCAGCGTTACCCGGACACCTTTCGCATGCCGGTCTACCCGACCCGGCGCAGCGCCCGCTACCCGGACAGCGAGTTTCAGCGCATCCTCGACACGGCGGCGGAGGTCGAACTCGTGCCCGGCGGCAATGGCCTGGTGAACTACGGCGGTACGATTCCGTTTCCGATCCCCGACAACGGCCTCGAGGCGATCTGGAATCACATCGCGCGCTACCGCAACGACGACGGCCTGTCGCGGCGCTACATCCAGGCGCCGGTGCAGGAGAACGGCGCCTTCGCGCCGGTGCTTTTCGAGGACGAATCGCTCCCCGGCGCGCGCGTTGCGCCGGAAGAGTATCCGAACCGGCTCTTTGTGTTCCTGCAGCGGGTGCTCGCCCCGGCCCGGCTCGAGGGCGACGTGCTGCTCGTGCACGAGAACATCAACCAGGTGGCGGAGCCCCGGGCAGCCTGGGTCTACAACGCCGGCCAGCGCCGCGTGCGCCGGGCGCCGAATATTGCCTACGATGGCCCGGGGACCGCGTCCGACGGCCTGCGCACCGCCGATGACCTCGACATGTATAACGGTGCCCCGGACCGCTACAACTGGGAGCTGGTCGGCAAGCGCGAAGTCTACATCCCCTACAACAGCTACCAGCTGCGCCGCGGGGATCTCACCTACGACGACATCATCACGAGCGGGCACATGAACCCGGACTACCTGCGCTATGAACTGCACCGGGTCTGGGTCGTGGAGGCGCGGCTCAAGGAGGACGCGCGGCATATCTATGCGCGCCGCACCTTCTATATCGACGAGGACAGCTGGCAGGTCTCGCTGGTTGACCACTACGATGGCCGGGGCGAGCTGTGGAAGTTCAAGGAAGGGCACAAGATCATGCACTACCAGGTGGCCGTGCCCTGGCTGGCGGCCGAGTCGCTGCACGACCTGATCTCCGGCCGCTATATCGTCATCGGCCTCGACAACGAGGAAGACGGCTACCAGTACAACTTCGACTACGAAGGCAGCTTCAGGGACTTCACGCCTTCGGCGCTGCGGCGGGCTGGTCGACGCTGATGGCGCGGCCTGGCCTGCGGTGTGCGCTGCGCACCGCAGCGGCCGGGGCAGCCCTGACCCTGGCGCTCGCTGCGGGCGCCGAGGAAGATTTCGCTTTCCTCCCGGCACCCCCCAACCCGGAACCCGCTGAGGCGGTACTGGCGGGCCTCGCCCGGACCGGTGAGGGCCTGGTGGCCGTGGGTGAGCGGGGCCTGGTGGCGCTCCGGGAAGACGGTGGCGCCTGGGAGCAGGTCGCCACGCCGGTCAGCGTGTTCCTCACGGCCGTCACCTTTGCCGATGCGGACCACGGCTGGGCCGTGGGGCACGGGGGTGTTGTCCTCGGCAGCAAGGACGGCGGCAGGTCCTGGTCGCTCCAGCTCGATGGCCGCGAGGTCAATCGGCAGTTCCATCGCTTTGCCACCGAGCGCGTAGCGGCACGCCGGGCAGCCCTCGAAGCACTGCCGGCGGACGACCCGGCGCGCGAGGATGCGGCCTACGCGCTGGAGGACGCCGAGTTCGCCCTCGAGGATGCGGAAATCGCCCTCGAGACAGGGCCCGTGGACCCGTTTCTGGACGTGCTGTTTCTCGACCGGCGCCGGGGCTTTGCTCTCGGTGCTTACGGGCTCCTGTTCCGCACCGATGACGGCGGCGCGAGCTGGCGTATCGCCATCGACGGCCTCGACAACCCGGGGCGCTACCACTATTACGACCTGCATGCGCGCGACGGGGTGCTCTACCTCGCCGGCGAGGCGGGCCTGCTGTTTGTGTCGCGCGATGGCGGGAGCAGCTGGGAGCGCATCGAGGCGCTCTACGAGGGCAGCCTCTTTGGTCTCGTTGACCTCGGCAGTGGCGTCGCCGCCTTCGGCTTGCGCGGCAATATTTTCGTGAGCGATGACGGCGGACGCTCCTGGGAACGCCTGCCCCTGCCGCCGGGCCCCAGCCTCTACGGCGGCAGCGGGCTGGCCGGCGGCGGCGCGCTGCTGGTCGGTGCGGGCGGGTCACTCCTGCGCCTCGATGCCGCCGGCGGTGTAGAGCGCCTCAACCACCCGGATCGGGAGACCTTCAGCGACGCGCTGCCCGTCGGCGACCGGGT
>CAYFVG010000114.1:0-9100 GCA_964346365.1 uncultured Alteromonadaceae bacterium
CGGCCATCCATGGCCGCTGACGTCCCGGGACAGGGTATTGCAACCCCCGTCACCTGAATCCGGTAGTGACGCTAACCGGCTCCGCATTGATGGCACCACGACAGGCGCCAGTGGCGGCGAGAACGCCTCCGGGACCGTCGCGGGCCATGGATGGTCGGGGCGGCCTTCCGCCGCGCCGAGCGCACATGGATGTGCTTGTAGCGTGTCCCGGAGGCGTTCTCGCCGGCACTGGCGCCGGCATCGAAGGGTTCGAGGTTCGAGGTTCGAGGTTCGAGGTTCGAGGTTCGAGGTTCGAGGTTCGAGGTAAGCGTAGCAAACCGGGCTACGAAGCTCCCCCCAAATAACTACAGCATCTCAAACCGAGGATTACCGACAGCCACCATCCAGGAAAGCCAGCAACTCCGCCGTCTTCTCGCGCATCAAGGCCTCATCCCCGCGGCTCTCGACATTAAGCCGCACCACCGGCTCCGTGTTCGAGCGGCGGAGGTTGAAGCGCCAGTCGGGGTAGGCGATGGAGAGACCGTCGATGTGAGAGACCGACTCGGCATCCGGGGCGTAGCGGGCCTCGGCGGCGGCGAGGGCGGCGGCGGGGTCGGCGATGGTGCGGTTGAGCTCGCCGCTGCAGGGGAACAGGGCCATGCGCTCCTCGACCAGCTCGGCGAGGGACCGGCCGCGACTGCTGACCAGGGCGGCGACCAGGAGCCAGGGGATCATGCCGCTGTCGCAGAAGGCAAAGTCGCCGAAATAGTGATGCGCACTCATCTCGCCGCCGTAGACCGCAGCCTCCGCGCGCATGCGCTCCTTGATGAAGGCGTGGCCCGTCTTGCTTTCCACGGCGCGGCCGCCGCCGGCGGCGATGATCGCCTGCGTATTCCAGGTGAGACGCGGGTCGTGGACGATGGCGGCGCCCGGGGCTTGGCGCAGGAAGGCCTCGGCGAGAAGGCCGACCACGTAGTAGCCCTCGATAAAGCGACCCGTGTGGTCGAAGAAGAAACAGCGGTCGAAGTCGCCATCCCAGGCGATGCCGAGATCGGCGCCGTGGTCGCGCACGGCGGCGATGGTCGCGCTACGGTTCTCCGGGAGCAGCGGGTTGGGCACGCCGTTGGGAAAGTTGCCGTCCGGACGGTGGTGCAGGCGCACAAACTCGAAGGGCAGATGCGGCTCGAGGAGATCGATGATACGGCCGGCGCCGCCGTTGCCCGGGTCCGTGACGATTTTCAGCGGCGCCAGGGTGTCGCGGTCGATGTAGCCGAGGAGGTGCGCCACGTAGGCCGCATCGAGATCCAGGGTCTCGAGGGTGCCGCGGCGACCGCTGCCCGGCGAGTCGCCGGCAAAGTCGCCGGCGGCGGCGCGGTCGCGGATATCGAACAGCCCCGTATCGCCGGAGAGCGGCCGCGCGCCCTCGCGCACGAACTTCATGCCGTTGTAGTCCTTCGGGTTGTGGCTCGCGGTGACCGCGATGCCGCCGTCAAAGGCGCCGTTGGAGTCACCGTGAAAGGTGGCGAAGTAGATTTCCTCGGTGCCCGCGAGGCCGAGGTCGCAGACGTCGACGCCCTCGGCCCGCAGGCCCTCGACGAGCGCGCCCTTCAGGGCCTCGCTGGTGAGGCGTACATCGTGGCCCACCACCACCCGCGCGGGCGCCAGCACGGTGGCGAAAGCGCGGCCGATACGCTCGGCGATGGCCTCGTTGAGCTGGTCCGGGACCCGGCCGCGAACGTCGTAGGCCTTGAAGCAGGCGGAAAGATCCACGGCCGTCAGGGCTGAGTGTAGATGTTGTGGTAGACGTAATCCGTGGCTTCCACGAAACCGGGGACGCTGCCGCAGTCGAAGCGCCGCCCCTTGAACCGGTAAGCCATGACGCAACCCCGCCCGGCCTGGGTCTGGAGGGCGTCCGTGAGCTGCACCTCGCCGTTCGCGCCGGGCTCGGTCTCGCGCAGGATGTCGAAGATGTCCGGTGTGAGGATGTAGCGGCCGATGATCGCGAGGTTCGAAGGCGCCTCCTCGGCCTTCGGCTTCTCGACCATGCGGTCCACCCGGTAGATGCCGTCCTTGAGCGCCTCGCCGGCGATCACGCCGTACTTGTGCACCTCGTCCTCGGGCACCTCCATGATGGCGACGATAGAGCAGCGGAACTGGTTGTAGAGCTCGACCATCTGGGCGAGCACGCCGGGGCCGTCGTTGATGCACAGGTCGTCGGACAGCACCACGCCGAAGGGCACGTTGCCGACCAGGGTCTCGCCGGTCAGGATGGCGTGGCCGAGGCCCTTCATCTCGCGCTGGCGGACCATGGTGAAGACGCCCTTGTCGAGGACATTGCGGATGCTGTCCAGGTAGGCCTCCTTGCCACTGCCGGCGATCTGGTGCTCGAGCTCGTAGCTGATGTCGAAGTGGTCGGCGATGGCGCGCTTGCCGCGGCCGGTAACGAGGGCGCAGGTCGTCATGCCGGCCTCGATGGCCTCCTCGACGCCGTACTGCACCAACGGCTTGTTGACGATCGGCAGCATCTCCTTCGGCATGCTCTTTGTTGCCGGGAGGAAGCGGGTGCCGTAACCCGCCACAGGAAACATGCACTTCTCGACCATGGCCGTTCTCTCCATCTGATGACTGCTGTCTATGCCAGCTCTCAGGGCTCACGGCTCGCGCCGGGCCGGGGACGGGTCAGCCCCGGGCGCCGCCGCCGCGGCCGTAGGCGTCCTGGAAGCGGACGATGTCGTCTTCGCCGAGGTAGCTGCCGGTCTGCACCTCAATCAGCTCCAGCGCTATCTTACCGGGGTTCGCCAGCCGGTGCTTGTGGCCCAGGGGGATATAGGTGGACTCGTCCTCGCCGAGCATGAAGGTGCGGTCCTCGCAGGTGACCTCGGCGGTGCCGTGGACCACGATCCAGTGCTCGGCGCGGTGGTGGTGCATCTGCAGCGACAGGGTCTCGCCCGGGTTGACCACGATCCGCTTGACCTGGAAGCGCTCGGCGACGATCAGGGACTCATAGCTGCCCCAGGGGCGGTAGACCCGCCGGTGCAGGGACGCCTCGCTGCGGCCGGCCTTGCGCAGACGGTCGACAATACGCTTCACGTCCTGCACCTGGTCCCGGCCCGCCACCAGCACCGCGTCCGCGGTCTCGACCACGACCAGGTCGTCCACCCCCGCCGCGGCCAGCAGCCGGGACTCGGCCCGCAGGTAGCTGCCCCGGGTGTCCTCCACGATCACGTCGCCCTTTGTCACGTTGCCGTCACCGTCGTGCTCGGACACGTCCCAGAGCGTGGACCAGGCGCCGACATCGCTCCAGCCGCAGTCGAGGGGTACCACGGCACCCCGCTCCGTGCCCTCCATCACAGCGTAGTCGATGGAGTCGCTCGGGCAGGCCGCGAGGGCCTCCGGATCCGGGCGCAGGAAGTCGAGATCACCGCTGACCGCTGCCATGGCCGCGCGGCAGGCCGCCGCCATGGCCGGCACCTGGCGCTCCAGTTCCTCGAGGTAGCTGTCGGCGCGGAACAGGAACATGCCCGCGTTCCAGAGGTAGTCGCCGCTGGCAAGGTAGGCCGCGGCGGTGGCCCGGTCCGGCTTTTCCACGAAGCGCTCGAGGCGGGCGCCGCCGTCGGCCAGCGCTTCGCCGCGCAGCAGGTAACCGTAGCCGGTCTCCGGGGAGGTGGGAACGACACCGAAGGTCACCAGGTGACCGGCGGCGGCGAGGGGACCTGCAGCGCTGACCGCGGCGGCGAAGGCGTCGCGGTCCCGGATGATGTGATCGGCCGGCAGCACCAGCAGCGTGGCGTCGGGATCCGCCGCCAGCGCCTGCAGGGCGGCGAGGGCCACGGCCGGCGCCGTGTTGCGACCCTCCCGTTCGAGAATAATGGCGCCGGGGACAACAGCGAGCTGCCGAAGCTGCTCGGCCACCAGGAAGCGATGCTCGTCATTGCAGACGACCAGCGGCGCCCCGGCGTCGAGCCCCTCGGTGCGGGCCAGCGTCTCCTGCAGCATGGACAGCTCGCCGGCCAGGGGCAGGAACTGCTTCGGGTAGGCCTCGCGGGAGATCGGCCACAGGCGACTGCCGACGCCCCCGGACAACAACACGGGTACCAGCATGCAAATCCTCGTTGCTCGGGAATTCGGGGCCGGCAACCCCGGTTGCTCGGCGGATAGAGAATGTTATCGGAAGACATCGCGCCGACGCCAGCGGTCGCGCGGAACGGGCCGGCGCAGTCACCCCCCCGGGCGGTAGATTTTTGGGCCTCAGGCGATAGAATGAGAGGCCGCGATTACTGGCGGATTGCCGCACCGCCGGCAGCCGGTTTCTGATCCCGCCCGGGCCCCTGCCCGACGCTGCCGATACCCGGAAAACCGATGACCCAACAGCACAGCTTCAGCAAGGATGAACTCCTCGAGTGTGGTGCCGGCCACCTCTTCGGCCCCGGCAACGCCCAGCTGCCCGTCGGCAACATGCTGATGCTCGACCGCATCACCCACATCAGCTCCGAGGGTGGCGCTGACGGCAAGGGCGAGATCCGCGCCGAGCTCGACATTCATCCGGCGCTCTGGTTCTTTGACTGCCACTTCCCCGGCGACCCGGTCATGCCCGGCTGCCTGGGTCTCGACGCCATGTGGCAGCTGCTCGGATTCTTCCTCGGCTGGCGCGGCAACCCGGGGCGCGGCCGGGCCCTCGGGGCCGGCGAGGTGAAGTTCACCGGCCAGATCCTGCCCAGCGCCTCCCGGGTCGGCTACCAGATCGACATCAAGCGGGTCGTCGAACGCAAGCTCGTGATGGGGATCGGCGACGGCAGCCTGTCCGTCGACGGCCGCGAGATCTACACGGCCCGGGACCTCCGGGTAGGCCTGTTCCAGAGCACGGAGAGTTTTTGACCCATGAGCCGACGAGTCGTCATAACCGGTCTCGGTATCGTTTCCTGCCTCGGCAATGATGCCGACAGCGTCGCCGACGCCCTCTACCGCGGCCGCTCGGGCATCCGCAGGCGCCAGGAGCAGGTCGATGCCGGCATGCGCTCCCAGGTCGCGGGCGCACCGGAGATCGAGGCATCGGAGCACATCGACCGCAAACGCCTGCGCTTCATGGGCGATGCGGCGGCTTTCGCCTACATCGCCATGGACGCGGCCATCGCCGATGCCGGTCTTGAGGAGGGCGACATCTCCAACGAGCGCACGGGCATCATCGCCGGCTCCGGCGGCGCGTCCTCGGCGAGCCAGGTCGAGGCGGCGGATATCCTCCGCGAGCGCGGCCTGCGTCGCATCGGCCCCTACCGCGTCACCCAGACCATGGGCAGCACCGTCTCGGCCTGTCTGGCTACGCCGTTCCGGATCAAGGGCGTGAACTATTCCATCTCCTCCGCCTGCTCCACCAGCGCCCACTGCATCGGCGCCGGCGCGGAGCAGATCCAGCTGGGCAAACAGGACATCGTCTTCGCCGGCGGCGGCGAGGAGCTGCACTGGACCATGAGCTCGCTCTTCGACGCCATGGGCGCCCTGTCGACGAAATACAACGAGACGCCCGAGCGGGCCTCCCGGGCCTACGACGCCGACCGCGACGGCTTCGTGATCGCCGGCGGCGGCGGCATGCTGGTTCTCGAGGAGCTGGAACACGCGCGGGCCCGCGGTGCCAGCATCTACGCCGAAGTCGTCGGCTACGGCGCCACCTCGGACGGCCACGATATGGTCGCCCCCTCCGGCGAGGGTGCCGTGCGCTGCATGCGCCAGGCGCTGGCTACCGTCGAAGGCCCGGTGGACTACATCAACGCCCACGGCACCAGTACGCCAGCCGGCGACCTCACCGAGCTGAAGGCCGTCCGCGAGGCCTTCGAAAGCGCCGGCGAGGTGCCGGTGATCAGCTCCACGAAGTCCCTCTCCGGCCACTCCCTGGGCGCCGCCGGCGTGCAGGAGGCGATCTACAGCCTGCTCATGCAGCAGCGAGGGTTCATCGCTGCCTCGGCCAACATCGAGACCCTGGATCCGGAGGCAGAGGGCCTGCCCATCGCCCGCGAACGGGTCGACGGGGCCAGCCTCACCCGGGTGATGTCCAACAGCTTCGGCTTCGGCGGCACCAACGCGTCGCTGGTCTTCCAGACCCTGGGCGACTGAGCCGCTGAGCGCGCCCGGTGTGAGGCGCGCCCTCGCGCCGACACGGCGGCGAGGCCCCAGAACAGTCGCGCCGGGGACGCCGCTCCCACCGCACCTGCCAGACCGCGCTGGTCAGCCCAGCAGCGAAGCCAGCAGCAGCACCTGCACCGGGTCGCCTTCGGCGAGCGTCTCCCCCGCCGGTACCCGCGCCAACGCATCCGCGGCACAAACGGAGCTGAGCACTCCGGAACCCTGCTGCGGGTAGGGCTCGGCCCAGCTTTCCCCCGACTCCCCGCCGCGCAAGCGCACCCGGCGATAGTCGGCGCGGGTGAGGGGCTTGGCCACCGCGAAGGCAGCCCGGGCCGAGAGCGCCGGCAGCGGGTCGACCCGCGCCCCCTGCGCCGCCAGCAGGTAGGGCCGGGCCAGCAGGCAGAAGGTCACGAAAACCGAGGTCGGGTTGCCGGGCAGACCGAGGAAGGGTGTGTCGCCGAGGCGGCCGAAAGCAAACGGCTTGCCCGGCTTGACCGCGACCTTCCACAGGTCCAGCTCGCCGAGGGCCGCCACCTGCTCGCGCACGTGGTCCTCCTCCCCCACGGACACGCCGCCGGTAGAGAGCACCAGGTCCGCGCTTGCGGCAGCCCCGGCCAGGGCCGCGCGGGTGGCCTCGGCGCTGTCCTGTACCTGTACCGGCGGCGCCACGGCGACCCCGAGCCGCGTCAGCAGGCCCGCGAGCATGGGTCCGTTGCTGTTGTAGCGCTGCCCGGGGCCCGGCGGACCGGCGCCCGCGGGCACCAGTTCGTCGCCGGTGACGAGCACCGCCACGGCGAGGCGCCGATAGACCACCACCTCGCCGCAGCCGGTGGACGCCAGGAGCCCGAGGTCCTGGGGCTGCAGGCGCCGGCCGGCCGCGAAGAGCTCGCTGCCGGCGGCGATATCTTCGCCGCGAGGACGGATGTTCTCTCCCACTGCCGGCACGCGGCCCGGCCTGACCCGGCCCGGCCTGACGCGGCCCGACCCCACCGCGTCGTCCTCCGGCTCACAGTCCTCCTGCATCAGGACCGCATCGGCGCCCGCGGGCAGCGACGCGCCGGTAAAGATGCGCGCGGCGGTCCCCGCCTCGAGGGGCGCCGGCGCAGCACCCGCGGCGATGCGTTGGCTCACGGGCAGCGGCTCCCCGGGCTGCACCTCGGCCCGGCGGAACGCGTAGCCGTCCATGGCGCTGTCGGCGAAGGCGGGGACATCGGCCGGGGCCCGCACCGGAGCCGCCAGCACCCGGCCGAGAGCCATTCCGAGGGGCACCGTCTCGACCGCGGGCGGTGGCGGCACCGCGGCGAGCAGGCGGGAGAGGGCCTCCTCGAGGGAAATCATGCGCCGCGCAGCAGGCCGACGAAGTTGCAGGGCCGGTGCCGGCTGTCGAGCTGCTCCGCGAGGATGCCCTCCCAGGCTGTGCGGCAGGCACCGGTGGAGCCCGGCATGCAGAACACCAGGGTGCCGTTGGCGAGGCCGGCGAGCGCCCGGGACTGCACCGTGGAGGAGCCGATCTCGGCGAGGGAGAGCGCGCGGAAGACCTCGCCGAAGCCGACGATGCGCTTGTCGAAAAGCGGCGCCACCGCCTCCGGCGTGGAGTCGCGCCCGGCGAAGCCCGTACCGCCGGTCACCAGCACCACCTCCACCGCCGGGTCCGCAATCCAGGCGGAGAGCACGGCGCGGAGCCGGTAGACATCGTCGGGGACGAGGTCCCGGGCCACGACCCGATGACCGGCTTCCGCGGCAGCTTCGACCAGGTAGTCACCGGACGTGTCGTCTTCCGGCCCACGCGTATCGGATACCGTGAGCACGGTGATGGCGAGGTCGACGGCACCCTCGACGGCACTGACACCGGCACTGTCACCGGCGTGGTCGCCGGCAGGCGTTTGATCCATGGGTTCAGTCTCCCTGCTGCTTCTGAAGAAAACCCCGGACCGCGTCACCGATGACGCTGCGCCAGGGCTGCTGCTTGATGGCAAAGGTGTCGCGCAGGTCGCGGCAGTCCAGGGACCAGTCGCGGCCGTCCGCGCTCTCTTCCGCGGGCGCACGGACAATAGCGGCGTCGGCGACCGCCAGGAACTGCGACGCCGAGGCAATGGCGGCCTCGGCAAAGCCGTAGCGTGTGGTCCGGTCCGGGCTGGCGTAGTGGAACACGCCCCGGGGCTCTGCCCCGGCGTCCATCTGGTCGAGCATGCCGGCAACAACGCGGGCGAAATCGCCCGCGGGAACCGGGCAGAAGCTGTCCTTGTCGTCGAGGACCCGCGGCTCCAGCGCCAGCAGCGGCCGCAGCACATCATCGAGCAAACCCGGGCCCTTGCTGGAAATGATCGGCCCGGTGCGCAGGATCGCCGCTCGGCTGCAGGCCGCCAGCACCTGCGCTTCGACGGCCGCGAGGACGGACCCGGGCGGGTCCGTGGCGTCCGGCGTCTCCTGTTCGCGGTAGGGATGCGACAGGGAGCCGGAGAAGACGACCGCGCTGGAAACCATGAGGTAGTCGGCGCCGCCGCGCTCGCAGGCCACGGCCAGCCAGCGCGCCCGGGCACAGTCGAGATCCTGCAGGGGGTCGCCCGCGGCGAGAAGCTGGGAAAACCGGAGATCCACCACGCAGGCGGGCGCAGCCCGGCGAACCGCCTTCTTAGCCTGGCGTTCACTCTTCCAGCGGCTGGCGGCGAGGGTGACGGCGTCTACCTCGTGGCGCCCCCAGCGCGCGAGCACCGAAAGCAGAACGGCGCCGGCAGCGCTGTCCGAACCGACGACGAGAATGTGCACCGGGACCTACCCGGCGCGCGTCGGCCGCGACCGCCCGCAGCCCGGCCTAGAAAGGGATATCGTCGTCAAAATCACCGAAGTCGGAGGGGTTGTCGGCACCGGCGCTGGCCGGCGCCTCGGCGGCGCCCTGCCGCTGGCGCGGCGGGGCCTGGTTGAAGCTGTCCGCCGGCGCGTCGTAAGCACCGCCACCCGCCTGCCCGCGGCTGTCGAGCATCTGCATCTCGTTGCCGACGATCTCGGT
>CAYFVG010000115.1:0-9024 GCA_964346365.1 uncultured Alteromonadaceae bacterium
GCTGAGGTAGAGCTGCGAGCTGTTCCGTCCGCCGAACCAGGCCAGCACCGCGGGCGCGGGGTCCGGGCGCATTAATTCGGAAATGACATTGGTATCGATCAGCATCACCGGCCGAACGCCTCAGTCGAGGCGCGGGGGCTCGGGCATGGGCTCGCGCGGCGGTAACTCGAGGTCGATGCCGCCGAGGACCGCGAAGCGGCGATGGATAGCGACACCGAGATTATCCGGTGCCGAAGAGCCGCCGACAGTCTGGCGGAGGATTTCCCGCGCCTCTTCTTCCATAGACCTGCCGTGCTCGGCCGCACGGATACGCAGACGATGCTTCA
Organism: uncultured Alteromonadaceae bacterium; assembly: GCA_964346365.1. GTDB lineage: Bacteria > Pseudomonadota > Gammaproteobacteria > Pseudomonadales > Halieaceae > Pseudohaliea. The sequence continues at coordinate 327 of CAYFVG010000115.1, forward strand.
GGCCGTCTTCGAGGTTGCGGATCGTGATGCTTGCCATGAGGACCTCCTGTCAGATCGTGGCATGTTAATCAATGATTTCTATGCAATCAATGCCATCAATGCAATCGATCTAATCGTTCCGTTCGCTGGCTGTAGGGCACTGCCGGAATCTCGCGTACAAGGGCGCTGAAGAAGTCGCGCAGGGCGTCCGCGTCGCTGCGCCGCCGGTAGGAAACAGTCAAAGTCGACGCCGCCGGCGCCTCGGCCTGTTCGCAGGCCGTGAGCAGGGGCCGGGATCGGGGCAGGGCAGTGAGGGGAGCTTTCATGGTCGGCGTTCTCGGGCCGTGGCGCTTCGCATGGTACCGCAGGGCGTGTCTCGCGCCACCGTCATTGGTGGTCTGTTTGCGACCGCCCTGTGGGCCTTCCACAACCTGGCTCTCCAGCCTGGCGACATCGCGATCGAGGTGACCGCGCAAGGCCATCACGAGGGGCGCGTGACGCTTGTGGCCCCCACCGGCATCGGCCTCGAGGTAGCCCGGGCCCAGCTGAACGAGTGGTCGCAGGCCGCAGCCCGTAACGAATGACCGCCGTCGCTGTACCCGAACCTCTCCGGTCGACGCGTGCTGTATTCATCAGCACTGGCCGGGAACGTTTCCGCGCAGAGGTGGAGCCACTGCGCACCGGCTGCACAATCTGCTAGCGTAGAGTCCTTCGAAAGAAGGGACGGACCCGGCATGACACAGCTCGAACAACTTCGCGACCTGCTGGACACCGGTGGTTTTCTCCCGGCCGAGGAGGTAGCCACGCGCTCTGCGGGCATCTGGCGCTCGGACCACCTCGAGGCCGGCGCCCTGGTGCGACCCCGGACGACGGAAGAGGTGGCCGGGGTGCTGCGCTGGTGCCACGAACACGGCGTCGCCGTGGTCCCGCAGGGCGGTCTTACGGGGCTGGTGCACGGGGCCGACGCGGGTGCCGAGGAGGTGATCCTCTCGCTGGAGCGCATGCGCGCTATCGAGGCCATCGACCCGCGCCAGCGCACGGCCACGGTGCAGGCGGGCGTGACGCTGCAGGCGCTCGAGGAGGCGGTCGACGAGCAGGGCCTGCTGTTTCCGCTGGACCTCGGCGCCCGGGGCAGCGCCACCCTCGGCGGCAACGCGGCCACCAACGCCGGCGGCAACCGGGTGATCCGCTACGGCATGATGCGCGATATGGTGCTCGGCCTCGAGGCGGTGCTCGCCGACGGCACGGTGGTTTCCTCCATGAACCACCTGATCAAGAACAACACCGGCTACGACCTCAAGCAGCTGTTCGTCGGCTCCGAAGGCACGCTGGGCATTATCACCCGCCTTGTCCTGCGGCTGCGGGAAAAGCCTGCGACCCGCTCCATGGCCCTGGTCGCCGTCGACGAGTTCGATAAGGTCGTGGCGCTCCTCAAGCACATGGATCGCGGCCTCGGCGGCTCGCTGTCGGCCTTCGAGGCGTTGTGGCAGGACTTCTATCGGCTGGTGACCTCGCCACCGGCGACGGGACGGCCGCCGGTGGCGCAGGACTACCCCTATTACGTCCTCCTCGAGAGCCAGGGCGCCGCCCGGGCGCTCGATGAGGCGCGCTTCCAGGAGGCGCTGGAGGGCGCCTTCGAGGCCGGACTCATCGCCGACGCTGCGGTGGCGGGCAGCGAGGCGGATTGCCAGGCGTTCTGGGCGCTGCGCGACGATGTCGAGCAGACGATGCGGGGCGGCCTGCCGGTGATCTTCGATATCTCCCTGCCGGTGAGCGCCATGGAAGCCTACACGCGCGAGCTGCCGGCGGCGCTCGAGGCCGCCATCGGCGAACACCGCCTGTTTATCTTCGGCCATCTCGGCGACGGCAACCTGCACGTCATCGTGCAGGTGGCGCCCGCGGACTACGAGCGCCTGCGGCCGAAGGTGGAGGAGCTGGTCTATGCACCGTTGGAAGCCGTTGGCGGATCCGTCTCGGCGGAGCACGGTATCGGCCTCGAGAAAAAGCCCTGGCTCGGGCTCTCGCGCTCGCCGGCGGAGCTGGCGCTCATGCGCAGCCTGAAGGACGCCCTCGACCCGCGCGGTATTCTCAACCCCGGCAAGATGCTCTGAACCGCGCCGCCGCCCGGGCGGGGCGCAGCGGGCTACACGAGGTCGGGATCGGTGGCGTGCACGGCAAGCTGCTCGCCGCTGTTGCCGTCGACCTCGCGCAGACGTACCGGGTAACCCCAGAGCCAGGCGAGGTGCTGCAGGGTCCGCCGCGCCTCGAGGGCATCGAGCATTCTGCCCTTGCGCACCTTGTGCTCCAGCGTCAGGGAGCGGCTGCCGCGGAGGTCGGCATCGGCAACCTCGATGCGGGGTCGGTTTTCGCCCGGGTCATGCTCGTCGGCCAGCGCGCTGCGGACGCGCCGGTAGCCGCGCTCGTCGTGAATCGCGCCAACCACCAGCTCCGACTCCTCGGCGTCGTTGTCCAGGCGAAAGAGCTGCATCTCCCGGATCAGTCGGGGTGACAGATACTGGCGGATGAAGCTTTCGTCCCGGAAGTCGGCCCAGGCGCGCTTCAGCGTGGGCACCGGCTCGCCATTGCCGGCAAAATCCGGGAACCACGCCCGGTCCTCGGCCGTGGGCTCGAGGCAGATGCGCTCGATCTCGCGCATCATCGAGAAACCCAGGGCGTAGGGATTGATGCCCGGGAAGCGGGGGTCGTCGAAGCCCGGCTGGGCGACCACCGCGGCGTGAAGATGCAGGAATTCCAGCAGCGCCCCCTGCGTCAGCAGTCCCTTTTCCCGGAGCCGGTGCATGATGTGGTAGTGGCACCAGCAGGCGCAGCCCTCGTTCATGATCTTGGTCTGGCGCTGCGGTTCAAAGTAGGCGGACAGGCTGCGAACGATGCGCACGATTTCCCGTTGCCAGTCCTGCATCCCGGGGGAATGCTTTTCGAGGAAATACAGCAGGTTTTCCTCCGGGAGTGAGAGCGCCAGGGTCTCCGCCTCGCGCTCGATGGTCGCCTCGTCGCCGGCGCCGGCGCGGCGGGGGCTCACCACGCGCCAGAGCTCCTGCTCGGACTCCCGGGCCAGGCGCTCGCGCTCGGCGATGCGCTGCCGCTCCTGCGCGGCGCTGCGACGCCGCCGCCAGGTGGACCGGTCCACGCCCTGCTCGTCGAGCGCATGGGCCGCATCGAGGGTCCGCTCGACCGCCGCCAGGCCGTAGCGCTCTTCACAGCGTGCGAGATAGCCGCGGGCGAATTCGGCGTAGTCGAGGATGGCGTCGGCATCCGTCCATTCCCGGAACACCTGGTTGTTGCGGAAGAAATGGTTGTGGCCCATGGCGGCGTGGGCGAGCACCGTGGCCTGCGTCGTCGCCGAGTTCTCTTCCATGAGATAGCACACGGAGGGGTTGGAATTGACGATCATCTCAAGCGCCAGGCTCATCATGCCCTTCCGGTAGAGGGTTTCCTGGGTCGCGAAGCGTTTGCCGAAGGACCAGTGCCGGTACATGTGCGGCAGGCCCAGGGACGCGTAGGCGTCGAGCATCTGTTCCGAGGAAATGATCTCGATGCGGTTGCGATAGAGGGAGAGGCCGAGCTCATCGACCCCGATCTCCGCCACGGCGTCGCGAATGCGCTCGAGGTCAGCGAGGGTCCAGCCGCGGCCTTCGAAGAGCGGCTGCTCTGTGGCGGTGTGCGGGGCGCGGGAATTTGTCACGCCACGGCACCCTCGCGCCGGAACAGATCGCGGAACACCGGATAGATCTCGGCGGCATCGGCGATGCGGCGCATGGCGAAGTTGGGCGCGGCTTCCTCGAGGTCCCGGTAGCCCGCCCACAGTTCGCTCGCCGCATTGTGACGGTGCGCAATCATCGGGTGCGCCGATGAGCGCGCGATCTCGACGTAGGCGGCGTACTGCGTGACAGGAAGAATACGCTCGCTCAGTAGCGCCACACAGCGTCCGACATCGTTCGGCAGGTCGTCGCCATCGGACGCCTGGGCCAGGTATATGTTCCAGTCGTCGGCCGGATAATCGCGCTCGATGACCTGCAGCATCTCCTCGAAGGCGGTGGATACGACCGTGCCCCCGGTCTGGCGACTGTGGAAAAAGGTCTCCTCGTCCACGACTTCCGCGTGTTGCGTATGGCGGATGAAGACGACCTCCACGCGCTTGTACTGGCGGCGCAGGAACAGGTGCAACAGCATGAAAAAGCGCTTGGCGAGGTCCTTCATGGCCTCGTCCATGGACGCGGACACGTCCATGAGACAGAACATCACGGCGCGGGCAACGGGGCGCGGACGCTGCTCGAAGTAGTTGAAGCGCACGTCGAGGGGATCGATGTAGGGCACCCGCCGGCGGCGCTCCCGCGCCCGCTCGAGCATGGCGACCAGCTCCTGCACGCGCGCCTCGGCACTGCGGCCGTCGGCGGGCCGCAGTTCACCCCTGCGCAGCTGTTCAAGCTCTTTCTCCAGAGCGGCGAGCGCCGCTTCACTGGGGCGGCCCAGGGCGACGCGCCGGGCCATGGACTGACGCATGGTGCGTTCGAGATTCATGCGGTTGGGCGGGCCGCTGGTGCTGAAACCGGCACGCTCGGGGGCGCTGCTGTTTTCGGCGACGAGCCGGCGCTTGATCAGGTCCGGGAGCTCGAGGTCCTCGAAGAACAGATCCATGAACTCGTCCCGGGAGAGCGTGAACGTGAAGGCGTCCTCGGCGCTGCCGGCGTCGCTGCCCTCAGCGCCGCCCGCACCGCCGGCGTCGTCGTCGGGGCGGGCGATACGGTCGCCCTCGTGGAACTCGCGGTTCCCGGGCAGCACCCGTTGCCAGCCCCCGGTCTGGGTATCGGGGACGAAGCGCGGTTCGTGCACGCCGTCCGCGGGTATGGAGATGGTTTCGCCACTGTCCACATCGGTGATGCCGCGGCCCTTGAGCTTCTCCCGGATGGCGCGCCGGATGTGCGCGCGGGTCCGCCGGACAAAGCGCTGCCGGTTGCCGAGGCTTGAACCTTTCGGGCTCGAGCGGCGGTCGACGATACTGTCCACGCCTGTGGGCTCCGTCATCCCGATTTTCTCACCCGCATGTACCAGTCCACGAGCCGTCGCACCTGGCGCGGCGTGTAGCCGCGCTCGATCATGCGCTCGAGGAAAGCCTCGTGCTTCTCCTGCGTTTCGCTATCCTTCTTGGCGCCGAAGGAGATGACCGGCAGCAGGTCTTCGACATGGGCGAACATCCGTTGCTCGATGACCTCCCGGATCTTTTCGTAGGCCGTCCAGCGCGGGTTCTGGCCCTCGTGCCGGGCCCGCTCCCGCAGCGCGAACTTGACCACTTCGTTGCGAAAATCCTTCGGGTTGCTGATGCCGGCGGGCTTCTCGGTGCGCGACAGCTCGCGATCCAGGGCCGTGCGGTCCATCATCTGCCCCGTGTCCGGGTCGCGGAAATCCTGGTTCTCGACCCAGGCGTCGGCATAGGCGATGTAGCGGTCGAAGAGATTCTGTCCGTAGTCGTCGTAGGATTCCAGGTAGGCCTTCTGGATTTCCTTGCCGACGTATTCGGCGTAGCGCGGCATGAGGTCTTCCTTGATGAAGGCCAGGTAGCGCCGTTCGGTCTCTTCCGGGAACTGCTCGCGACGGATCGCCTGCTCGAGCACGTACATCAGGTGCACCGGATCGGCGGCGATCTCCTCCGTATCGAAATTGAAGGCCGCCGACAGCGCCTTGTAGGCGAAGCGCGTCGACATGCCATCCATGCCCTCGTCGTAGCCCGCCGCGTCCCGGTACTCCTGCACGGTCTTGGCGCCGGGGTCCGTTTCGGCGACGCTGTCGCCGTTGTAGACGAGGAGTTTGCTGTAGCAGGAGGAATTCTCGTGCTCCTTCAGCCGCGAGAGCACGGAGAACTTCGCCATCATATCGAGCGTGCCCGGGGCACAGGGCGCCGTTGCCAGCTCGGACTGACGCAGAAGCTTGCGGTAGATCTCCGTTTCCTCGCCGTAGCGCAGGCAGTAGGGCACCTGGATGACGCAGATGCGATCGAGAAAGGCCTCGTTGTTGCGGTTGCCCTTGAAGCTCTGCCATTCGGACTCGTTGGAGTGGGCCATGATGAGGCCGTGGTAGGGCAGCGAGCCGATGTTTTCGGAGCCCACGTAGTTCTTTTCCTGCGTGGCGGTCAGGAGCGGATGCAGCATTTTCTGCGGCGCCTTGAACATCTCGACAAACTCGAGCACGCCCTGGGTGGTGATGTTGAGGCCCCCGGAATAGGCATAGGCATCGGGATCGTGCTGGCTGTAGAACTCCAGCTTGCGGATATCCGGTTTGCCCACCAGCGTGGCGATGTCCTGGTTGTTTTCGTCGCCGGGCTCGGTCTTGGCAATCGCCAGCTGGCGCAGCCGGGAGGGATAGAGCTTGACGACGGAAAAGCGCGTGATATCACCGGCCAGCTCGTCGAGACGCTTCACGGCCCAGGCCGAGCACAGACCGGGCAGCCTGTGCCGCGGGATGCCGTAGTCATCCTGCAGTTGCTGACCGTGGCGCTCCGGGTCGAACAGGCCGAGGGGGCTCTCGTAGACGGGGCTCAGCTGCTCTCCGGCCTTGAGCACATAGATGGGGCGCTCCTCGGCCAGTGCCTTCATGCGCTCCGCGAGAGAGGATTTGCCGCCGCCTACAGGCCCCAGCAGGTAGAGCACCTGTTTGCGTTCCTCCAGGCCCTGGGCGGCGTGGCGCAGGAAGCCGACGATCCGCTCGATGGTTTCCTCCATGCCGAAGAAATCGCGGAAGTAGGGGTAGACCCGGATGGTGCGGTTCTGAAAAATCCGCGCCAGCCTCTCGTCCCTGGAGGTGTCGACCGTTTCGGGCTCGCCGATCGCGTCGAGCATGCGTTCACTGGGCCCCGCGTACATCATCGGGTCATCCCGGCAGGCCTCCAGGTAGTGCTGCAGGCTCATTTCCCGGGTTTCACGGCCCGTGTAATCCTGCCTGACAAGTTCAAGTACGTTGCTCTCATCCATTGCTCGAAAACCTTTTTCTGACCGGTTGGGTCGAACGCCACAGCCCCCCGTCGGGAGGACTGTCTCGCACTTCTCCAGTGAAGGGTAGGGGAAACTGTCCATCCATTGAAAGTTACCTGTTTCCAGCGGCTCTGAGAGCCCGTTTCGGGGCCGGGAACGACCAGCTACACTGCCGTCATGCGTCCTCAGCTCCCGCGCCCCCTGGCGCGCATGGTGGCAGCCATGGAGCCCACGGTGTTCCTCGGCTCCGCCTTCACCGTCGTGGCCTTCGTGCTCTTCGGCGCGCTCTACGAAGAGGGCGCCGTGCGCCTGTTCACAGCCGTACAGGATTTTATTGTCGGGCGCCTCGGCTGGTTCTACATACTCACCGCGACGGTGCTGCTGCTCGTGGTGCTCTGGCTCATGCTCGGTCCCCTGGGCCGGATCCGCCTGGGCGGCCCGGACGCCCGACCGGAGTTCGGCTACGCGGGCTGGTTCGCCATGCTGTTCAGTGCCGGTATGGGCACGGGCCTGGTTTTCTGGAGTGTGGCCGAGCCCGTGACCCACTACCTCGATCCACCGGCGCTGCCGGGGGTCGTCAGCAGCCCCGCGGACGCCATGCGGGTCACTTTTTTTCACTGGGGGCTGCACCCCTGGGCGGTTTACGCTGTCTTCGGCCTCGCCATTGCCTACTACCACTTCCGCCACGACCTGCCGCTGGCGCCGCGTTCCCTCCTGTATCCGCTGCTCGGCGAGCGCATCCATGGCGGGGCAGGGCACGCCGTGGATATCCTGGCTACCGTGGGCACGCTGTTCGGCGTTGCCACCTCCCTGGGCTTCGGCGCCATGCAGATCAATGCCGGTCTCGCCCAGGTCGGGAGCGTTCCCCAGAGCGTGGGGGTCCAGGTCGTGATTATCGCCCTGATCACGCTGGTGGCGACGATCTCCGTGGTCATCGGCCTGCACGGCGGCATCCAGCGCCTGTCGAAGCTGAACATGGTGCTGGCCGCCGGCCTGCTGCTCTTCGTGCTGGCTGTCGGACCCACGGTCTACCAGCTCGAAGTATTGACCACGAGCGTCGGGGGCTATCTGCAGCATCTTGTGGGAGACAGTCTCTGGGTGGATATCGACGGCGGCGGCTGGCAGGCGGACTGGACCCTGTTCTACTGGAGCTGGTGGATTTCCTGGTCGCCCTTCGTGGGCGTCTTTGTCGCCCGGATTTCCTATGGCCGGACCGTGCGCGAGTTCGCCGTCAGCGTCCTGTTCGTGCCGACCGCGGCGACCTTTCTCTGGCTCGCGGTGTTCGGCGCTGCGGCGCTCGACCTGGCTGCGAGCGACGCGGCCTTCGCGGAGCGAATAAAAAGCGATCCCCCCATGGCCCTCCACGCCATGCTCGCCGCGCTGCCCGGCGGCTCTGTGACCGGGGTTGTGGCGACGCTGCTGGTGGTGGTGTTCTTTATCACCTCGTCGGACTCGGGCTCCCTGGTGGACGACATGGTCACCTCCGGCGGACACCCGAATCCCCCGCGGGCCCAGCGCGTGTTCTGGGCGTTCTCGGAAGGCGCCGTGGCCGGGACGCTGCTGCTGGCGGGCGGGCTGCAGGCGCTGCGCACCGCTTCGCTCACCTCCGGCCTCGCCATGGCCGCGCTGCTGCTGGTAGCGAGCTACGGTCTGCTGCGCTCGCTGTACCGGGACCGGGAGGCCCGGGGCGTGCCTGAGCGCGAGGAACTCGGGCCTTGAGCTGACCTGCGCTGGAT
>CAYFVG010000116.1:0-8886 GCA_964346365.1 uncultured Alteromonadaceae bacterium
TCCAGAAGGGCTTGTCGCGCACGGCGCAGCGCGCCATCTTGCGGATCGGCCGCAGTTCCTTGGGGTAGTAGATTTCCGCCCAGATGTCGCCGCCCAGGTAGCGGCTCTCGATCATGGCCAGGGCAATGTTGGCCTTGGCCGCCGGGGACCACATGGCGGACGTAAGGTAGCCGATCTGCCGGCTGCAGCGCTTGTTGTTGTAGAGGATCGCATCCCCGGCCACCTTGTTGCCCTCGATGTCGAGCCTGGTCAGGCGGTAGCGCGGTCCGCGCTCGCGCTCGGCGAGGAGCGCCGCGCGGCCGTTGAAGTGCGGCTTGCGAAAGTCCACTAGCCAGTCCAGACCGAGTTCGAAGGGCGACTGGTCGTGCCGGAAGTTGACGGTCTTCAGGGCCTCGCTGAACTCCCGGTCCGGCATGATGAAGCCCGCCTCCAGCCGCGTCATGTTTGTCGCGGCCTCGCCGTAGGGGTGGATGCCGTAGTCCTCGCCCGCCGCGTAGAGGGCATCCCAGAGCGCCAGCGCCAGCGCCTGCGGCAGCCACAGTTCATAGCCCAGCCCGCCGGTAAAGCCCGTGCGCGAGACCATGAGCGTGCCCCCATGGAAGGGGAAACGCCGGATGCCGAAGGGCTTCAGGCTGTCGATCTCCGCGAGGCCGAGGCGCTTGAGCACCGCGCAGGCCGTCGGCCCCTGCAGGGAGAGTCCGGCGGTCTCCTCCGTGACATCGCGCACGGCCACGTCGTCGAAGCCGAGCACGCTCTTGCGCAGCCAGGCCAGGCAGGGGCTGCCGCAGGTGAGCATGAAGTGGTCTTCGCCCACGCGGAACACGGTGCCGTCGTCGATCATGCGGCCCTCGTCCGTGCACCAGCAGCAGTAGGTCACGCGGTCGGGCTTCAGTTTCGTGAGGTCCCGGGTGACCATGCGGTTGAGCATGGCCAGCGCGTCCCGGCCGCTGATCTCGTATTTCTGCATGGGGCAGATATCGTAGGTGCCGCAGCTGTTGCGGATACAGAAGTACTCGTAGACGGCATCGTAGTAGTAGTCGGCGAACTTGACGCCGTTCCAGGAGGACCAGGCATCGCGCAGGTTCATGGGCGCCTGCCGCGGGTGGAAGGCGGATTCCCTGAGGCGCTCGCCGGCAAAGGGGTCAGTCGTCGCCATGGCCTACTCGTCGTAGCAGTCGTCTTCGGGGACGATGCTCGGTTTCTTGAGATCGCGGAGGATCTCCCGGGCGGCGTTGGCGCCGCAGGCCGAGGAGACGCCGCCGCCCGGGTGGGTCGAGGAGCCGCACAGCCAGAAGTTCTTCAGCGGCATGCGGTACTGCCCGTAGCCGGGGAAGGGCCGGTTGAAGAGCAGCTGGTCGATGGTCAGCTCGCCCTGGAAGATATTGCCCTGGGTGAGGCCGATCTCGTTCTCGATCTCGTGCGGCGTGCGCACCTCCATGTGCACGATGAGGTCCTTGAAGCCCGGTGCGTAGCGCTCGATCTTGTTCACCACCGTCTGGCCGAAGGCGTCGCGCTTCTCCGGCGTCCAGGGGCCGTCGGCAAGCTCCGGTGGACAGTACTGGATGAAGTTCGACATCCAGTGCTTCCCCGGGGGTGCCACCGTGGGATCCCAGGCGCTCGGGATCACCGACTCGATAAACGGATCCTCCGACCAGGTGCCGCGCTTCCAGGCGTCGTAGGCGCGCTCCATGGTCTCGAGGGAGCCGACGAAGCCCTGGCCGCCGCGGTTGATGTAGCGGTTGTCCGGCACGCCGGTAAAGCGGGGCAGCCCGGAGAGGGCGATGTTGACCTTGCCCGAGGAGCCGCGGATCTTGAAGTTGCGGGCCCGTTCGAGGATGCGCGGGGGCAGGTCCCCGGGGGCGAGCAGCCGGGTGAAGGTGCGCTTCGCATCCAGGTTCGACACGACGGTGTCCGCGTGGAGCTCGTCGCCGTTTTCCAGGACGACGCCGACGGTGGCGCCGTCCGCTACCAGGATGCGCTCCACGCCGGCCTCGGTGCGGATCTCGCCCCCGGCCTCGCGGAGGGCGCTGGCGATGGCGTGGGAGATGGCCCCCATACCGCCCCGGGCCAGGCCCCAGGCGCCGATGTTGCCGTCCACGTCGCCCATGACGTGGTGCAGCAGAATGTAGGCGGAGCCGGGCGACTCGACGCCGAGGGCCGTGCCGATAATCCCCGGGCTGGCCATGGCCGCCTTCACCAGGTCGTTGTCGAAATAGTCCTCGAGGAAGTCCGCGGCGCTCATGGTGAAGAAGCGGATGTACTCGTAGAGCTCCCGCTCGCCCAGCTTCCAGAATTCCCGCGCCAGCCAGAGCAGCTCGCCGATATCGCGCGGCTTGAAGGAGGCCGGGTCCGGCGGCGTGCGCAGCAGGGTCTTGCGAATGAGCTGCGCGTAGCGCCCGAGGTCGGCCTGGAAGCGGGCCATGGCGTCGGCGTCGTGCGGCGAGTGGCGCTTCAGCTCGAGATAGCTGGCCTCCTCGTCCGGGTAGTCGATGAGCGTCTCGCCGTTGTCGCCGAAGGCCACGGTGCCGAGGTAGGGCACGAGCAGCAGCCCGTGGCGGGACAGGTCCAGGTCCCGGTGAATCGCCTGGCGCATCATGCTGCAGACGTAGGAGCAGCTGGAGTAGTGCCAGCCCGCGTGCATTTCGCGCGTGACCGCGGCGCCGCCGATATAGTCGTTCTTTTCGAGGACGACGACGTCGAGGCCCGCCCGGGCGAGGTAGGCGGCGTTGGTGAGGCCGTTGTGCCCGGCGCCGATGACGATGGCATCGTAGCGGTTCACGCCAGGATCACCCGGGCCGCGTTGTGTCCGGGCGCGCCGGTAACGCCGCCGCCGGGGTGGCTGCCGGCACCGCAGAGGTAGAGGCCGGGGATCGGCGTGGCGTATTGGGCCGCGCCGTAGGTCGGGCGCATCATCAGCAGCTGGTCGATGGCGAATTCGGTGTGGTGCCAGTGGCCACCGGTGACGCGGTACTCCCGGGCGAGGTCGTCGGGGGTCAGCAGCTCGGCGTGCAGCACCTGCTCGCGCAGCCCCGGGGCATAGCGCTCGAGGGTAGCGAGCAGCCGCTCCGTGAGGGCGCCGCGCGCCCCGTCGGTCCAGCCGCCCTTCAGCGTGGCCGGCACGTACATCACGTGGGCCGAGAGCACGTGCTGACCGTCCGGCGCCAGGCCGGGCTGGTGCAGGCTCGGTACCACGACCTCCATGACCGGGTCCCGTGAATACGCCCCGTACTTGGCATCGTCGAAGGCGAACTCGATGGCGTCGAGGTCCGGGGCGATGATGAGGCGACCGTCGGCGCGCGGGAGGCCGCTGAAGGCCGGCTCGCCGGCCAGGGCCAGGTGCAGCTTGGCGACGTAGCCCTCGCAGCGCAGCCGGCGGATGCGGTTGGCGAACTCGATGTCGAGGTGCCGCGTGCCGACAAGGTCGAAGAAGGTGCGCCGGGGGTCCGCCGAGGAGACAACCCGATCGGCCAGTACCTGCTCGCCACCGGGCAGTGCGACGCCGGTCGCGCGCTGTCCGTGCTCGTCACCCTCGATAAGAATCTGTTCGACCGCCGCGCCGGTGTGCAGCTCGGCGCCGGCTGCCCGGGCCGCGCCGGCCAGCGCCTCGACGAGGCCGGCGAGGCCGCCGGCGGGAATGCGGTGGGCGCCGCCCCGGCCACTGAACAGGCGGTAGAAGAGCGTGAGCACGGACTGGTTCGGCGAGCGCGGAGCCAGGCGGCCGCCGATGATTCCGTCCCAGGCCAGGGCGGCCTTGAGCAGGTCGCTCGCGAAGTACTCGTCCATGAGGTCCCGCATGGGCAGCGTCGCGACGCGGAAGAACTCGAGCATGTCTTCCCGGCCCAGGCGCCGCAGGCGCAGGCCAAGCTGGGCGAAGGTCAGGAGCTCGCCGGGGCGGCGGCTGCCGATGGCGGGCATCGGCTTCAGCCAGAAGGGCGCAAGGGCCTTGCTGAAGGTCTCCAGGGCCTCGCGGTAGCGCTGGTAGCTGGCGCGATCGGTATCGCCGACGCCCCGCACCGCGTCCGCCGTAAGGGTGACATGGTGGCCATCGAGGCCGAGGCCGACGGTAGCCAGCGCCGCCGTGTCGCCCCGGTAGCCGTGCCGGGCGAGATCGAGTTCGCGGGCGACCGCCGGCGCGAACTGATACTCCGTATGCGCCACGGAGGCGTGAAAACCCGGGTGGAATTCCCGGCTTGCGGCGAGGCCGCCGGGTTGCTCGGCGGCCTCGAGCACGAGCACCCGCTGGCCTTTCTGTGCGAGGTAGGCAGCGCAGGTCAGGCCGTTGTGCCCGGCCCCGATGATGACGGTGTCGTAACGCTCCACGCGATGCCGCGCTCCGAGCTGTGCGAGAGAAAAGTGGAAGCCTAGAGGCGCTCCCGCGGGCAGACTACCGCGCCTATACGCCGGGACTGGCCCGGCTCAGGGCGCGGCGAGGACGTCCTCACTGCCATTGCTGCCGTGAAGGACCCCTGCGGCATCCCTGCTGCCCTACACCCTTTCACACTCTGATCGTCGGCGCCCGCGGCGACGTACAGCAGAGTGACGACAACTGACCCCGGGAGGGTGGATCCATGGCGACCGCAAAGCGCGTGTGCGCATACGGCAGCTGGCCTTCACCGATTACTGCCGCGTCCCTGGTCGAGGGTAGCCGCGCCCTCGGCGCACCGCAGGTGGACGGCGCCTGCGTCTACTGGCTCGAATCGCGCCCGGCCGAGGGAGGGCGCATGACCATCATGCGCTGGCGGCGGGGTGAGGAGCCCGTCGAGCTGCTGCCGGCGCCGTTCAACGCGCGCAGTCGCGTGCAGGAGTACGGCGGCGGCAGCCTGCTGGTTGCCGCCGGCACCGTGTGGTTCAGCAATTACGCGGATCAGCGTCTCTACCGCTTCGCCCCCGGTGAGGATCCGGTGCCGGTGACCCCGGAGGGGGCGCTGCGCTACGCGGGCTGCCGCCTCGATGCGCCGAGGGAGCGGCTGCTCTGCATCCGGGAGGATCACCGCGGCGGTGGCGAGCCGGTGAACACTATCGTGGCCCTGCCGCTCGCTGGTGTGAGCGAGGGGGAGGTGCTCTTCGCCGGCCCCGATTTCGTGTCCGCGCCGCGCCTGTCACCGGATTCCAGCCGCATCGCCTTCACCAGCTGGATGCACCCCAATATGCCCTGGGACAACACCCGCCTGCACAGCGCATCCTTTGCTGACGATGGCGCGCTCGCGGGCCTGGTCACCCACAACCCGGACACGGCCGAGTCCGTGATCGACCCCCAGTGGAGCGCCGACAACCGGCTCTTCGCCCTGTCGGACCGGGACGACTGGTGGCGTCCCTACGGCGTCGAGGGCGAGACCTTCTCGCCGGTGCCCACGGGCCTCGAGGCGGTGGAGATCGGTGGCCCCGACTGGTCCATCGACAGCCGCTATTATCAGCTCCTCGCGTCCGGCGAGCTGCTGGTCATCGCCCGCCGCGGCAGCGTGGAGACGCTGCACCTTCTGGATGGCAGGGGCGGTCAGCGGCGGCTCGACCCGGGCGCGGTCGCCTTCAGCGCCCCCGCTGTCGCCGGTGACCGGGTCTACCTGACGGCGGGTTTCGCCGCGCAGCCCTCGGCCCTGATCGCCATGGATCGGGCGGGGGGCAGCATCGAAGTACTGCGCCGGTCGAAGGCGCGCGGGCTCGACGCCGAGTGGGTCCCCGCCTACGAGCAGCTCAGCTTCCCGCTGCCCGGTGGCGCCGTCGCCCACGGCGTCTACCTGCCGCCGCAGAACCCCGCGGCCAGTGCCCCCGAGGGTGAGGCGCCGCCGCTGATCGTCAGCGTCCACGGTGGGCCCACGGCGGCTGCCGGCGTGAGCTACAACCCGGCGCACTACTTCTGGACCAGCCGCGGCTTTGCCGTGCTCGATCTCAACTACCGCGGCAGCACGGGCTTCGGGCGCAGCTACCGTCGGGCGCTCTACGGTAACTGGGGCATCACCGACGTGGAGGACGCCGTCGCCGGCGCCCGCTGGCTGGCGGCGCGGGGCCTTGCGGATCCCGGGCGCCTGCTGATCCGCGGCCGCAGCGCCGGCGGCTATACCACGCTGGCGGCACATGCGTTCCACGATGCGTTCGCGGCGGGCGCGTCCCACTTCGGCGTATCGGACATCGAGGCCCTGGCGAAGGACACGCACAAGTTTGAGTCGCGCTACCTCGACCAGCTCATCGGCCCCTATCCCGAGCGCCGGGACCTCTATGTCGAGCGCTCGCCGATCCACCATCTGGCGGATTTCGAGGCGCCGCTGATCCTGCTCCAGGGTCTCGACGACCCGATCGTGCCGCCGAACCAGTCCGAGGCCATCTACCGGGCGCTGAAGGAAAGCGGTGTTCCGACGGCGTACATCGCCTACGAGGGCGAGTCCCACGGTTTTCGCAAGGCCGAGAACCAGGTGTCCGCGCTGCAGGCGGAGCTCTACTTCTACGCCCGGATTCTGGGCTTCGAGACGGCCGATGAGTTGCCGGCGATCCCTATCGACAACCTGGCGGCCCCCTGAACTGGTGCCACTCGACATCCGGTGCATCCGTGGCGCTGATGCGGTCGCTGTTTTCCGGCGACCGTACCCGCGTCCGCCGGGGTGTCGCAGCGAGGGCGCCACTCCTACAATAAGGGTTCTTACCCCAGGAGCCTCGCCATGCCTTGCCGCATTTTTCTCACCGTGATTTTCTCCATCGGAGTGGCTTTCGGGCCGACCGCTCGTGCCGCGGAGGCGGTGGAGAACATGGAGCAGGTCGATGCGCAGGCGGCTGCGCTAAGCCTCGGCAGCGGCGGGCGCCCGGTGGGCGAGCCCTGGAGCCGCAGCCCCGTCTACGGTGCCGGCGGCATGGCGGCGACGGCGCAGCCCCTCGCGTCCCAGGTCGCCGTCGACGTGCTCAAGGCCGGTGGCAGCGCCGTCGATGCGGCGATCGCCGCCAACGCCGCCCTCGGCCTCATGGAGCCCACGGGCAACGGCATCGGTGGCGACATTTTCTTCAT
The DNA here is from genome assembly GCA_964346365.1 of uncultured Alteromonadaceae bacterium. Classification (GTDB taxonomy): domain Bacteria; phylum Pseudomonadota; class Gammaproteobacteria; order Pseudomonadales; family Halieaceae; genus Pseudohaliea. The sequence goes on from CAYFVG010000116.1 coordinate 6,992, forward strand.
CATCTGGGACCCCGAGACGCGGCAGCTCTACGGCTACAACGGCTCCGGCCGCGCCCCGCAGGGCCGCAGCCGCGATGCGCTCACGGCCCGCATCGCCGAGTTGAAGACCGCGGGCGCAGTGCCCGGGGATCTCGCGGGCATCCCCTCCCACGGCTCGCTGCCGGTCACCGTGCCCGGCGCGGTGGACGGCTGGTTCGCCGCCCACGAACGCTTCGGCCGCCTGCCCATGAGTGCGGTGCTGGCTCCCGCCGTGCGCTATGCCCGCGAGGGCTTCCCGGTCTCGCCGGTGATTGCCTGGTACCTCCAGCGCAACCTCGACGGCTTCGAGAAGCGTTTGTCGATGATCGAGGAGTTTGACAACGCCCGGGCTACCTACTTCGCCGACGGCGCACCGAAGGCCGGGGAACTCTTCCGCAACCCGGATCTCGCCGACACCCTCGAGCTGCTCGGCGCCGAGGGTCGCGAGGCCTTCTACGAGGGCGAGCTCGCGCGCACCATGGATGCCTACTTCAAGCGCATCGGCGGTGACCTGCGCTACGCAGACTTCGCCGCTCACGGGGGCGAGTGGGTAGAGCCCGGGCACGTCGAATACCGCGGCTACGATGTCTACGAACTGCCGCCGAACGGCCAGGGCTTCGCCGCCCTGCAGATGCTCAGCATGCTCAAGAACGTGGACCTGGCCCAGTGGCCCCGGGCCAGCGCGGAGGTCATGCACTACCTCGTCGAGGCCAAACGCCTGGCCTTCGAGGACCTGGCCCGCTATTACGCCGACCCGGCTTTCGCCGCGATGCCCCTCGCCGGGCTGCTCGCGGATGCCTACGGCCGCGAGCGTTTCGCGCGCATCGACCCGGCGCGCGCCACGGCTGCCTTCGGCCCCGGGGACCCGAAGCTCGAGAGCGAGGGCGACACCACCTACCTTACCGTGGCCGACGGCGACGGCATGATGGTCTCCCTGATCCAGTCCAACTACCGGGGCATGGGCACGGGGCTGGTGGCGGACGGCCTCGGTTTCATGTTCCAGGACCGCGGCGAACTCTTCTCCCTGGACCCGGCGCACCCGAACGCCTACGCCCCGGGCAAGCGACCCTTCCATACCATTATCCCCGCCTTCGTCATGAAGGACGGCGAGCCCTGGCTCAGCTTCGGCCTCATGGGGGGCGCCATGCAGCCCCAGGGGCACGTGCAGGTGCTGGTGAACCTGATCGACTACGGCATGAACGTGCAGGAAGCGGGTGATGCCGCCCGCTTCAACCACGACGGCGGACGATCGCCCACGGGGGTGCACGGTGACCCGCTCGGCACCCTGGCCGTGGAGCCCGGTGTGCCGGCGGCCACGATCGAGCGGCTCGAGGCCATGGGCCACCGCGTCGAGGTGATCGAGGACGGGGTTCGCTTCGGCGGCTATCAGGCGATCATGCGCCTGCCGAACGGCGTCTACGCCGGTGCGACGGAAAAACGCAAGGACGGCACTGTCGCCGCCTACTGAGGGCGGCTACTGATCGTCGCGCCGGGCCTTCGCGAAGGCCGCGGCCATGGCGCCGCCGGCGGCGGGCTGCTGCCGCCGATCGTCATCGCTCTTGCCGGCTTTTTCCCGCTTGCCCCGCCCACCTTCGCGCCGGTCGCCGCGGCGCCCGCGGCCGCCCTGGGGGCGGTCTGTGGCGGCCTTGCCCTCCTCGGCGTCGGCGGCGCTGTCCGTGAGGCGCAGGGTCAGGCTGATGCGCTTGCGCGGCGCGTCCACCGCCAGCACTTTCACGGTGACGATGTCGCCGGCCTTGACCACGCTGTGCGGATCCCTGACGAAGCGGTCGGCGAGGCGGGAGATGTGCACGAGGCCGTCCTGGTGGACGCCGATGTCCACGAAGGCACCGAAGTTGGTGACGTTGGTCACCGTCCCC
>CAYFVG010000117.1:0-8882 GCA_964346365.1 uncultured Alteromonadaceae bacterium
ACGATCTGTTCGTTCAGCCGCTGCAGCGTGTACAGGTCCGAGGAGCGCTCCTCGGCCAGCGCCTCGGCACGGCCCAGGCGCGCGGCGATGATCTGCACCAGGGTCGACACGGCGAACAGGAGCAGGCCGAGGAGGCCGGCGGGGAACAGGTCGGCAATCCCGAGGTGACCGAGGGAGATAAGCCGGATCGTGTCGGCAAGCACCGCGAGCACCGCGAGCGCCGCGACCAGGGTGGCGAGAGTGCGGTTGCCGATCAGGACTGCGCTGGCGGCCGCCGCGATGGCGAGGAGCAGCGGCAGGCCGCTGCCCATGCCGCCGCTGGCGTCGGCGAGAACGATGATCGCCGCGATGTCGAAGGCGAACAGCAGCACCAGGAAGGTATTACTGCGCTGCCACTGGCGGCCGACGGCCAGCAGCAGCGCCACGCAGGAGGCCAGGAAGAGCAGGGCTGTGCCGAGGTACTGCAGCGGCGCGAGAGCGCCCACCAGTTCCCGCGTGGTCGGAATGACCAGCAGCAGCAGGAAGACGACCGCAAGCAAGGCCCGGTAGCCGAGGTAGATGCGGTACAGTATCTGGTTCTGCGGCGGGTTGCCGCGGCTCGGGCGGATGAGGATCGAGGGGCTGCTCAAGGTCGCTTCCGGGGTCGCGTCTGCGCCGCCAGTGTAGCAGTTGCCGCCGCCCGGCCGTGCGCAGCGCTGGCCAGCGGCACTGCTTTGCCGGAGAATATCCGGTCTCCAGCATTTCTCTCCGGGGAGCCCATGGCAACGCTCGACATCCTGATGGCCCAGCTCAACACCCGCGTCGGCGACTTTGAAGGCAACGCCGACCGGGTGCTCGCCGTGGCCCGGCGCGCGGTGGCGGTGCACGCCGCGCCCGTGGTTGTGTTCCCGGAGCTGACCCTGTCCGGCTACCCACCGGAGGACCTGCTCCTGCGCCCCAGCCTCGAGGGCCGGGTCCAGCGCACCCTCGATCGGCTCTGCCGGGAGCTGCCGCCCGAGGCCGTGGTGGTGCTGGGTTATCCGCGGCGCCGGGACGGGCGGCTGTACAACATGGCCGGCGTGCTGCGCGGTGGCGAGCTGGTCGCGGAGTACGCCAAGCGCTGCCTGCCCAACTACCAGGTCTTCGACGAGAAGCGCTATTTCAGCCGCGGCAATGCACCGCAGGTGCTCGACATCGCCGGCGTGCCGGTGGCCCTGTCGGTCTGCGAGGATATCTGGGAGGAAACCCCGATCCTCGACAGCGCAGCCGCCGGCGCGCGACTCCTGCTGAATCTCAACGCCTCACCCTTCCACCGCGGCAAGCAGCGCGAGCGCCTGGAGGTTGTGGGCGCCCGGGCGCGCACGGCGGGCCTCCCGGTGGTCTACGTGAACCAGGTGGGCGGCCAGGATGAACTGGTCTTCGACGGGGGCTCCTTCGCCGTGGATGCCAGCGGCGAGGTCAGGGTCAGCGCCCCCGGTTTTCGCGAGGACGAGCGCTGGGTTCGCGTCGAGGTCGACGACTGCGGCCACGCGCACCTCACCGGCACGCGCGTGACGCCCCTGGAGGAACTGCCGGCGACCTGGGAGGCCCTGGTGCTTGGCGTGCGCGATTACGTGGAGAAGAACGGTTTTCCCCGCGTGGTCCTCGGCCTCTCTGGCGGTGTGGATTCGGCCCTGACCCTGGCGGTGGCCGTGGCGGCCATCGGCGCCGACCGGGTCGAGGCGGTGATGATGCCCTTCCGCTACACCTCGAGCATGAGCGTGGAAGACGCCGCAGCGCAGAGCCGGACTCTCGGCGTCAGCCACTCGGTGATCTCCATCGAGGGTGCCTACAACGCCTTCCTGGAAGCCCTCGGCCCGCACTTCGAAGGCCTGGCGCCGGACACTACGGAGGAGAACCTGCAGGCCCGCTGCCGCGGCGTGTTGCTCATGTCCCTCTCCAACAAGGGCGGCTCCCTGGTGCTGACCACCGGCAACAAGAGCGAGCTGGCCGTGGGTTACTCCACGCTCTACGGCGACATGGCCGGCGGTTTCAACGTGCTCAAGGACGTGCCCAAGACGCTGGTCTATGCGCTGTGCCGCTACCGCAACAGCCTCGGGCCCTGCATCCCCGAGCGGGTGATCGAGCGGCCGCCGTCGGCGGAGCTGGCGCCCGATCAGCGCGACGACGACAGCCTGCCCCCGTACCCGGTGCTCGACGACATCCTCGAGCGCTACGTGGAGCGGGACGAGAGCGCCGAGGCGATCATCGCCGCCGGCCTGCCCCGGGAGCAGGTGGAGCGGGTGCTGAAGCTGGTGGACCGCAACGAGTACAAGCGGCGCCAGGCACCGATCGGCGTGCGTATTACCCGGCGGGGTTTCGGCCGCGACCGGCGCTACCCGATCACCTCGGCCTGGCTCCCCGGCGACTGACCGGCGTCAGCCGGGGCGGGGCCGGTAGTCGAACTGCGGCGGCTGCGGCGGATCGAACAGCCCGAAGGACAGCTTGTTGATCCACGACTGCTGCTGCCCTTCGAGGGTATAGCTGGTCTTGAACTCGCCGTCCTTGTCGAGGGCCGGGTGTCCCGGGTAGTTGAGCTGGAGCACCTCGATCGCGTCCCGGGCGAGGTCGTCCATGCCGAGGTAGATATAGCCCTGCGCCATGACGGCGAGCCCGTCCGGGACCGCCGGCGTGCGCTGGAAGTTCTCCACCACATAGCGGCCGCGGTTGGCGGCGGCGAGGTAGGCGCCGCGGCGGATGTAGTAGTTGGCCACATTGATCTCGTGCCGCGCCAGGACATTGCGCAGGTGAACCATGCGCGCCTTGGCGTCTGCCGCGTAGGGGCTGTCCGGGTAGCGCGACAGAAGCTGCGCAAACTCGGCAAAGGCCTCCCTGGCCCGCGACACGTCGCGCTTGGTCTCGTCCATGGGAATGAAGCGCGAGAGGAAGTCCCTGGTCGCGTTGATGGCGGCGAGGCCCTTGAGGTAGTAGGCGTAATCGACATTCGGGTGCTGCGGGTGGAGGCGGATGAAGCGGTTCGCCGCCTCCACGGCGGCCTCGTACTCATAGGCCCCGTAGTGGGCGTAGACGATCTCGAGCTGCGCCTGCTCCGCGAACTTGCCGAACGGATAGCGCGACTCCAGGGCCTGCAGGCTGCGCACGGCGAGGTCGAAGTTGCGGTTGTCCAGATAGCGCTGCGCCTGGTCGTAGATCTGTTGCTCGCCGCTGTCCGCGGCGATCTCCGGCAGTTCGTCGTTGCCCGAGCAGGCGGCGAGCACCGCTGCCAGGTACAGGGCCGCGGCGCCGCGCAGGACGCGGGAAACGGCAATAGGGTGTTGAAAGCGGCTCACGAGCTGCGTGGTATCATCCGGCTAAAACGCGACCATTTAAGCACAGACACTGCACCGCTTAAACACCGGTCGGTCGCGAAGGGACTAGCGTAAACAGCATGCCGGAACGCATCGAGCTGTCGGCGACAGTGGGGGAGGCGGAGGCCGGGGACCGCCTCGACCAGGCCGCAGCTCGCCTGTTCCCCGACTACTCCCGGGCGCGGCTCCAGGGCTGGATCAAGGCCGGTGACCTGCGTGTGGGCGGCGAGGAGCGCCGGCCCCGCGACCGGGTAGCCGTCGGCGATCGACTCACCGTGGCGGCCGAGCAGGTCCAGGAGGTCAGCTGGACCCCCCAGGCCCTGGCGCTCAGCATTATCCACGAGGACGAGGACATCATCGTTATCGACAAGCCGGCGGGGCTGGTGGTGCACCCGGCGGCGGGCCATGGCGATGGCACGCTTGTCAATGCGCTGCTGGCGCACGCCCCGGGCATGGCGTCCCTGCCCCGGGGAGGCATCGTGCACCGTCTCGACAAGGACACCTCCGGGCTGCTGGTGGCGGCCAAGAGCCTGCCCGCGCACCGCTCCCTCGTGGAGCAGCTGCAGGCCCGCACCGTGGGGCGGGAGTACCTCGCGCTCTGTCTCGGCGTGGTGACCGGCGGCGGCACCATCGACGCGCCCATCGGCCGCCACCCCCGGCAGCGCAAGAAGATGGCGGTGCTCGAGCACGGCGGCAAGCCGGCGGTTACGCACTATCGCCTCGGCGAGCGGTTCCGCCACTTCACGCTTCTGCGAGTCAAGCTTGAGACCGGGCGTACGCACCAGATCCGCGTGCACCTCGCATCCCGCCATTACCCGCTGGTGGGCGACCCGGTCTACGGCGGGCGGCCCCGGCTGCCGGCGGGGGCCTCCGAGGCCCTTATCGAGACCCTGCGGGGCTTCCGGCGCCAGGCCCTGCACGCCCGGGCCCTCGAACTCCTGCACCCGGCCAGCGGCGCGCCGATGGCCTTCGAGTGCCCGCTGGCGGCGGACTTCGCGGCGCTACTGACGGTATTGCGCCGAGAGGACCCGGCGGCGGGGCCGCGGTAGGCAGCGGTGGCTCTCGAGCGACCGGCCTGGCCCCTCCCCACCGGCGTGACGGCGCTGACCAGCACGCGCGCCGGCGGCGCCAGTCACGCGCCCTTCGATGGCTTCAACCTGGCGACCCATGTCGGGGATGACCCCGCAGCCGTGGTCCGCAACCGTGAGCGGCTTGCCGCGGCCCTGCCGCCGGGCACCTCGGTGCGCTGGCTGCAGCAGGTGCATGGCACCACCGTCCTCGGTGATGGCGACGATCCCGTGCAGCCGGCGGACGCCAGCGTGTCGCGCCGGCCTGGAATGGCCTGCGCGGTGCTCACCGCGGACTGCCTGCCGGTGCTGTTCTGCAGCGCCGACGGGCGCACCGTGGGAGCGGCCCACGCCGGCTGGCGCGGCCTGGCGAACGGCGTGCTCGAGGCGACCATCGCCGCGCTGGCGGTGCCGCCGGCGGAGCTCAGCGCCTGGCTGGGGCCGGCCATCGGTCCGTGTGCCTTCGAGGTGGGGCCGGAGGTGCGGGAGGCTTTTAGGGCGCGGTGGCCGGGCGAGCGCGACGCGCTGGAGGCGGCCTTTCGCCCGGGGCGGGGCGACCGGCTCCACGGGGATCTGCAGGCCCTGGCCGCGGCGCGCCTCGCCACCGCGGGTGTCTCGAGCTGCTACCGGGACCCCCGCTGTACCTACAGCGATGCAGACCACTTCTACTCCTACCGCCGCGACGGGGAAACCGGTCGCATGGTGTCCGTGATCGCGATCAATGCCTGAGCGGGCGCTGCCCGTTCTGCAGCCGCGCCGATCCTGAAACGGTATTGTGGCGGATATTGGCCACTCCGTTGAGGTTGTTATTGAAATAGGTCATTTCTGGCCCAATATCAGAGCTAACTAAGGAAATGTTGACCGCGCAGGCGGCGACACGGGAGACAGCACAATGCGAATGGATAAACTGACGAACCAACTGCAGAACGCGCTGGCGGATGCGCAGTCCCTGGCCCTGGGCCGGGACAACAACTTCATCGAGCCTCTGCACCTGCTCTCTGCGCTGCTGGACCAGCAGGGCGGCTCGACCCGGCCGCTGTTGCAGAAGGCCGGCGCCGATCTTGCGCGCCTGAAGGAGGCCATCGCCGGGGGCCTGGATGCCCTGCCGACGGTCTCCGGCAGTGGCGGCGACATTCATATCTCCAATAGCCTCGGGCGCATCCTCAACCTGACCGACAAACTCGCCCAGCAGGGCGGCGACGCCTACATCTCCACGGAGCTGGTGCTGCAGGCCATGCTGGACGGCGACAGCGATGCCGGCAAGATGCTCGAGGATGCCGGCGTCAGCAAGGCCGCCCTGGAGCAGGCCATCGCTGCCGTGCGCGGCGGGGAGAGCGTCGACAACCCGGAGGCCGAGGAGTCCCGCCAGGCCCTGGACAAGTACACCATCGACCTCACCGAACGCGCCCGGGACGGCAAGCTGGACCCGGTGATCGGCCGCGACGACGAGATCCGCCGCACCATTCAGGTACTGCAGCGGCGCACCAAGAACAACCCCGTACTCATCGGCGAACCCGGCGTGGGCAAGACCGCCATCGTCGAGGGCCTGGCGCAACGGGTGGTCAACGGTGAGGTGCCCGAGGGCCTCAAGGACAAGCGGCTTCTCTCCCTGGACCTCGGGGCGCTGCTCGCCGGCGCCAAGTTCCGCGGCGACTTCGAGGAGCGCCTGAAGGCGGTGCTCAACGAGCTGTCGAAGGAAGAGGGCCGGGTCATCCTGTTCATCGACGAAATCCACACCATGGTCGGCGCCGGCAAGGCCGAAGGCTCCATGGACGCCGGCAACATGCTGAAGCCCGCGCTCGCCAGAGGCGAACTGCACTGCGTGGGCGCCACAACGCTGAACGAGTATCGCCAGTACGTCGAGAAGGACGCGGCGCTGGAACGGCGCTTCCAGAAGGTGCTGGTGGACGAGCCCAGCGAGGAGGACACCATCGCCATCCTCCGCGGCCTCAAGGAGCGCTACGAAGTGCACCACGGCGTCGACATCACCGACGGTGCCATCATCGCCGCCGCCAAGCTGTCGCAGCGCTACATCACCGATCGGCAGCTGCCGGACAAGGCCATCGACCTGGTGGACGAGGCCGCCAGCCGCATCCGCATGGAGATCGACTCCAAACCGGAGGCCATGGACCGCCTCGAGCGGCGCCTGATCCAGCTCAAGATCGAGCGCGAGGCCGTGAAAAAAGACGACGACCCGGGTGCCGTGAAGCAGCTGGCGCTGCTCAACGAGCAGATCGACAAAGTCGAGAAGGAATACGCCGACCTGGAGGAGGTCTGGAAGGCCGAGAAAGCCTCCCTGCAGGGCGCAGCCCAGATCAAGGGCGAAATCGAAAAGGCCAGGATCGAACTCGAGGCCGCCGGCCGGGCCGGGGATCTCGGGCGCATGTCCGAGCTGCAGTACGGCAAGCTGCCGGAACTTGAGAAGCAGCTTGCGGCGGCTCAGGAGGCCGAGACCGTGGAGCGTACGCTCCTGCGCAACAAGGTGACGGACGAAGAGGTGGCCGAGGTCGTGTCGCGCTGGACCGGTATTCCCGTCGCCAAGATGCTCGAGGGCGACCGCGACAAGCTCCTGCGCATGGAGAGCGCCCTGCACCAGCGGGTGGTCGGCCAGGAGGAGGCGGTCACGGCCGTTTCCAACGCCGTGCGTCGCTCCCGGGCCGGGCTGGCGGACCCGAACCGGCCGAACGGTTCCTTCCTGTTCCTCGGCCCCACGGGCGTGGGCAAGACCGAGCTGTGCAAGGCCCTGGCCTCGTTTCTCTTCGACAGCGAGCAGGCCATGGTGCGTATCGACATGTCCGAGTTCATGGAGAAGCACTCCGTGGCCCGCATGATCGGCGCACCCCCGGGCTACGTCGGCTACGAGGAGGGCGGCTACCTCACGGAGGCGGTGCGCCGCCGGCCCTACTCGCTGCTGCTCCTGGACGAAGTGGAAAAAGCCCACACGGATGTGTTCAATATCCTGCTGCAGGTGCTCGAGGACGGGCGCTTGACGGACGGGCAGGGCCGCACCGTGGATTTTCGCAACACGGTGATCGTGATGACCTCGAACCTCGGCTCAGATCTGATCCAGGAGATGGCCGGGGAAGAGAACTACGACCGCATGAAGCAAGCGGTCATGGAGGTGGTCGGCCAGCACTTCCGGCCGGAGTTCATCAACCGGATCGACGAGACGGTGGTCTTCCACCCGCTGCAGCAGTCGCAGATCCGCGGCATCGCCGACATTCAGCTGGATCATCTGCGCGCACGGCTGGCCGAGCGCGAGCTGTCTCTGGAGCTGTCGGACGCGTTTCTCGACAAGCTGGTCGCGGCGGGCTTCGACCCGGTCTACGGTGCCCGGCCCCTCAAGCGGGCCATCCAGCAGGAGCTCGAGAACCCGCTCTCGCAGCAAATCCTCGCCGGTGACTTTTCTGCCGGCGACACGATCCGCGTGGATGTCGGGGACGAGCAGGTCGTTTTCACCACGGCGCAGGCTGCCTGACGCGGCGAGGTTGAAGCTAAGAATGAAGGTGAGGGAGCGCGCGCGGGCGAAGCGTGCAACAGCCTATTCGCAGTGCATCTCGATGAGACGGCGCGCCTGCTCCCGCTCCCGCTCCTTGTCCTCTTCGGTAAGGTAGTAAAACTCGCCGTCCGGCCCTTTCATGCGCACCCGCGCAAGGCCCTGCAGCGACTCCAGGTTATTGCGCGCTGCCCGGCAGATGTCAGGATCCTTCTCGAGGCCCTCGTCGACGCTCTCGTCGGCCCCCTCGCCGCCGGCTGACGGCTGGGGGTTGGCGGCTGTCTGTGTAGCCGGCGCCTCGGCGGGCGCCGCCGGGACTCTGCGCAGACCCGTGCCGCCCGTGTCGACGATGTCGTAGGGAATGGCGCTATCTTCCGGCGGGCGGTCTGCGATGACCAGCTTGCCGCGCTCGTCGGTCCACCGATAGACCTTGCCCGCGCCCGCCGCTCCGGATGCGTGGAAAGCCAGGGCGCAGATCACTGATAGTAGTAGTAATAGTCGTAGTGGCACGCTGCACAGGCGACCGCTCGTCGTCACTGGACACCTCAAAAATCACCTTATCCACGGCCAAAGTACCCCACGGCCACAGGGCGCGCAATGCCGCGTGCGGATTGTGTCGCATGTGATGGAATTTTTACCGGTTGACAGGCGCGCGCGCGGCAGGGACACTCCGCGCTGTCGTGCAGGTGGCAACGGCTAGCGTCGGGTACCCCCGGCCTCTGGCCCACTGCATCAATGGTCTCAGTTGGTTCAGCTGCCCGCATGTCCCGTTAGTCGTTCCCGCCGTATCGGCGGGGTTGTGGGGGCGACACTCCCCCACCCCCCCCGGCGGCACGCACCGGGTCTCCGGATTTTTCTTTCCCCTTTTGGGCGTAGGCGCTGTTGTTGCGCCCAGCGGGAGTGGCATTCAACCGCTGGCGTCCTGCCAGAGTCTGTTCGGCCACACGTTCCAAGACGCACCGGCCGGCGATGGGTACGCGCGGGCCCGAGGCT
>CAYFVG010000118.1:0-8872 GCA_964346365.1 uncultured Alteromonadaceae bacterium
ACTGGGGGCACCCTCCAGGACCCGTCCCGAAAATCTGCCAGTACCCGTCCCGGAAACCTGCGGTGAGCGTTGCTAAGGGCAGACCGGCCGGGCGAGGGCACGTTCCAGTAGTCGGCCAGGATAGATGGAAGAAACCCTACCGCCTTGAAAGTACGCGAGGCGGCGGGGGTGAGTGAGGAGTGCGCTCGGGCGTTTCGTGAAACCGTGCCCGAGCGAGCGCCGCGGGACGATCAGCGCTTGGAGAACTGCGGGCGTTTGCGCGCCTTGCGCAGGCCTATCTTCTTGCGCTCGACCGCCCGCGCGTCGCGGGTTACGAAACCGGCGCCGCGCAGCGTGCCGCGCAGGGACTCGTCATAGTCCATGAGCGCGCGGGTGATGCCGTGGCGGATGGCGCCGGCCTGGCCGAAGCTGCCGCCGCCCTCGACCGTGACATTGATATCGAACTTTTCGACCAGGTCCACCAGTTCGAGGGGCTGGCGCACGATCATGCGTGCGACCTCGCGGCCGAAGTACTGGTCCAGGGGGCGCTTATTGACCGTGATGCCACCGCCGCCGCTCTGCAGGAACACACGCGCCGTGGAGGTCTTCCGGCGACCCGTGCCGTAGTATTGGGTTGCTGCCATGATGCGCCTTTCGGTTAATTGACCTTCGAATTCAGGAAACTTCAGATGTTCAGAGTTTGCGGCTGCTGCGCGCCGTGCGGATGCTCGTTGCCGGCGTAGACCTTCAGTTTGCGGAACATTGCCCGGCCCAGGGGGTTGCGCGGCAGCATGCCCTTGACGGCGCGCTGCAGCACCCGCTCCGGCGCCTTGTCGATAAGCTTGTCGAAGGACATCCCGCGGATACCACCCGGGTACCCCGTGTGACGATAGTACATCTTGTCCGTGGCCTTGTTGCCGGTTACCCGGACTTTCTCGCAATTGACCACGACGACGTAATCGCCGGTATCGACGTGCGGGGTGTATTCGGCCTTGTGCTTGCCGCGGAGGCGGTGGGCGATCTCCGCCGCCAGCCGACCCAGGGTCTTGTTCGTGGCGTCCACGACATACCAGTCCCGGTGCACGTCTTCGGCTCTCGCGCTGTAAGTTTTCATGGGTGCCGTCTCGCTTTGCGCGCAAAAATAAAAGAGCGCGAATCCTACTGGAAGGCGGGGAGTGCCGCAAGCCCTTCTTTGCCCGGACCTTCTTTGGCCCGCGCTTGTTTACCCTGTCCCCGCGATTCCGTCCCCCGGGGGGCTCAGGGCTGGTGCTCCCGGGCCAAATAGTCGCGCGACTGCATTTCCTGCAGCCGCGACAGGGTGCGCTCGAATTCGAAGGCGAGGCCGCCGCCCTCATAGAGCGACAGGAGGGGGCAATCGGCGGCGATCACCAGCTTGACATTGCGGTCGTAGAATTCGTCGACCAGGCTGATGAAGCGCCGGGCGGCGTCATCCGTGGCCCGGCCCATGGGCGTCACCCCCGCCAGCAGCACTGCGTGGAACACCCGCGCCAGCTCGATGTAGTCGTTCTGCGAGCGCGGTCCGCCGCACAGCTCCTCGAACTCGAACCACGCCACGTCGTCGGCCAGGCAGCGCGCGGTGAGGTAGCGGCCGTTGATCTCCAGCCGCTCCCGGGGGCGGCCGGCCTCGGGCGCCAGACGCCGGAAGAAGTCCTGCAGCGCCGCCGTGGCGGCCTCCCCGAGCGGGTGATGGTAAAGCGGCGCCCGCTCCAGGGTGCGCAGCCGGTAGTCGATGCCACCGTCGACGTTCAGGACCCGGGTGTGCGCCTCGATCTGCGCGATCGCCGGCAGGAAGCGCTGGCGCTGGAGCCCGTTCTCGTACAGGCGCTGCGGCGGGATGTTCGAGGTGGCGACCAGCGTGATACCGCGGGCAAAGAGCGCCTCCATGAGGGTGCCGAGAATCATGGCATCGGCAATGTCGCTGACGTAGAACTCGTCGAAGCACAGGACCGACGTCTCCGCGGCGAGCCGGTCCGCAAGCTTGTCCAGGGGGTTCTTCTCGCCGGCGAGGGCCCCGAGCTCGCGGTGCACCCGCTGCATGAAGCGGTGGAAGTGCACCCGCTTTTTGCCTTCGGCGGGCAGGCAATCGTAGAACGTGTCCATGAGCCAGGTCTTGCCGCGGCCGACCCCGCCCCAGAGATAGAGGCCGGTCTCCGGCTCCCGCGGCCGACGCCGCAGGCGCGCCAGGGCGCCGCCCAGGCTCCGGCGGGCGTCGCGCCGCGCCGCCAGGCGGCAGAACAGGTCATCCAGGGCCGCCACCGCCTCGGCCTGCGCCGGGTCGCGGGCGAAGCCGTGCTCTGCGAGCTCTTTTTCGTAGCGCTGTCGCGGCGTCCCCAAGCCCTGCCCTCTTCGCCCTCTTCCCGTTTACCTGTGGGCCCTGACCTGTGAGCCCTTTAGCTGAGCACCCCCCTGTGCGTCGGGGGCGCTACTCTAGCGGCGGCCTGCACTGGTCGCAATCCGTGCATTTCATTGCTCGTAGTCAACGTTGGCACGGAAAGTTGGCGACGAAACCTCGCCGCCACCGGTGCCCGCGCGGTATACTCCGCCCACGTTTTCATATTCGACAAGGCCATCACCAAGGCCCGCGCGAAAGCCAACACAACCGCCATCACAAAAGCCATCACGAAAGCCATCTTCACAGCCCTAGTTACGGAGTGATTCTCATGTACAGCATCGATATCCTGATCGGCACCGGAGTCTGCGCGCTCATCCTGGGGGGGCTGCTCGGCATGCTCTTCGGCCGCAACTCCACCGCCGGCAGCCAGCAGGCAAAGGAGCTGGAGAAGCGCGTCGACCAGCTCAGCCGGGACAAGCAGGCCTACGAAAACCGTGTCAGCGAGCACTTCGTCGAGACCGCCGACCGTCTCAACGCCCTGACCGACATGTACCGGGGCATTCACGAACACCTGGCCGAGGGCGCCAACACCCTCTGTGTCGGTAAGAACGACGTGACCGTGAAGCGCCTCGACGGCCCCGGCGACGCCAGCGAGGTACCCCCGGAGTCCGTCGATGTCGAACCACCGCGGGACTACGCCCCCAAGACCGAGGGTGAGACCGGCATGCTCAACGAAAGCTTCGGTATCGAGCGCGAGACCGTCCCCGGCACCGAGACGCTGGCCGACGCCGACGAGGCGGAAGAGGTGACTGACACTACCCCCGGGAGCGGGAGCGAGCAGGAAGGCAAAAAAGAAGCCGGCAAAGAAACGCAAGCCGAGGAAGACGGTTCCGGCGAAGAGGAGGCTGACGGAGCGGCACCTGACGGAGAAGAACCGAAAGAGGAAGGGGACAAAGAAGAGAGCAAAGAGGCAGAGCGCAAGGAAACCGCCTGAGCCATTGCCTTGCGACCGGCTCCGCCGGGCGGCCTGTTAGCAGTGTATGGCGAGGGGCGCCCGGCGAGGGGTGCCCGGCCAGGAGCGCCCGGTGAGGGCTGAGACCGGGTTGTCGCTGTCAGAAAGGCGCCGGGGCTCCGGCAGCGGGTCCGCGACGGCGGCGATGTCCCTGAGGGCAACCGACAGAACACCAGAGGAAAGCGCATGCTGAGCTGGCTACGCGTCGCGGCCTGGCCGGCTGTCGCCGGTATTCTCGCGGCGCTGCTCGCGCTGGAGCACTGGGTGTTCCCGGCGGACGAGAGCGGCAGTGCACAGCTGCAGCCGCAGAGCCACGCGGCGGCGGTGCAGTCAGCCACCCCCGCAGTGGTCAACATCTACACACGGAAAGTGGTCGCCACCCGGGCCGGGCGCCTGCTCGACGACCCCTTCTGGCGCCAGTTCGTACCCCGCGGTCAGCCCCGGCAGCGTATCGAGCGCAGCCTCGGCTCCGGGGTGATCTTCTCCGCCGACGGCCACGTCGTCACCAACAACCATGTCATCGACGGCGCCGACGAGATTCAGGTACTCCTCGGCGACGGCCGCACCACCGCCGCCCGCACCATCGGCACGGACCCGGCAACGGACCTGGCCCTGCTGAAGATCGACCTGCCGGACCTGACGCCCATCGCCCTCGGCAACTCCGCCGAAGCACGGGTCGGCGATGTCGTGCTCGCCATCGGCAACCCCCTGGGCTTCGGTCAGTCTGTGACCCAGGGGATCATCTCCGGCCTCGAGCGCTACGGCCTCGAGGGGATCTACGAGAGCTATATCCAGACCGACGCGATCATCCACCAGGGCAACTCCGGCGGGGCGCTGGTGGACACCGCGGGTCGCCTCGTCGGCATCAATACGCTTATCTACACCTCCGAACAGCAGGCGGCCGGCGGCGCGACAGGTATCGGCATCGGGCTGGCCATCCCCGTGGACCTCGCCCGCTTCGTGGTCGGCGACCTCATCGACTACGGCCGGGTCATCCGCGGCTGGCTGGGGGTGCAGGTGGAACCACGGCTTCGGCGCGACGGCGACGGCCCCGCGGGGCAGGCGCTCGTCGTCACGGCGGTGGCCAAGGGTGGGCCGGCGCAGAAGGCGGGACTGCGGCCCGGGGATGTAATCACCCATTTCAACGGCGAAGCGGTGGAAGACGTGCGGCGAAGCATGTACGACATCGCCCTGCTCCGCCCCGGGGACAGCCTGCGCATCACCGCGCTCCGGGGCCGCCAGACCGTGGACCTGCGCGCCGTGGTCGGCGCCCAGACCCAGTCACCGGGCCGCCCGGCGCCCTGAAGCGCCGTCAGCTATCCGGTGCAGCGTCGCGGCGATACTCGGCGCTGCGCGCGTGAGCGGTGAGGGACTCACCCCGGGCGAGGGTCGAGGCGATGTCGCCGAGCACCCGCGCCCCGGTGGCGCTGACGTTGATAATCGAGCTGCGCTTCTGGAAATCGTAGACGCCGAGCGGCGAAAAGAAACGCGCGCTGCCGGCGGTGGGCAACACGTGATTGGGGCCGGCGCAGTAGTCCCCCAGGGCCTCGGCGCTGTAGCGCCCGAGGAAAATCGCCCCGGCGGCGCGGATCGACGGCAGCAGCGCCTCCGGCTCCTCGACGGAAAGCTCCAGGTGCTCCGGGGCGAGGCGGTTGGAGAGGCGCACCGCGTCGTCGAGATCGGCGGTCTGCACCAGGGCGCCGCGCCGGGCGAGGGAGGCGGCGATGATGTCGCGGCGCTCCTGCTGCGGGAGGAGCGCCTCGATGGCCGCGGCCACGGCGTCGAGGAAGGCGGAATCCGGGGACAAAAGCAGCGCCTGGGCATTCTCGTCGTGCTCGGCCTGGGAGAAGAGGTCCATGGCAATCCACGCGGGGTCCGTGCCGCCGTCGCAGATGATGAGGATCTCCGAGGGACCGGCGACCATATCGATGCCCACCTGCCCGAAGACCTGCCGCTTGGCCTCGGCCACATAGGCATTGCCCGGGCCGACAATCTTGTCCACCGGGGCAACGGTCTCCGTGCCGAAGGTGAGCGCGGCCACGGCCTGGGCGCCGCCGATCGTGAACACCCGGGAAACCCCGGCCAGGGCGGCAGCGGCCAGGACCAGTTCGTTGAGCTCGCCGCCGGGCGCCGGCACCACCATGGTGATCTCCGCCACCCCCGCGACGTGAGCCGGGAGGGCATTCATGAGGACCGAGGACGGGTAACTCGCCTTGCCCCCGGGCACGTAAACGCCGACGCTGGCGAGGGGCGTGACCTGCTGGCCCAGTACGTTGTCGTACTCGTCGGTGTACTGCCAGCTCTCGCCGAGCTGCCGCTGGTGATAATCGCGAATACGCTGCGCCGCCACCGCGAGGGCCTCGCGCTCCTTCGCCGGCAGCCCGTCCAGGGCGGCCTGCAGGCGCTCCCGAGGCACCGCCAGGGCAGCCGCGTCGCCGGCCTCCAGGCCGTCGAAGCGCGCCGTGTACTCGAGCACCGCCGCGTCCCCGCGCTCGCGCACCGCGGCCAGGATCTCGCCGACCCGGGCCTGCACCGTTGCCGCGTCGGCGTCACCGGCCGGGGCCAGGGCCGCAAGCGCCGCGTCAAAATCGGCTGCGCGGGTGTCCAGGCGCGCGATCATGCCGCCACCCCGCCCGCCGGCAGCGCCGCCTCGATGTCCGCGAGCAGACGCGTGATAGGCCCGTGGGATGCCCGCAGGGCGGCCTTGTTGACCACCAGCCGGGAGCTCACGGCGGCGATTTCCTCCAGCGCTTCGAGGCCGTTGGCACGCAGCGTGTTGCCGCTGTCGACGATATCGACGATCAGGTCCGCCAGCCCCATGCTCGGGGCCAGCTCCATGGCGCCGTAGAGTTTGATGATATCCGCCTGCACGCCCCGGCCGGCGAAGTGGCGCCGGGCGACATTGACGAACTTCGTTGCCACCCGCACCCGCGGACTCCCCGGGCGCCAGCCCGTCGGCGCGGCGGTCATCAGACGACAGCGGGCGATGCCGAGGTCCAGGGGTTCGTACATGCCTTCGGCACCCTGCTCGAGGAGCATGTCCTTGCCCACCACCCCCAGATCGGCGGCGCCGTGGCGCACGTAGGTGGGCACATCCGTGCCGCGCAGTACGAGCAGGCGCAGCCCGGAGCGATTGCTGTCGAAGACGAGCTTGCGGCTGCTGGCGATATCCTCCGCCGGCTCGATCCCCGCCCGGGCGAGCAGGGGCAGGGTCTCGGCGAGGATCCGACCCTTGGTCAGAGCGAGCGTCAGGGTGCCGGACACGATCCTACCCCTGCCATTCGTCGGGCGTGAAGGTGCGGATGTTCACCGCGTGGATGGCGCCGGCGGCGATGCTGTCGCGCAGCGCACCGTAGACGAGCTGCTGTTTCTTTACCGGCCGCAGCCCGGCGAACAGCTCGCCGATCACCGTGATATCGTAGTTGCTGCCGGCCCCGTCGACCTGCACCTCGCAGCCCTCGAACTCACGCTCCAGGAGCGCCTTTACCGTCGCCGCGTCCACTCTCACCTCCGTCTCGTCCCGCTTGACTGTTGCCCGTTGCCTGCTGCCTGAAACCCCCGCGCGCCGAGCCGGCGGTCTCAGCTGTCCAGACCCTCGGCAGTCCAGTTGCTGATGACCTTGTCGAGGTCGCCGTCGTATTTCCGGGCCGCGGCCTCGAACTGGCTGCGGTAGATCTGGCCGAGATTCACGTCCTCGACGATCAGGTTGCGGATCAGCCAGCGGCCATCGCGCTCCCGGGCCATGGTGTAGGTCACCACGTACGGCTCCGCCTCGTCGCTGTGAATGAGCTGCCGCAGCCTCGCCCGGCCCCCTTCCTCGAAGCTCTTTTCCTCGTCGAGCTCTACCCGGGAGCCGTTGAAGGCCAGCAGCCCCTTGCTGTAGGTGCGCACCAGCCCCTTGCGCATGGTTGCCGTGAAGCGCTCGAGCTGGTCCCGCAGCGCCCGCCGGCCCGCCTCGTCCAGGGCGCGGTACCGCTCGCTGGTGGCGTAATCCCCCATGATGCCGCGGGCAAAACCGCGGAAGTCCACGATCGGGTCCAGCACCTCATGCACGGCATCGTAGTAGCGCTGCGGGTCGTCGTCGACGTAGCCCTCGGCGTTGTCGATCACCTGCAGGACGCTCTCCGTGGTCTCCCGGAGCGTCTCGGCGGCGCTGCGGTTGTCTCCCAGCGCGGCCCCGGCGAGGCCCGCGACGAGCATGGCCAGGGCAAGCAACCGGGACGCGGCGCCCTGCCAGGGGCGACGCCGCCGGTCCGATTCCGCTGTCATAGTTGTTCTCATGCCTGTTGTCCGGATTGCTCTGGCATTTTTGCCTACTGCATTACTGCCTGAACGGTTTGCTGCGTCCTGTTTACTGCGGCGCCGCCCGCGACAGGGTAGACTCTGCTCCATGACGACTTTCCGCACCGGTATAAAAACGCAAGTGTACTACGTTTCAATCCGCATGCCGTATGACCGCGGCCCCCGCCCGGCATTGCCGGGCCCGGGCGCGGGCCTGTGCCGGGAAGCTGCCCGGCCGTGATCCTCGCCGCCGCCGCGGTCATCATCGGCCTCGTGCTGCTGGTCTGGAGCGCCGACCTGTTCGTCGCCGGTGCGGCCTCCATCGCCGAGAACCTCGGCCTCTCACCGGTCATCATCGGCCTGACCATCGTGTCCCTCGGCACTTCGGCCCCGGAGATCCTCGTCGCCGTGATCGCGGCCCTCGCCGGCGCGGGCGAACTCGCCGTCGGCAATGCCCTGGGTTCGAATATCGCCAACATCGGTCTGGTGCTCGGTGTCACCGTCCTGGTCGTGCCGCTGCTGATCCGCCAGAACTGCATTCGCGTCGAGCTGCCGACGCTGCTTATCGTCACGCTGGGCACCTGGCTGCTGCTGCTCGACGGGCTGCTGTCGCGCCTCGACGGCCTGCTGATGATCGGCGGTCTCGCGCTGATCCTCGTGCAGATGGTGCGCGCCCGGGCCGGGGACCGGGTGGTACGGGAAGAGAGCGAGGGTGAAGACTTGCCGCACCTGAAGCCCGGCCGCGCCTGGCTGGCCTTCATCGCCGGCCTCGCCCTGCTCGTCGGCAGTTCCCGCCTGCTGGTCTGGGGCGCCACCACCATCGCGACGCAGCTCGGGGTCTCGGAACTGATTATCGGCCTCACCATCGTCGCCGTCGGCACCAGCCTGCCGGAGCTCGCCGCCACCCTGGCCGGCGCCCTCAAGGGCCACACGGAAATCGCCATCGGCAACATCATCGGCTCGAACCTGTTCAACCTGCTGGCGGTCATGTCCATCCCCGGGGTCATCGCGCCGCTGGCGCTGTCCCCGGAGGTCCTGGGCCGCGACTATCCGGCCATGGCCGCTTTCACCTTCCTCCTCGCCATCGTCTTCTACGCGGGACATTACCGCCGCCCCGCCGCGGGCGGCTACAGCTACCTCGGCCGCGCCGTCGGCCTGTTGTTGACCGCGTTCTACGCGCTGTACTATTACGCGCTCTCCCTGAGCCTCTAGCCGCGGCGCCAAGGCCCCGCCGAGACCCTCTGCAT
>CAYFVG010000119.1:0-8851 GCA_964346365.1 uncultured Alteromonadaceae bacterium
AGGCGAAGATGTGCTGCCGCTGCCGCTGCCTGGGACCGGGCGTGGCCCACCAGGCGCCCGAGAGGACCGGAATCCCGGCGAGTCTGCAACCGCGTGCCGCGCAGCTCCGTGTTGCGCGGCGTCTAAGACGCCGCGGTGCAGCTCCGCGACAAGGGAGCGCCGGCGGCAATGCAGCTGGGGGCTGACTCGGGGCTGCGGGGCTGTTTTGTCGGCGGACTCTCTGCCCGGTAGCATTCAGCGAAGCAGACGCGCCCGGCCAGCACGGGTCGCGTGATAACGTAAGCCTCTGTAGACACTTCTGAGGACTACAAGGCATGCGCAACCAGACCCTTTTGCCCCATGGCTCAACTCGGTTTTTCTGTGCAGCCCTGCTCGTCGGGCAGCTGCTGCTTGGCGCGCTGCCAGCGGCGGCGCAGCAGGCCAATCCGCCCTGCGAGGCCGCCGACGGCTTCGTGCCGATCTGCGGCGTGGTGGCGCCCGAAGACCTGGTGCGTGCGCCCGGGGACGGACAGATCATTTTTGGTCAGATGGCGGGCCCCGGCGGCATCTTCCTTCTTCACACGCGGGAGCAGCGTGTCGAGCCCCTGTTTGCCGAAGACCGCATGGCGCTAGAGCCCGCGCCGGGCTGGGGAAGCGCGGATTGCCCCGCGCCGGAAGCGCCGCTGCACGCCCACGGCATCGACCTGCACCCGCTTGCGGATGGTCGCTGGCGACTGCTCGCGGTGAACCACGCCGGTCGCGAGTCCGTGGAATTCCTTGAGCTTATCGACACGGAAGACACGCCGACCCTGGTCTGGCGCGGCTGCGCCCTGGCTCCCGAGGACGGCAACTTCAACGACGTCGCCGGACTGGCGGCCGGCGGCTTCCTGGTCACGCACATGGGCAGCCGGTCGCGCGGCACCTTTGAAGCCATACTGGCAAGACTGGGATTCAACACCGGGCTGGTATACCACTGGACGCCGGATGACGGCTTCACCGAGGTCGCCGGCACTGAAAGCCGCTTCCCCAACGGCCTGATCCTGTCCGAGGACGAGACGACGCTGTATATCAACGAGTATTTCGGCAACCGGGTGCTGGCGGTAAGCTGGCGGGATGGCGAGCATCTGGGCGAGGCGCCGGTGGAGAAACCCGACAACCTCAGCTGGACCCGCGATGGGCAGCTGCTGGTCGCGTCGCACCACGCCAGTCTTTTCGCCCTGGCCGATTCCCTTGAGCAGGCACCGGAGGAGACCAGCCTGCTGCCCTACTCCATCGTCGGTATCGATCCGCAAACCCTGTCAACGCGGACGCTGCTGACGCACGAGGGAGTTCCGATGGGCGCCGGGACTGTCGCTCTTGACGTCGGCGACCGGCTGTATATCGGCTCTTACCGGGGCAACCGCATCGTTCACACTGCATTGCCCGACTGATGGCGTGACCGGGAGACTCCGCGTCGCACCACTGTCTGCAGCAGCCCTGCCGGCGGCGATCAATCCGCGAGCGTGATGGTGCCCGCAAGGAATTGACGACACTCGCCGCTGAGGAAGACCCGGTCGCCGGCCATTTCGCAGTGCACGGTTCCGCCGCGACGGGAGGCCTGGTAACCCGTCAGCGTTGATCGCTGCATACGCGCACTCCAGTACGGCATCAGCGTACAGTGGGCAGACCCGGTCACAGGGTCCTCATCGACACCCTTGAGCGGCGCGAAGAAGCGGGAGACAAAGTCATGCGCCGCGCCCGCTGCCCCGGGCGCGGTGGCGATCAGACCCCAGGCATTCGCCGCCTCCAGCGCGGGAACCAGCGCCGGGGAATAGCGCAGCGAGCGCAAGGTCTCTTCGCTGTCGAATACCGCCAGCAGATTCACCGCGCGCAGCACCTCGACCGGGCGCGCGCCCAGGGCCGCGTCCAGAGCGGCGGCGATGCGCGAGGCCTCATCGTCGCCAACCGCCTGTGCCGGCCAGGCGGGAAAGTCCATACGCAACCGGCCGGCGTCGCCCCGGGTCACCGTGAGCGGGCCACTGCGTGTGTGGAAGTGCAAGGTGCGACCCGCGACGTGCATGGACGCAAAGATCACGAAGGCAGATGCGAGCGTGGCGTGCCCGCACAGATCAACCTCCGCGCCCGGCGTGAACCAGCGCAACGCAAAGTGATCGGCACGCGCTGCATCGGCGACAAGAAACGCCGTCTCGGACAGATTGTTCTCGGCGGCGACCTGCTGTAACAGCGCGTCATCCGGCCATGCTGGCAGGATACAGACGGCAGCCGGATTGCCGGCAAAAACGCGGTCAGTGAAAGCGTCGACCTGATGCAGGGGAATATCCATGACGCGTGATCCTGTCAGTTCAGCTGGCGCGCGAACTCAGTCACTGACGCTGTCCAGATATTGCAGCGAGAAATACGTCCCTGAGTCTGTCCGGCTCTGCCGGCAGCGCCATCCGGTGTCTCCGGCAGGCACTGCGGAACTCTCCATAGTGAAAAGGCCGAGGAGCGAAAAATGATAGCGCGGATCGCCTCCGATCGCAGGATCAGGCGCTATTTTTCCGGCCGATAAAGCGGCCATGAGCAAGCACCCGGACAGCGCGTCGCGTTGTCTCAGAGCTGAGCCTTGCCGAACTTACCGCGTGGCCCACTCGCGGACGCTGTCCAGGGCCTGTCCACGAAAGGCAATCTCCTGCTGGCCTGCGCCAGGGTCATTGGCTATGGTAGGCGCTCCTTGCCAGTTTCCCGGCGGAGAGAATTCATGTCGAGACAATCCGCTCCGCGCCGCGCGGTCACCGTTCTGGTGCTCGGCCTCCTCGCCGCGGCCTGTAGCGAACGCGGGCCGGCGCCGACGCCGGCAAGCGGCGCCCGCGCCGCCGTGCCCGTGGTCGTCGAGCCGGTGCGTCTCGAGACTCTTCGCACCCGCATCGAGGCCGTGGGTACGGCCCGGGCGCGGCGCTCCGTGTTGCTCTATCCGGAGGCGGCGGGCGAGGTTGTCGCCGTCAATTTCCGGCCCGGCGACCGGGTGGCGCAAGGGAGCGTGCTCCTGGCCCTGGATTCCCGCGACGAGAAGCTCGCCCTGGAGCTCGCCGAGCTCCGGCTCGCCGACGCCCGGCGCATGCTCACGCGCTACACGACGGCCAACAGCAGCGTCGAGCGCACCGTGCCGGAAACCACCATCGATACCGCCCGCACCACGCTGGAGTCTGCCCGTATCGAGCGCGATCGGGCGCAGCTTGCCCTCGACCGCCGTTTCGTCACCGCGCCCTTTGACGGCTACGTGGGCCTCACCGATATCGACCCCGGTGACCGCATCGAGCCGACTACGGAAATTACCAGCATCGACGATCGCGGTGTGTTGCTGGTCAGCTTCGACGTGCCGGAGGCATTTGTGGGCCGGGTCGAGGCCGGCGACCCGGTTCGCATCGAAGTGTGGAGCGACGAGCGCACGCGCGCCGCCGGTACGGTGGTGGACATCGGCTCCCGCGTCGATCCGCTGTCCCGGGCCTTCACGGCGCGGGCGGAAGTGCCCAACGGCAATGATCGGCTGCGCCCGGGCATGAGCTTCCGTGTGCAGCTCGACCTCACGGGCGGCGCGTTCCCGACGGTACCGGAAGTCGCCTTGCAGTGGGGCGCGGACGGGGCCTACGTGTGGACCGTGGACAACGGGCGTGCACGACGG
The DNA here is from genome assembly GCA_964346365.1 of uncultured Alteromonadaceae bacterium. Taxonomy (GTDB): domain Bacteria; phylum Pseudomonadota; class Gammaproteobacteria; order Pseudomonadales; family Halieaceae; genus Pseudohaliea. Next base: position 3,641 of record CAYFVG010000119.1, read on the forward strand.
GTGCCCGCGACCCTGGTGCAGCGCCAGCAGGGGCGGGTGCTTATCGGGGCGGAGCTGCCCGCCGGGGCGCCGGTCGTCGGCGAGGGCGTGCAGTCCATGCGCGAGGGCGTCCGCGTCCGGACCATGGATGCCGCCGCCCTCGCCCGGGACGCCCGCGGCACGCTGGCGCCTGCTGCGAGCGAGGGCTGATCCCGTGATAGAACGCGACCCCGGGCGCAACGACCTGCCGGCTCTCGGGGTGCGGCGCCCCTGGCTGGTGGCGGTGATGAATCTGCTTATTGCCATCGCCGGTATCGCCGCGCTGCTGGCCGTAGAGGTGCGGGAGCTGCCCGACGTCGACCGCCCGCTGATCAACGTGCGTGCCCAGCTCCCCGGCGGTTCGCCGGAGACCATGGATGCCGAGGTGACCCGGATCCTCGAGGGCGCCGTCGCCCGGGTGTCCGGGGTGACCGACATCAGCTCCGCCAGTGAGGAGAACAGCACCCGCGTCCGTGCCGAGTTCCGTCCCGGCTATGACCTCGACCGGGCAGCCACGGACGTGCGCGAGGCCATCAGCCAGGTTACCCGGGAACTGCCTGACGACGTCGAGCAGGTCGCCGTCTATAAGGCGGACGAGGACGCGCAGGAGGTCGTGCGCGTGGCGGTCTCCAGCACCGTGTACAGCGAAGAGGCGCTGACCCGCATCGTCGAGCAGGATATTGCTCCGGCTCTTCTGTCCCTGCCCGGGGTGGCGGACGTGCCGCTCTTCGGCAACCGGGAGCGTACCCTGCGGGTGATCGTGGACCCGCTGCGCCTGGCCAGCTACGGCCTGACCGTGAGCGAGGTCGCCGCGGTGCTGCGCCAGGCGCCGCTGGATGTGCCGGCCGGCAGCTTCCGCGGCGGCGACCAGCAGCTCCTGGTCAGGGCGGATGCCTCCGTGGTGACCGCGGAGCAGGTTGCCGGGACGATCATCACCGGCACAGTGCGCATTGGTGATATCGCCGATGTCACCTTTGCGCCCGCGGACCCGGAATCCCTCGTGCGGCTGGACGGACAGCGCGTGGTCGGTGTCGGTGTGGTGCGCCAGGCGGGTTCCAACACGATCGAGATCGCCGCCGGCGTCGATCGGGCCCTCGAGCGGCTGAATGCACGCTTCGACGATCTCGCGCTGCGCAAGATCTCCGACAACGCCGTATTCATCCGCGGGGCCGTGCGCGAAGTGCTCATCAGCCTGGCGCTGGCGGTCGTTGTGGTGGTGGCCACGATCCGGGTGTTCTCCGGCTCCCTGCGCCTGACCCTGGTGCCGGCGGTCGCCATCCCCGTCTCCCTCCTCGGCACGGTGGCGGCGATCTGGCTCCTCGGCTTCTCCATCAACATCCTGACGCTGCTCGCCCTGGTGCTGGCGACGGGGCTTATCGTGGACGATGCCATCGTTGTTCTCGAGAACATCCAGCGCCGCCGCCGGGAGGGGCTCGGCGGCAGCGCGGCGGCGGTACTCGGCACGCGACAGGTGTTTTTCGCGGTGGTCGCGACGACCGCAGTGCTCGCGGCGGTCTTCGTGCCCATCGCCTTCCTCCCCGGCACCGCCGGGCGCCTGTTCCGGGAATTCGGGCTGGTGCTTGCGGTCGCGGTTGCCATCTCCTCCTTCGTCGCGCTGTCCCTCGTGCCGGCCGCCATGGCCCGCCTGGGCACATCGCCCGAGGGCGCCATCGACCGCGGGTTGCGCCGGCTCGGCGGGGGCCTGCAGCGTCTCTACACGGCGTCGCTGGACAGGCTGCTCGCCCACCCCTGGCTCACGCTCCTGGCCTGCCTCGCGGCCGCCGGTGGCGCCGGCGGGCTCTACTTCCAGCTCGATCGGGAGCTGCTGCCCGAGGAGGACCGCGGCGAGCTTATGGTTTTCGCCCGCGGTCCCGACGGCGTGGGTCTGCCCTACATGGAGCGGCAGGCGAATCGCGTCGAGGACGTCCTGCGGCCGCTGGTAGCCGGCGGCGAGATCACTTCGGTGTACACGGTGGTGGGACGCTGGGACCCGAACATCCTGTTCATCAGCGCGCCGCTGGCGCCCTGGGACGAGCGCGAGCGCAGTCAGCAGGCCATTGCCGCGGAGCTGGCGCCGATCCTGCGCAATCTGCCGGGGGCCGGTGCGCGCGTATTCAGCAGCAACAGTCTCAACCTGCGCGGCAGTTCCGGGGGGCTGGAGCTGGTGCTCACGGGCAACGACTACGATCGTATCCACGCGGCGGCGCGGGCCTACGCCGACGCCATCCGCGGGCGCCTCAGCAGCGTGCAGGGCCCTCGCATCGGCTACCAGCCGACTCAGCCACAGCTCTCCGTGCGCATCGACCGGCGCCGGGTCTCAGACCTCGGCATCGAGCTTGCGCAGCTCGCCGAGACACTGCGCGCGATGATTGACGGCCTCGACGTGATCGACCTCAATGTCGGCGACCAGGCGGTACCGATCATGCTCGAGGCCGGGGCGCGGTCCATCGACGGCCCCGGCGACCTGGTGAACCTCACCGTGCGCACCGGCAGCGGTGTCCTCGTGCCGCTGTCCAGCGTCGTGACCATCGTCGAGGCCGGGGTGGCGAGCGAACTCGAGCGCCAGTCGCAGCGCCGTGCCATCGAGATAGACGTCGACGTGGTCGAGGGCGTCGCGCTGCAGACCGCCATCGACGAGCTTCGCGCCCTGGCGGAGGAGGTCGTGCCGCCGGCTATCGAGGTGCTTACCCGGGGTGAGGCGGCGACGTTGGAGGAGTCCGGCCGCGAGACGCTCCTGACCTACGGCTTCGCGCTGCTGGTGGTGTTCCTGGTGCTCGTTGCCCAGTTCGAGAGCCTGACCAGTGCGCTGGTGATCATGGCGATCGTACCCTTCGGGCTGGCCGCGGCCATCTTCTCGCTGTTCCTGACGGGTACCAGCCTCAACATCTACTCCCAGGTCGGGCTGGTCATGCTGATCGGGCTCATCGCCAAGAACGGTATTCTGCTGGTGGAGTTTGCGGACCAGCGCCGGGACGCCGGCCGGGGTGTCCGCGAGGCCGTGCGCGAGGCGGCGAATGTGCGGCTGCGGCCCATTGCCATGACGCTGGTGTCGACGGTGCTTGGCGCGCTGCCGCTGATTCTCTCCAGTGGGCCCGGTGCCGAGGCGCGTGCCGCCGTGGGTTGGGTGGTATTCGGGGGGCTGGGCCTGACCGCGCTGTTCACGCTCTTCCTGACGCCGGTGGTCTACCTCGGTCTCGCCCGCTTCGCGCGGCCGCGGTCGCATGCCGGGGGGTTGCTCGACGAGGAGCTGCGGGCGGCGGCTGGTCCGCCGGCTGCGCCCGGACTGCCGCCCGCGTCAGGGAGCTGACGTCCCCTTCGCGGTGCGGGCTGTTTCGGCCCGCTGCTTTTTGCCGGGGGCCGGCCGATGCCGGCGGTCATGATGTAGCGCATGGCCGACTCGGCATCCATGTCCACGGGCGCCAGGCGGCAGCGGGGCACATAGACGGTGTAACCGCCGAGCTGGTAGCTCATGGGCAGGAAGACACCGACGAGGTCGTCGCCGCCCTCGGCGTCCGCGCCGAGGGAATCGGGTATGTCCCTGTCGGAGACGATCCCCAGCATGCGCTGGCCGGCGATATCGAGGGCCACGACCTCGCCACTGGCCCGATGATCACCGGCCAGGAACTCCATGAAATCGCGGATCGCGGTGTACACGGACTTGATCAGCGGAATCTGCTCGAACAACTGCTCCAGCAGGGCGAGGAAGCTCTGGAAGACCAGCAGCCGGGCCACGATGCCCAGGCCGAGCAGGATGCCGAAAAACACGACCACGCCCATGCCCGGCAGGTACAGGGCGCTGATGCCCAGGGCGTCGAGGGCCTCGCGCATGGCCCACTCGATATTGCTGATGGACCAGTAGACGAAGTAGATCGTGAGGGCAAAGGGCAGGGCAACCGCGAGGCCGCGCAGGGCGAGGCCGGTGATGCGTTTCATCCCGTGCCCTCCACCCGGATTACGCAGCGCTCGTCGGCCAGGTCCTCGCGCACTCGCGTGTCGAGGACAAAGTCCTGCCGGTGCGCGGCCATCTCGGCGAACAGGTCCTCGCGCAGCCGCTGGCGAAGGCTCGCCGAGTGGAAGCGGCGCACGTCCTCGGCGGTTTCCAGGATCAGGGGCGGTACCCTGATCAGCTTGCCGTCTTCGGATTTCGCTACCAGGGTAAAGTAGGAGGTATTGGTGTGCTTTACTACCCCGCTCTGGACGTGCTCGGCGATGACCTTGATGCCCACCACGACCGAGGTCCGGCCCACATAGTTTACCGAAGCCAGCAGGGAGACGAGTTCACCCACTTCCACCGGCTGCAGGAAATTGACGCCGCCGACCGCCACGGTGACGCAGTAGGCGCCGGCGTGCTTGCTGGCGCAGGCGTAGGCGACCTTGTCCATGAGCGACAGCAGGGTGCCACCGTGGATCTTGCCGCCGAAGTTGGCATAGGAAGGGATCATCAGCTCGGTGATGGTCGTCCTCGAGTAGCTTACAGTGTGTCCTTCCATCACCTGCCCCTCCCCGGGCCCGTCGCGAGTGCCGAGACCTTAGCCCAACGGACCGCGCAATGCACCGTCAGCCTCTCCCGTGAACGGCGGCCGCCTCGCCCAGGGCCTCGAGCGGCAGGGCATCGAACTGAGCGGGGGTCAGCTGCCAGTCCCAGTTGCCCTCGGCCTCACCCGGGGTGTTCATGCGCGCCGACGCGGGCAGGGCGAGGAGGTCCTGGGCGCAGGCGATGGCGGTCCTCGCCGGGGAGGCCAGGAGCTGGTCCAGCAGCCCCGCCACCGTTGCCGCCGGGTCGTCGTCGAGGGCGACCAGGCGCCCGAGCCGCTCGCGTCCCGCCGCATCCAGCTCGCCTTCGAGCCAGCCCCGCGCGGTGTTGTTGTCGTGCGTGCCGAGGTAGGCCACACAGTTCTCCGGGTGGTTCTGCGGCAGGTAGGGGTGGGCGTCGTTGTCCTCATTGAAGGCGAACTGGAGGATGACCATGCCCGGCAGGCGGTAGTGGTCCCGGAGCGCGTGCACGTCCGGGGTGATCGTGCCGAGGTCCTCGGCGACTACCGGGAACGGTTCGAAGGCGGCGCGCAGCGTGTCGAAGAGCGGATAAGAGGGCACATCCCGCCACTCGCCCGCCGCCGCCGTCTCCGCCCCCGCGGGCACCCGCCAGTACTGCGCAAGCCCGCGGAAGTGGTCGATACGCAGGACGTCGAGGCG
>CAYFVG010000120.1:0-8750 GCA_964346365.1 uncultured Alteromonadaceae bacterium
GCCACCTTCGCCCGCGAGCAGGCCCGCGGCGCCACCGAGCAGGCCGAGAAGCCCGTAGGTGCGCACGCCGGCCACCCGGCCACCGTCCGGTGCCGAGCGCTGGTGCCAGCCGCGCTCGGCACCGAACAGCAGGCCGATAGCGAGGGCGATCGCGAGGTGGAGGAAGTTCGGATTCACGCTTTCCATCGCTGCAGTGTCCCGCCGGGGCGGACACAAGTCCATGGCCGGGTGTCCGCAGGGGATTTTGCGCTAAACTGTGAGCCCGGCTCGGCCGGACCAATCGATAACAGGAGAATAGACGGATGCTTGGATACGTAACGCTCGGCGTGAAGGACATGGACGCTGCCAAGGCCTTCTACGGCGAACTGCTTGCAGACCTCGGCGCCAGGGTACTTGTCGACATGGAACGCATCGCCATGATCGGCACCAGCATGGAAGAGCCGATGGTGGCCGTCTGCCTTCCCTACGACGGGGAACCGGCGCATCCCGGCAACGGCAACATGGCCGCCATCAAGGCCGGCAGCAAGGAAAACGTCGACAAGCTCTATCACAAGGCCATCGAACTCGGCGCGACCTGTGACGGCGAGCCCGGCCAACGTATTCCGGACATGTTCTACGGTGCCTACGTTCGCGACCCGGATGGCAACAAGCTCGCCCTCTTCGTCTTCGGCTGACCCCGCAACTGCCGTCCCGGCGTCTGTGGCGCCGGCCGTTGCCACCGCGCCTGACACACCAGGAGGACCTCGTGAGCAAACGCATCCCCCGTTCCCCGGATAACGACTACAGCGACGCGATCATCGCCGAGCGCCAGGCCTTCATCGAGGCCAACACCCCGGCCCGGCTCGAGCATGCGACGCGCTACTCCTTCGACCCGCCGGCGATGGCCGGCAACATCGAGAATTTTTTCGGCGTCGCCCAGGTGCCGATCGGGCTCGCGGGCCCGCTGCTGATCGAGGGCGAGCATGCCCGGGGCGAGTTCTTCGTGCCCATGGCGACGGTCGAAGGCACCATGCTCGCGAGCTACAACCGCGGCATGAAGGTCATCCGCGAGGCGGGCGGCGTAACGACCACCGTCGCCGGCGAGGCCATGCAGCGCGCACCCTGCTTCGTCTTCCGCGATGCCAGGGACGCCCGCGACTTCGAGCACTGGCTGGTGGAACACGTCGAGGACCTACGCGCCGTGGCTGAAAGCACCACGTCGGTCGGCAAGCTGCTGGAAATCGAGCACTACAACGCGCACAACTTCGTGTTCACACGCTTTGACTACTCCACCGGTGACGCCGCAGGCCAGAACATGACCAGCAAGGCCACGTTTGTGGCCTGCGAGTGGATCCGGTCGCAATACCCGAAGCTGAAAAACTACCTGCTCTCCGGCAACTTTGACACGGAGAAGCGCACCTCGGCAGTCAACTCGCTGAAGGGCCGCGGGCGCCGCGTCACCGCGGAGATCACCGTTCCCCGGGAGGTATTGGAGCGCAACCTGCGCATCACGCCCGAGGCCATGCACTACGGCCAGGGCATTACCACCCTCGCCTCTTTCCTCACGCACTCGTCGAACAACGCCGCGCACCCGGCGAACGGCCTCGCCGCCCTGTACCTGGCCACGGGGCAGGACATCGCCAACATCGGCGAGTCCAACCAGTGCACCACCTACAACCGGGTGACCCGGGAGGGCGACTACTTTTTTTCCGTAACGCTGCCGGCGCTGATTGTCGCCACCTACGGCGGTGGCACCGATCTGCCGACGCAGCGCGAGTGCCTGCAGATCATGGATTGCCACGGCCAGGGCAAGGCGCTGAAGCTCGCGGAAATCGCGGCCGGGCTGGTCGTCGCCGGGGAACTGTCCCTCGGGGCTGCCACGCGGGTCGACAAGGAAACCCGCAGCAACGAGTGGGTCGAAGCCCACGAGCGACTCGGGCGCAATCGCTGACCGCCCCTCGCTGCGAAGGGCCGCGGCGGCGGCAGGAGATCACCAATGGCCAACACTGCACTCGGCGTGCGCGACTACCGGCGCGGCCTCCTGGAGCTCGGCAATGGCAGCTGGGCCTGGCTGCAGCCGGATGGGGGCTGGGGCTGGTCCAATGCCGGGCTGGTTACTGACGGCGACCAGTCGCTCCTCGTCGACACGCTCTTCGACCACCGCCTGACCGCCGAGATGCTTGCCGCCATGCGCGGCGCGTCGCCGGCAGCGGCGCGCATCGACCGGCTGCTCAATACCCACGCCAACGGTGACCACTGCAACGGCAACGGACTCGTGCCGGAGGCCGAGATCATCGCCTCGCGCGCCTGTGCGGAGGAAATGCCCCACGAGAGCCCCGCCATGATGCAGGGGCTGCGCGAGCAGGCGCCGGCCCTGGGCGAGGTCGGGGAATTTTTCCTGCACTGCTTCGGGCGCTTCGATTTCGCCGGTATCGAGCAGCGCCTGCCGACACGCACTTTCGCGGGCGAACTGACGCTCGGCGTCGGTGACAAACAGGTTCACCTCAAGCAGGTGGGCCCGGCCCATACCGCGGGCGACGTGATCGCCTGGGTGCCGTCGGAGCGCCTCGTCTACACCGGCGACATCCTCTTCATCGAGGGCCACCCGATCCTCTGGGCGGGTCCCGTGCAGAACTGGCTCGACGCCTGCGACCACATCCTGTCCCTGGACCCGGCGCTGGTCGTGCCCGGGCACGGCCCCGTGACTGACGCCCGCGGCGTGCGCGCCGTGCGCGCGTACCTCGTCTACCTGCGCGACGAAGCCCGCAAGCGCTACGATGCCGGCATGCCGGTGCTGGAAGCGGCGCGGGATATCAACCTCAGCGACTACGACAGCTGGGGCGATGCGGAGCGCATCGCCGTCAACATCTCCGTGCTCTACAAGGAGTTCGCAGGCGATACGTCTGAAAACGACGTCCTGGCCCTCTTCGGCCTTATGGCGCAGCTGCACCGGGACCGCCGCTCCCGGTAGGTCTTTCCCTAAACGGGAAACTACGCCCGTTTAGTGTTAATTCTATTTTAGAACCATATTCTGCATACCGGACTCCCGGCAGGCCGCTCTCGCGCTGAAAAATTTACCCTGTTTACTTGATTAAATCCAAAATGGCACTATAGTAGCAAGGTAACAAGCACATGTTACTTTTCTACTCACTTAAATCAATTTGGAGAAATTTGTGAAACACCTTACCTGGTTAGCCCTCCTCGCCGGTGCGGTGGCCGTGGCTGAGCCCCCGACCGAGTCCGCGCCGATCACAGCTGCGGACACCCCGGTGGTCGACATGGCCGTACTCGAGGTCGAGACCGGTGAAAGCATTGAAAGCACGAACAGCACCCTGGCTGCACCGCTCAAGCGCATCACCGACGAACTCGATCGCACCCTCGAGTTGCAACTCGCCCCGACGGACGAAAGCCCGGAGGCCGAGGGCGACTACGTCGCGTCCCTGCGCTGAGAGCCGCGGCCGAGCGCACGCTTGCCGGCATCCCGGTGATAGCCTAGAATCCCGCCGTCTTTCGGGCCGGCATAGCTCAGTTGGTAGAGCAACGCATTCGTAATGCGTGGGTCGGAGGTTCGAATCCTCTTGCCGGCACCATTGTCTCCGCGTTCAGAGCACCAATGGCGGCTGTGCCAACGGGCGCCGGCCGGGGCTGCGTCGATTAGAAACGAGTGCAGACGCGCTGGCGCTCGCGATGCCGAAGGCCGCGCTCGGGGCGCCTTGCCGCGGCGCGGGCGCACCCCGCCACGCTGGTCCGTCGTATCCCGCTCAGCGTAAAAACTTCATATTTTTCTGGCGGTTTCAAGCATGTTTGACGTTTTCGATGCCGTACTGCTGGCCCGGATCCAATTTGCCTTCACGGTCTCTTTTCACTTCATCTTCCCGGCCCTCACCATCGGCCTCGCCAGCTATCTCGCGGTGCTCAACGGTCTCTGGCTGTGGCACCGGGACCGCGCCTACCTCGAACTGTTCGAGTTCTGGGTGCGGATTTTTGCGCTCTTCTTCGCCATGGGCGTCGTCTCCGGGATTACGATGTCCTACCAGTTCGGCACCAACTGGTCGGTGTTTTCCGATCGCGCCGGCCCCGTGATCGGGCCGCTCATGGCCTACGAAATTCTCACCGCCTTCTTCCTCGAGGCCGGCTTTCTGGGGATCATGCTGTTCGGGCGCAAGCGCGTCGGTGAGCGGCTGCACATGCTGGCCTGTATCCTGGTCGCTGTCGGTACCGCCGTGTCTGCGACCTGGATCCTCGCCGTCAACAGCTGGATGCACACGCCGGCGGGCTACACGATCGCAGACAACGGACAGTTTCTGCCCGCGGACTGGCTGGCCATCATCTTCAACCCCAGCTTCCCGTACCGGCTCGCACACACGCTCACCGCTGCCTATCTGACCACGGCCTTCATGGTGGGCGGTGTCGGTGCCTGGCACCTGCTCCGCGGACGCGGCGCGAGCGCGCCGGTGCGGCGCATGTTTTCCATGGCCATGTGGATGGCGGCCGTGGTCGCGCCGCTGCAGGTGGTTGTCGGCGATATTCACGGGCTGAATACGCTGGAGCACCAGCCGGCAAAGGTTATGGCCATGGAGGGCCACTACCAGAGCTACCCGGACGGCGCCCCGCTGGTGCTCTTCGGCATCCCGGATTCCGCTGCCGGCGAGGTCCGCTACGCGCTGGAGATCCCCAAGCTGTCATCGCTGATCCTGAAGCATGATGCCAATGCCCCGCTCGCGGGCCTCGACACCGTGCCGAAGGCGGAACAGCCGCCCGTCGGTATTGTGTTCTGGTCTTTCCGCATCATGGTCGGCGTCGGCATCGCCATGGTCGCCCTGGGCTTCTGGAGCCTCTGGGCCCGCTATCGGGGTCGCCTCTTCGAGAGCCGGGGGCTGCTGCGCTCGGCGGTGGTTCTGGGCCCCTCGGGCCTGGTGGCGGTACTCGCCGGCTGGGTCACCACCGAGGTGGGGCGGCAGCCGTGGACGATCTACGGTGAGCTGAGCACCATGGCCTCCGCGTCGCCCATCGCCGCCCCGGCCGTCGCCACCTCCCTGCTGGTCTTCGTCGTCGTCTACTTCCTGGTCTTCGGCGCCGGTGTCTTCTACGTGTTGCGTCTCATGGCGCGCGGTCCCGACCAGGCCGGGGGCGCACCGACGGATGGGCCACTGCGCAGCGCGGGCACCGTCCCCGTCGCCCAGTTCAAGGAGGTGGCATCCACTGCAGGGGGCGCAGCGTGGACCTGACCATCGCCTGGGCCGGCCTCCTGGTGCTGGCTATTTTCATTTATGTCGTGCTCGATGGCTTCGATCTGGGTATCGGCATACTCTTTTCCCTGTTCCCCGAGCGCGGCGACCGGGACCTGCTCATGAACTCCGTGGCCCCGGTGTGGGATGGCAACGAGACCTGGCTCGTCCTCGGTGGCGGCGGCCTCTTCGCGGCCTTTCCCATGGCCTACGGCATCTATATGACCGCCCTGTATACGCCGATCATCGTTATGCTGCTGGCGCTCGTTTTTCGCGGCGTCGCCTTCGAGTACCGCTGGCGCACGGAACGCTGGCGACCCTGGTGGGATCGCGCCTTTATCCTCGGCTCCGCGGCGGCGGCACTGGCCCAGGGAATCGCCCTCGGTGCGGTACTGCAGGGAGTAGAGGTCGACGGCCGCGCCTACGGCGGCGGCTGGTGGGACTGGCTGACGCCCTTCACCCTGCTCACCGGCGTCGCCGTCGTCATCGGCTACGTGCTGCTCGGCGCCTGTTGGCTGGTATTGAAAACTGACGGGGAGGTCCACGAGCGTGCCCGGCGTATCGCCGTGGTCAGCGCGGGCATCACCGTCGCCATGATCGGCGCCGTGAGCCTCGCCACGCCTTTCCTCGAGGCCGCTTACTGGAAACGCTGGTTCGCGCCGCCGGCGGCGTTGATCGCCGCCCCGGTACCCCTCGCTGTGGCTGCGCTCAGCGTGCTTTTATACCGCTCCCTGACCCGACAGGGGCACGATCTGGCGCCCTTCCTGCTCAGCCTGGGGCTCTTTGCCCTGTGCTTCGTCGGCCTCTGCATCTCCCTGTGGCCGTACATCATCCCCACCTCCGTGACTCTGTGGGAGGCGGCGGCTCCGGCGTCCAGCCAATGGTTCATGCTCGTCGGTGCACTGGTGATGCTGCCGCTGATTCTCGGCTACACGGGTTACGCCTACTGGGTGTTCCGCGGCAAGCTGGACCCGGACGAGGGCTATCACTGATGCGGGACGGACGATGAGGGGCCGGCCGCTACCCCCGGCGCTGCGGCGAATACTCTGGTTTATCGGGCTCTGGGCTGCCGGCGTGGCCGCCGTGGGCGCGGTTGCCTTCCTGCTGCGCGCGGTATTGATCCCGACAGGGACTTAACCTGCCTGGCGAGCGAAGCGATCCGTCGCCGCCACCAGGGCGGCCGCGTTGCCGCCGTCGAAGGCCGAGTGGCCGGCGTCGGGCACGAGGTGGAATTCGGCTTCCGGCCAGGCTCGGTGCAGCTCCCAGGCCGTCACCGGCGGGCATACCACGTCGTAGCGCCCCTGCACGATCACCGCCGGAATGTGGCGAATCCTGTCGATCCCCGCGAGCAGCTGATCCGGGTGCTCGAAAAAGCCCCCGTTGACGAAGTAATGGCATTCGATACGCGCCATGGCGAGGGCAGTGGCGGGCGCGTCGAACTGGGCCACGAACTCGGCCCGCGGCCGCAGAAAACTGGTCGACGCCTCCCAGACCGACCAGGCCCGGGCCGCCGCAAGGCGCTCGTCCTCGTCCTCGCTGGTCAAACGGCGATGGAAGGCGTGCACGAGGTCACTGCGCTCGTCCTCGGGAATGGGCGCGAGGTAGGCCTCCCAGGCATCGGGGTACAGCTCGCTGGCACCGTGCTGATAGAACCAGCGGATCTCCCTCTCACGCAGCAGGAAGATGCCGCGCAGCACCAGCTCCGTGACAGCCTCGGGGTGCGCCTCGGCATAGGCCAGGGACAGGGTACTGCCCCAGGAACCGCCAAAGACCAGCCAGCGCCCTATGCCCAGCACCTCCCGCAGGCGCTCCATGTCTGCCACCAGGTCCCAGGTCGTGTTCGCGTCGAGGGAGGCATGGGGCCGGGAGCGGCCGCAGCCGCGCTGGTCAAAGAGCACGATACGGTAGCGCGCCGGGTCGAAGAAGCGGCGCGCATCGGGACCCGCGCCCCCGCCCGGCCCCCCGTGAACGAACAGGCAGGGCTTGCCGTCCGGCGCGCCGCTCTGTTCATAGTACACCTCGTGACCGTCGCCCACGGCCAGCCAGCCGTGGTCGTAGGGTTCGATCGGGGGATACAGGGCATTCATGCTCGAGGCGCTCGCAGCGGCAGCGGTGCCCTATGATGGCCCCTCCGCGGCGCCCCGGGCAAGGCCGCAACAGGCCGCAAACAGCACGCTGCAAGTCGCTCGTAAGCTGTCCGACGTCAGAAGTCGAGGCGCTGCTGCCCCGGCGCTTCGGCCACCTCCCCGGCAGGCGGTACCGGAGCCGCAAGCGCCGAAAGCGTCACCCCCAGCAGCCGGATACCCCGGGCCGGCGGCAGCAGGGGCGCGACCGCCGCCGTGGCCAGCTCCCGCACCCGCGCCGCCGTCTCCACCGGCACCGCCACAGAGCGCGCCCGGGTCAGCTGGCGGAAATCCGAGTACTTCACTTTCACGGTAACCGTGCGCCCCCGGAGCGGCTGCCCTTGCACCCGATCCCAGAGGGTGGCGACGATGCGGTCGAGCGCCGCGTGTACCGCCGTCGCATCCTCGAGGTCCTCGGCGAAGGTCCGCTCCGCACCGATGGACTTGCGCTGACGCTCGGGCCGCACCGGACGCCGGTCGTCGCCCCGGGCCGCCCCGTAGAGGTAGTCCGCAGACTTGCCGAAGTGCGCTTCGAGAAAGGCCCGTTCGCAGGCACGCAGTTCCGCCCCCGTGTGGATGCCCAGGCGGGCCATGCGCTCGGCGGTACGGGGGCCCACGCCGTGGAAGCGGCGCACGGGCAGGCCGGCGACGAAGGCGGCGCCCTGCGCCGGGGTGATCACGCAGAGCCCGTCGGGCTTGTGCTGGTCCGAGGCGAGCTTGGCCAGGAACTTGTTGTAGCTCACCCCGGCGCTCGCCGTGAGCCCGGTCTCCGCGCGGATGGCGGCGCGGATGGCCCGGGCCGTCGCGGTTGCGCTGCCCAGCCCGGCGCGGTCCGAGGTCACATCGAGGTAGGCCTCGTCCAGCGACAGCGGCTCCACGAGCTCGCTATAGCGCGCAAGGACAGCCCGGAGCTGGCGGGAGATCTGCCGGTAGTGGTCGAAACGCGGTTTGATGAACACCAGCTCGGGGCAGCGGCGCTTCGCCGTGACCGACGGCATGGCCGAACGCACCCCGAAGACCCGCGCCTCGTAGCTCGCTGCCGCCACAACTCCCCGCCGCGCCGAGCCACCGACGGCGACCGGCCGCCCGCGCAGCGACGGATCGTCCCGCTGCTCCACGCTGGCGTAGAACGCGTCCATGTCGACATGAATGATCTTGCGCGGCGCGCCCTCCCCTTTTTCGGTCATGCATAAATCTTAGCCCAGCACCGTACTGCTGGCACAGTAGTCTAGGGCGGGCGTGACCTCCAAATCCGGAGTTGGCACTGAGTTCCCCCTGTGACTTCGTTAGCGAGAACGGCCCCGGGCGGCGAAGTACTTTGCAGTCGCTCCACGATATTCGCTTTGTGCAAAGTACTTCGCCGCCCGGGGCCTCAGTTCCAACGTTATAGTTGACGCTGTTTGCGACCGCCGGGCGAAGT
>CAYFVG010000121.1:0-8709 GCA_964346365.1 uncultured Alteromonadaceae bacterium
GGGGCGATAGCGCTGGACAGGCGGCAGCGCAGCAAGGAATACTGTATATATGTACAGTACTCTGGTCAGTCTTTCCCCCAGCGTAACGAGGCCATCGTGACCCTGTGGTTGTGCCTGCGCTTTCCGCGCCTGGCCCTGCAGTGCCAGGACGGTGACGAAGAGCGGCCCCTGGCCCTGGTCGAGCAGCAGCGGCTGCGGCAGGTCAACGACTGCGCGGCGGCCCTGGGGCTGGTCCCGGGGCAGGGCGTCGCCACGGCCCGGGCCCTGGCCGGCGATGAACTGCAGCTCCTGGCCCGGGACCGGGAGCGCGAGGCGGACTGCCTGGAGGAACTGTGCTGCTGGGCCTACGGCATCACCCCCAGCCTGCACCGCTGGCGGGAAGACTGCCTGCTGCTGGAGATCGGCGGCTGCCTGCGTCTGTTCCGCGGCCTCGCCGCCCTCCTGGGCACCGTCGATCGCGGTCTGGCGCAGCGGGCCCTCACCTGCCGCCGCGGCCTCGCCGCGACGCCGAAGGCGGCGTGGCTGCTGAGCTTCGCCGGGGAGCCGGCCGCGAGCGCCATCGAGCACCCCCTGGAGGAACGCCTGGCGCCACTGCCGGTCGCCCCCCTGGCCACCCTGGTGCCGGCCCTCGGCGCCCTGGAGGAGGCCGGGCTGGGGCGCGTCGGCGACCTCCTCAGCCTCCCCGAACGCGCCCTCGGGCGGCGCTGCGGCCGCGACGCCGTGACCCTGCTGCAGCAGCTGACCGGCCGTGCCCATGACCGCCAGCCGGACTTCCGGCCGCCGCCGCGCTTCCGCGCCCGGCATCGCTTCGGCTACGAGGTGACCGGCAGCGAGGAGCTGCAGCCGGCCATCGGGCAACTGCTCCAGGCCCTGGTGGCCTTTCTGCGCAATACGCAGCGGCAGACCGGCACGCTGCACTGGCACTTCATCGGCGCCCGGCGCCGGCGGCAGACCCTGGTCGTGCGCGCCGGCGAAGGCCTCGCCGACGCGGCGGGCTGGGCCGAGCTCACGCGCACCCGCCTGGAGCGCTACCCCCTGGCCGAAGGGGCGGAAACGCTGGTGCTGGCCTGCGACGATCTGGCCCCGGCCACGCCGGCCGGTGGCGACCTGTTTGCCGACGCCGCCTCGGAACCGCTGTCCAGCCTCCGCGACCGGCTGCGCAACCGCCTCGGACAGCAGGCGATCCGTCACCTCGCCTGCCGCAGCGAGCACCTTCCCGAGCTGGCCACAACGACCAGCCCCGAGCCCGCCGCCAGTGGCGAGGTGGCCTGCGGCAGCCTGCGCCCCTTCTGGCTCATGCCGGAACCGGTCCCCCTGCGTGCCGACGAGGACGGCAGCCTCCACGGCCACGGCCGCCTGGTACTCCTGCACGGGCCGGAGCGCATCGAGGACAACTGGTGGGAGGCGCCGGTGAGCCGCGACTACTTCGTCGCCGCCGGAAAGGACGGTGGCCGCTACTGGGTCTTCCGGGACCGGCGCCGGGATCGCTGGTACCTGCAGGGGGTCTTCAGCTAGCGCCGGCGCCGCCGCACCCTGCTGGCCACGCTGAACGAACGAATGAACCACAGATGCTGGTCCTTAGGGCGCCCAGGGGCCTCTATGAACCTTTTATGACAAAACGGTTACAGATTTGCCTTTTCCCGGGCTGCGGGGTAGGGTTCAGGGCAGTGCCTAGCATGGCATGATGACAATATTATGACAGTGAGATGAAAATTATCGCCGTGAGGCGAAGGAGTCTGACCATGACAAAGACAATCGTGAAAACAAAAGCACTGTGCATCCTCGGCGCACTGGCCCTGCCCCTGGTTGCCGGCAGCGCCCATGCCGAAATCACCCAGGATTGCATCCTCGAGGGCAACGTAGACAAGCGCAAGGCCGCCCAACAGGGCCGCGACGTCTACGTCACCTTCCGCCGCGCCGAATCCGGCGAGGCAGGCCCCTGTGACATGAACCGCAGTAAGCGAAGCCGCCGCGTGCAGTTCAAGGCCCCCGGCACCGATGGCATCACCGACGTGCCGCACGGCGCCCGGGTGAAGTACCGCTACATCGAGCGGGATCACCAGCGCGGCCAGTGGCAGCTGCTCGAGCGCTCCGACGGCAATCTCTGAGTCGAATCCCTGACCGCACTCTCGCTGCACTGACTGCACGCCGCCACCCGGCGCCTGCCGGGTGGCGTCTCCTACAGGTGCGGCGGTATCACGGGTCGGTGTGCCGCGACTGATCGACCCAGATCAGATTTTCGGTCGCAAAGCCCAGCGCCGCGACCTGCTCGACGAACCGCTCCTCCAGCGCTTCATCGACCGTCGGCGTGCGCGCGAGCAGCCACAGGTAGGACCGGTTGAAGCCCGAGACGAAGGCGTACTGGTAATCCTCTTTATCCAGCTCGAATACCACGTAGGAACCGTAGAACGGGCCGAAGAACGATACCTTGAGGTGACCCGTGTCGGGCCCCTGCACGAAGCGGGCAACTCCTTCGGCCTCATCCCAGGCCCCATCGTCCGTGTCGTACCCCCGGTTGAGCACGCGCACGGAGCCGTCTTCGTTCACACTGTAGTTGGCGTTCACGCCTTCCAGGCCGCGCTCGAAGCCGTGGTCCAGGCGGGCGATCTCGTACCAGCGGCCCAGGTAGCGCTCGACGTCGAAGCCGGTGACCGGCTCCACCCCATCGGGCATTCCCGTGCAGGCGGCGAGACCGGTGAGGAAAACGCCGACCAGGAACGGGACGGCAAACAAACGGCGAAGCATGAGCATCTCCAGGGAAAACGTATGCCCTCAGTATAGCGGCACGTCGCGGCAGGGCGGTTGCTACTGCTCAAGTGCCCCGGGGGCTCCCTGCAGAGCCCATCAAGGCCACCGGCGAATGCGAGGTCTTTCGTCTCTTACCGGGGGAAGCGGCGGCGTAAATCGGCCTGGCACGGCTGGATTTTCCGGCGCCCATGGCGGATCGTTGCGCTATGGGAAAGCAGCAGGAAGAGGTGGAGTTCAAGGCCGGCGTCGATGCGACCACCCTGGCACGGTTGCGGCGGCACCGCAGGCTGCGCCCGGCGACCGTCGGCCGGGCGCGCACGCGCCGCCTGCTCTCCATTTACTACGATGCCGGCGACCTGCGACTGATGCAGGCGGGGCTGTTCCTGCGCATGCGCCGCAGCGGCGGCCGCTGGGAGCAGACGGTCAAGGCCGCGCGCCTTGCCCTGCCGGGGCTGCAGCGGGTGATCGAGCTCAACGACCCGGCCGATGGCCCGGAGCCGGACCTGGCGCGGATTTCTCACCGGGGGATTCGCAAAGCCCTCGGCGAGGCCCTGGCCGGGGCCGCGCTGCAGCCGGCCTGTCGCTCCGATATCCACCGCACGACGCGTCTGCTGGAGACGCCGGCGGGCCGGGTCGAGCTCGCCTTCGACCGCGGCGCGGTCACCGCCGGGGACGCCGTCGACAGCTTCTGCGAGGTGGAGATCGAATGCGTCGAGGGTGGCGCCGGGCCGGCCTGGAACTGGGCGCAGACGCTCCTCGCCGGCGAGGCCGCCCGCCTGGCGCAACCGAGCAAGGCCGCCCGCGGTTTCACGCTGGCGGCCGGCGGCGACCCCCTGCACTGCACCCCGATGCACAGCAACCCATCCACGCTCATCGCCCGGGAAACGACGGAAAGCGCGGTGGAGGCGATGCTGGCGCTTCTCGCCCGCAGCATTGCCGAGAACCTTTACATTGTCTTCACGAGCGATGATCCGGAAGGCCCGCACCAGCTCCGGGTGGCACTGCGCCGCCTGCGCGCGCTGCTGCGCGTCACAAAAGGGCTGCTGGCCGAAGACAGCACGGCCGGTCTCGCCCGCCGCGCCCGCGACCTGGGACGGATCGCCGGCCGCCAGCGCGATGCGGACGTCCTGGGAGCCCTGCTTCGCGATGCCGGCCCTGATAAGAGCCCCGATAGCAGAACCGATGCAGGCCCCGAGGGCAGCCCCGCCGACAATGACGTCGATGCCGCCCTCCTGGCGCGGCAGCAGTCGCTGCGCGAGGAGACGCGGGCCGCGCTGCGGGACGCCGAGGCCACCGGCTTTGCCATGGACCTGCTGCGCCTCGTCGACGAGGGCCGCTGGCGGCCGCGCGCCAGGGGCCGCCGCAAACGCCTGCAGCAGCCGCCGGCGAAGGCTTTCGGCCCGGCGCTCGATCGGCACTGGGCGCGCATCCGGCGCCACGGCAAGGGCTTCGGCAAGCTGACCGCGCCGGGACGCCATCGTTTGCGCAAGGACCTAAAAACCCTGCGCTACATGCTCGAAATCGCCGCCCTGGACCGCAGAGCTCAGCCGCCCCCGGGGCTGCTCAAGGCCCTGAGCCGGCTCCAGGACAGCCTCGGCAGACTGAACGATGCAGACAACCTCAGCAGTGGCCCCCTCGCTACCGACCCGGCTTTCGCCCGGGCGCTCGAGACCCGCAAGGCCGCCCTGCCGGCGATGCAGAAAGCGGCGCACCGCAAGGAGCTGGCGAAGGCCCGGCGGGCCTGGCACCAGCTTCACAAGCGCTGGCACCGCAGCTAGTGTCTCGTCCCGGAAAGGCCACTAACCGTGGATAAAACGGAAGGTGAGGTTCACCCGGGGGCCGCAGGGCCGCGCCTGCCGCGGGATCTCGTGCTTCCAGTTCGCCTGCGTGTCCCCCGCCATCACCAGCACACTCCCGGACGGCAGCGGCAGCTTGAGCGGGGCGACGCCGCGGTCGTGACGATGCTTAAGGCGGAAGGGCCGCGGCTCGCCGAGGCTGAGCGACGCGATCACCGGCTGCTCGCCCAGCTCCCGCTCGTCGTCGGCGTGCAGGCCCATGGCATCCCGGTGGTCGCGATAGTAGTTCAGGAGCACGCTGTTGAAGGGAGCGTCGGCGAGGGCCTCCATGCGCTGCCGCAGGTCGGCGAGGCGGCGGGTCCAGGGCAGCGGTTCCAGCGTGGTGCCGGAGTAGCGGTAGCTGCTGCCCGGATCGCCGTACCAGGCGAAGAGCCGGGGCTGCCGGTGACGCTTGCCGAAGAGGACCACGTCGCCGGTCTGCCACGGCGTCGTCCGCACGAGTTCGTCGAGGAGTTCATCACGCGGGAGCCCGAGCTCCGCCCCGCTGTGCAGCGTCAGGCAGGCGCCGGGGGCCGTGATCGCTTCGGACGCGGCGTCGGGGAACAGATCCATGGGGCAATTATGCAGCGCGGGCCGGCGTGGCCCAAGGGCGGACGAGGGGTCCGCATTGCCTCCGCCAGTGGGAGCCGACCATGGGCATGACACCCACAGCACCGCGGGATCGTATCCGCCTCCTGGACGTGCTCCGGGGCTTCGCGGTGCTCGGTATCCTGCTCATGAACATCATCGGCTTCGGCCTGCCCTCGCCGGCCTATTCCTTCCCCGGCTTCGACGTCGCGGCAACGCTGTCGCCGGACCTGCTTGCCTGGGCTACCGTCGAGCTGTTCGCTGAGGGCTGCATGCGAGGGCTCTTCTCCCTGCTCTTCGGCGCCAGTCTCCTCCTTTTCACCACCGGCGACACGGCAAAGAGCGCGGCGGTGCACTACCGGCGCATGGGCTGGCTGCTGGTCTTCGGCCTGATCGACGCCTACCTGCTCCTCTGGTTCGGCGACATCCTCGTGTGCTACGCAATCTGCGGCGCCCTGCTCTATCCCCTGCGGCACGCGCGGGCGCGGACCCTCCTGGCGCTGGCCCTGCTGGTCGCGCTGCTGAGCACCGCGCTCTACAGCGTGCTGTACCTGATGCTGCAGTTCGCCCGGGATGCCCACGACGCGCTGGCCGCTGGCGCCGACCCGGCCACGCTCCCCGAGGGTTTCGAGAACGCCGCCGCCGGCTGGCGCGAGTTCAGCGCCCCCTACCTCCTGGGCGATAACGCGCTCTCGGAAGAACTGCGCCAGCGCCGGGGAAGCTACGCCAGCGCCTTCGCCTGGAACCTGCCGCAGGTGAATTCGATCCTGTTCTTCGTCAACCCCGTGTTCCTGCTCTGGGATGCGTTGATGATGATGCTGCTGGGCATGGCACTCTACCGGCTGGCCATCCTGCGCGGCCTGGCCGCGCCGCGAACCCTGCGCCGGCTCATGTTCGGCGGCTTTACGCTGGGGCTGGCGGTCAACGGCTGGGAGGTCGCCCGGGCCATCGCCGGCGGGCTCGAAATCATGGATACCTTCGCCCAGCTGCAGTGGAGCTACCATCTCGGGCGCCTGGGCATGACCCTCGGCTACCTGGGCCTGGTGGGCTGGCTGGTACAGCGCGGCCTGCTGACCGCCCTGACCCGGCGCCTCGCCGCCGTCGGGCGTATGGCCCTCAGCAACTACCTGCTGCAGTCGCTGGTGGCGCTGTTCCTGTTCACCGGCGCAGGTCTCGGCCTCGTGGGCGAGCTCGGCCGGGCTCAGCTCTACCTCGTGGTCCTCGCACTCTGGGCCCTGCAGCTGTGGCTGAGCCCCTGGTGGCTCGCGCGGCGCCGCTTCGGTCCGCTGGAATACCTCTGGCGCCTGCTCACCTATGGCCGGTTGCCGGCAGCTTGAAGCGCCGCCCCTGGGCGCCAACCCAAGCCGCCGTCTCCCTGTTGCGGACTGCCCGCGGCAACGGCGCTGCAGCCGGCTTCAGTCCTCGCGCGGCGTCAGCCTGAGGAGCCGGCCCCGGCTGTCGCGGCGGTCGTCCTCCAGGACCCAGAGCGCGCCTTGCGGGCCTTCGGCAACGCTGCGGATGCGCGCGCCCATGGGGTAACGCGCCACTTCCTCCGCACTGTCGTCACCCAGGCGGATACGAACGATTGCCTGGGAAGACAGGCCTGCCGCCAGCGCATCGCCCTGCCAGTCGGCGAACAGCTCCCCGCCGTAAATCATGACGTCTCCCGGCGAGATCACCGGCGTCCACGAGACCTTGGGCGTCTCGAACTCGGGTCGGGTATCGTGGTTCGGTATGGGCCGCCCGTCATAGTGCTCGCCATTGGAAACGACCGGGTAGCCGTAGTTGACGCCGCGTTTGACCAGGTTGAGTTCGTCACCGCCCGCGGGGCCCATCTCGATCTCCCAGAGGCGGCCCTCTGCGTCCAGGGCGATGCCCAGGGGATTGCGATGGCCGAGGGACCAGACCTGGTCGTAGACCGCCACATCATCGACGAGCGGGTTCTCGCTGCGGTAGTCCACGAAGGGGTTGTCATCGGGGGTGGAGCCATCGTCGTTGAGACGGAGCAGCTTGCCGAGGTTGGCCTGCATGTCCTGTGCCGGCGTGAACTTCTGCCGGTCGCCGGAGGATATCCACAGGTAGCCGTCATCGTCGAAAAGCAGGCGGTGGCCGTAGTGACCATAGCCCAGCACCTTCGGGTACTGGCGCCAGATCACCTCCCGCTCACGCAGCGCGGGACGACGGCCGCTCATGTCGAGCACGCCCCGGGCGACGGCCGCGCCGCGCGTGTCTCCGGCGCCGGCCTCCACGTAGCTCAGGTAGACCACGCCATTGTCCGCAAAGTCCGGGTGCAGAGCGACGTCGCCGAGCCCGCCCTGGCCGCCGTAGGCGACATCGGGCAGGCCGCTGACGGGGCCGACCCTGGTGCCGTCCCGGGCGACAATGAACAGGTTGCCCTTCTTCTCGGTCACCAGCAGGCGCCCGTCGGGCAGAAAGGCGAGCGCCCAGGGCTCATCAAAGTCCGTGATAACCTCGCGTTCGAAGGGTGTGTCCGACGCCGCGCAGGCAAGGACGGGCAGGAGCAATAAAGCGCTCAGGAGGTAGCGTAACGTCGCCATAGTCGGGCTCCTCGTAGAAAACCGGTAGTTTAGATCGACAGGTGACACGACGCCAGCGCAAGCCCGCGGGTACCCCCCGGGTGGCCGGGAACCTGCTATCGTTCGGTGACTGCACCGGAGTCGCACCATGGCCGAACCTCAGGGCTTTATCGCCCGGCTCCGCTACCGCCGCCGGCGCGCCCGCCGCGCCCGACTGCTCCGGCAGACGCGGATCGGTTTCGGGGGCTGGCGCGAAAGCTGCCGCCGCCTGCCGGCCCTGGACTACCTGGGCACGGCCCAGCGCGTGCGGCTGCGCATGCTCGCCGGCGAGTTCCTGGAACAGAAAACCATCGCCGGCGCCGGTGGCCTGGCCGTGGACGCGCCCATGGCCATCGCCATCGCGGCGCAGGCCTGCCTGCCGATCCTCGAGCTGGGGCTCGAGGCCTACCGCGGCTGGCAGACAGTCATCGTCTACCCGGACACGTTCCTGGTCGACCGGCAGCAGGTGGACGAGGCCGGCGTGCTCCACGAGAGCCGGCAGGAACTCGCCGGCGAGTCCTGGGAACAGGGGCCGGTCGTCCTGTCCTGGGGCGATATCGCCCGGGCGGGCCCCGGCGGCGACCTCGACGGGGCGATCATCCTCCACGAGTTCGCCCACAAGCTCGACATGCTGAGCCGCGGCCCCAACGGCATGCCGCCGCTGCACCGCGGGATGCAGCCATCGGCCTGGACCGAAGCCTTCAGTGCCGCCTACGCGACCCTCTGCGCCGCGGTCGACGCGGGCGGGGAAACCGCCATCGACCCCTATGCGGCGGAATCACCCGGCGAGTTCTTCGCCGTGCTTACGGAGGAATTCTTCGAGGCACCGGAGTGCCTGGCGGCGACTTTCCCGGCCGTGTACGGGCAGCTGTCGCTCTTCTACCGGCAGGACCCGGCGTCGGCGTCAGGCTAGCGGCAGCGTCGTGTCCTCATCCCCGCGACAGGGCGCGCGCCGGCGCTGC
>CAYFVG010000122.1:0-2550 GCA_964346365.1 uncultured Alteromonadaceae bacterium
GACGGGGCCGCGGGCATGCAGCTTGTCCGTGGAGATGCCGATCTCGGCGCCGAGACCGTATTCCTGGCCGTCGGCGAAGCGGGTCGAGGCATTGACCATGACTGAGCTCGCATCCACCTCGCGCAGGAACCGCATGGCACGGCCGTGGTCCGCGGTGACGATGGCTTCCGTGTGCCCCGAGCCGTAGCGCGCGATGTGAGCGAGGGCCGCCTCGAAGCCGTCGACCACGCGCACGGCGAGCACCGGCGCCAGGTATTCCTCGCTCCAGTCCGCCTCTGTGGCCGGGCGGGTATCGGGCAGCAGCGCACAGCTGCGCTCGCAGCCGCGCAGCTCCACACCCGCGGCTCGGTAGGCATCGCCCAGCCCGGGCAGGACGGTCTCCGCGACGGCGGCGTCGATCAGCAACGTTTCCATGGTGTTGCAGGTGCCGTAGCGCTGCGTCTTGGCGTTGACGGCGATGGCATGGGCCATGGTCGGGTCCGCGGCCGCGTCGATATAAACGTGGCAAACCCCGTGCAGGTGCTTGAGCACCGGCACCCGGGCCTCGGCCGTGACCCGCTCGATCAGGCCTTTGCCACCGCGGGGCACGACGACGTCGATATACGCATCCATGCGCAGCAGCGCGGACACGGCGGCACGATCCGCGGTGTCCAGGACCTGCACCGCACCGGCCGGGAGCCCGACGGCCCGCAAGCCTTCGGCAATCGCGTCGGCAATCGCGGCATTCGAAGCCAGGGCCTCGGAGCCGCCGCGAAGAATGGTGGCGTTGCCGGCCTTGAGGCAGAGAGCGGCGGCGTCCACGGTCACATTCGGGCGGCTTTCGTAAATGATGCCGATGACACCCAGGGGCACCCGCATACGCCCGACGCGAATCCCCGAGGGCCGGCTGGCAAGATCGCTGATGGCGCCCACCGGATCGGGTAGCGCCGCGACCTCTGCGAGGCCGGCGAGCATGCCGTCGATGCGCCCCGGCGTGAGCTCGAGGCGGTCCAGGAGCGTGGCGTCCAGGCCGCCCTCCCGGCCACGGGCCAGGTCTTCCGAGTTGGCGGCGGCGAGACGCTCGCGGGCGCCGTCGAGCGCGGCGGCGATGGCGCGCAGAGCGCCATTTCGCTCCGCCGTCGTCGAGGCGGCAATCCGGCGCGATGCGATGCGCGCCGCGCGGCCAAGTTCCTGCATGTGGCTGTCGTGGGTCATGCTGTCAAACATCTGGCCGTTGGTCGCGCTGAGCGCGGGAGTATAACCGAGGGCGCGAGACCCTCGCCTCCCCTGGGCTCTAATATCGGCGGCGCAAAATGTGAGTTGACAATCATTCTCACTGCAACTACCGTTCTCTTAGTCGCACAGGAAACGCTTATATGTTTGTCTGTCTCTGTAACGGTATCACCGAAAGCCAGATCCGCGCCGCGGCCTCCACGGGGGTTTGTACGCTCGAAGAACTGACCGAACACCTGGGCGTGGCCAGCCAGTGCGGCCAGTGCGGCGACATGGCGCAGGCGGTCCTCGAAGAAACTGGTGGCCTGATCCCCGAAGACCGGTTCTACGCCGCCAGCCACCCCGGCTGACCGCCGCCCCTGACTGGTACCCACAGCGCCCTCCCCTTAAACTAGGGGATTAGCTCCTGCCTGTCCCGGTGGGAGAGCCCCAGGACAGGAGAAAGCACCATGAAGGGCGACCCCAAAGTCATCGAACACCTCAACCGCCTGCTCGGCAACGAACTTGTGGCCATCAACCAGTACTTCCTGCACGCCAAGATGTACAAGGACTGGGGCCTCATGGAGCTCGCCGAACACGAGTACCACGAATCCATCGACGAGATGAAACACGCCGACGAGCTGGTGGAGCGCATTCTGTTTCTCGAGGGGCTGCCGAACCTGCAGGATCTCGGCAAGCTGCTCGTCGGCGAGGACACGAAGGACATGCTCGAGTGCGACCTGAAACTCGAGCACATCGCACACAAGGATCTCAAGGAAGCTGCCGATTACTGCGACAGCGTCGGCGATTATCCCTCCCGGGATCTCGTGGTGCGCATCCTCGCGGCCGAGGAGGACCATATCGACTGGCTCGAAACGCAGCTGGGTCTCATCGAGCGGCTGGGTCTGCCGAACTACCTGCAAACCGCCACGCGAACGGTCAAGCCGGAAGCCTGAGGGCTCCCGGCTGCGGTGCGGTTGCGGCGGCGATCAGGAGACGGCTTCGTCGCCGGCCGCCTCCTTGACCAGGGTGGCGAGCTCGCCGCTGTCATGCATTTCGCCGACGATATCGCAACCGCCGACGAGTTCCCCCTTCACCCAGAGCTGGGGGAAGGTAGGCCAGTTGCCGTACTGGGGCAGGTTGGCGCGCACGTCCGGGTTGGAGAGCACGTCCACGTAGGCGAAACGCTCGCCACAAGCCATGAGGGCCTGTACTGTGCGTGCCGAGAAACCGCACTGGGGCTGATTGGGCGAGCCCTTCATGTACAGCAGGATCGGGTTCTTTTCGATCTGCTCCCGGATTTGTTCCATGATGTCCATCGTCGCTTCCTTGTAAAGTCCTGACGTGTGTTTTCGCGAA
>CAYFVG010000122.1:2650-3978 GCA_964346365.1 uncultured Alteromonadaceae bacterium
TGTGTTTTCGCGAAACCTGACTTGTGTTTTCGCGAAAATAGGCGGGGTGGGTGCCACCGCCTATACCTGTCCATTTTAGTCGGTTATTTGGCAAAAGTCGCGGGCCGGTTCTGGCCGTCACCGATTTGCCAGTTTCCGGATCGCTCGCTAAGCTCGCGCGTTTTTTCCGCGCCCGGGGGACCGGGCCTCTGAGGACCGACGCCCGGGAGGATCCCCAATGGTACCGCGGCATTTCCTGACCCTTCTCGACTTTTCCGGCGCGGAGCTCGACGCGCTCATCGACCGCGCCAGCGAGCTGAAACGCGCGCACCGCCGCGGCGAGCACCAGCGCCGCTTTCCCGGCAGGGTCCTGGGAATGATTTTCGCCAAGTCCTCGACCCGCACCCGGGTATCCTTCGAGGCCGGCATGGCCCAGCTCGGCGGCCACGCCATGTTCCTCTCGCCGAGCGACACGCAGCTGGGCCGCGGCGAACCCATCGGCGACTCGGCCCGGGTCATCTCATCCATGGTCGACGTGGTCATGATACGCACCTTCGGCCACGACATCGTCGAGCGCTTCGCCGAGTGCTCGAGCGTGCCGGTGATCAACGCACTCACGGACAGCTTCCACCCCTGCCAGCTCCTCGCGGACATGCAGACCTATCGCGAGCACCGCGGCCCCATCGCCGGGCGTACGGTGTGCTGGGTCGGCGACGGTAACAACATGTGCCAGTCCTACATCAACGCCGCCCGGCAATTCGACTTCGAGTTGCGCATCGCCTGCCCGCCGGGCTTCGAGCCGGATGCGGCGCTGCTCGCGGCCAATGCCGACCGGGTCAGCGTCGGCCACGACCCGGCCGCGGCCGCGGCCGGCGCCGACCTGCTGGTCACCGATGTCTGGGCCTCCATGGGCCAGGAGTCCGAGCAGCGTGCCCGCGCGGAGGTCTTCGCGCCATTCCAGCTCGACGGCGACCTCCTCGCCCGCGCAGCGCCCGGGGCGCTCTACATGCACTGCCTGCCCGCGCACCGCGGCGAGGAGATCAGCCCCGCGCTGATGGACGCACCGGACAGCGTGATCTGGGACGAAGCGGAGAACCGCCTGCATGCCCAGAAGGCCCTGCTCGAGCTCCTCCTCGACAGCACCGGTGCACGCTGAGCACGCCCAAGAGAACTTGCAAAACCTGCGAAAGCGCACTATGTTGTAGTAAACTTATTTTATCGGCCCCAGATATAGCGCTCTTTCTCGGGGTGCATGCCGCGCCACGACGGCTGACGGGTCCTTCGGCGGAGGGAAAGCCATGAGCGACCGCGACGACCAGCCCAGCGACCAGGAAAGCGACCGGGAAAGC
>CAYFVG010000122.1:4078-8491 GCA_964346365.1 uncultured Alteromonadaceae bacterium
AGCCATGAGCGACCGCGACGACCAGCCCAGCGACCAGGAAAGCGACCGGGAAAGCATTCTCCTGGCGCTGGACCAGCTCAGCCAGACCATCGATGTGATGACCAGCGTGGTCGGGCGCCTGCGGAGCCAGGTCGAGGCCCAGGCCGACACGCAGCGAGAGGCCCGTGACCAGGGCCCCGATGCAGCGCCGCCGGAAAGCACGACAGACCGGATACTGCACTGACCGATCCGTGAGCACTTTCGCCGCCAAACTCCCCGCCTGCAGCCCGTACCCGTGGCTCCCAGGCCGGGCCTGAAGAAGATCTGTCTGCCCCCGCGACAGCCCCGTAAGTCCGCGCCCAACGCCGACGCCTGACAAGGCGAAAGACTGGCGTGTCGAAGCATCCCGGGAGCGCGATGCCTTCGGGTACCCCTGCCCGGCCCGGGCAAGGCGGAGAGAAGCATCCCGCACTCGTCCCGGCAGTGCCGGCACCGTCAGATATTTACACTGCAAACATTCACAGGGCCGTAGTCGGGCGCTACACTGACCGGCCCCGTCGGCAGCCGCGCCGGCGCCCATTGCCTCCAGCAACAGGACCTCAGCATGATCTACCAGAGTGACGCGCTTTCCGTGGCTCGCCTCGATGGCGACTTCGCCGAGCTGCGCTTCGACCTCGCCGGCGAGTCGGTCAACAAGTTCAACCAGGCTACCGTCGCCGACCTCAGCGCGGCCCTGGACAGCCTCGAGGCCGAACAGGATCTGCGCGGCCTGCTGGTAACGTCCGGCAAGCCGGTGTTCATCGTCGGCGCCGACATCACCGAGTTCACCGAGCTCTTTAGCGCCGGCAGCGACGACATCGCCGGCTTCACCGGCGCCAACAACGCCAACTTCAACCGCCTGCAGGCACTGCCCTTTCCCAGCGTGGTCGCCATCAACGGCTACGCCATGGGCGGCGGCCTGGAAATCTGCCTGGCCTGCGACTTCCGGGTCATGGCAAGCGCGGCGAAGGTCGGCCTGCCGGAGACCAAGCTCGGCATCCTCCCGGGCTGGGGCGGCACCGCGCGCCTGCCGCGGATCATCGGCGTGGACGAGGCGGTGACCTGGATCACCACCGGCGCGGAGCAGCGCGCCGACAGCGCCCTCAAGGTTGGCGCCGTAGACGCGGTCGTTGCGGCGGACACGCTCCGGGGTGCCGCCCTGCAGATGCTGGCCGACGCCGCTGACGGCAGGCTCGACTACGCCGCGCGCCGCGCCGCGAAGGAAAGTCCCCTGCCCATGAACGATACGGAGGCCATGATGGCCTTCTTCACCATGAAGGCCCTGGTCGGACAGCAGGCCGGCAAGAATTACCCGGCACCGATGAAGGTAGTGGAAGTTATCGAGGAGGCCCGCGGCCTGGGCCTGGAGGATGCCCTGGCGGTGGAAGCCCGCGGCTTCGCGGAACTCGCCACCACCCCCCAGGCCGCCGCGCTGGTCGGCATCTTCCTCGGCGACCAGTTCCTCGGCAAGCAGGCCAAGGGCTGGGAAAAGCAGGCGGACAAGGCAATCGAGCGCGCCGCGGTCCTCGGCGCCGGCATTATGGGCGGCGGCATCGCCTACCAGTCCGCCTACAAAGGCATTCCCATCAAAATGAAGGATATCGCCCAGGCAGGTCTCGACCTCGGTCTGTCGGAGGCGGGCAAGCTGCTGTCCCGGCGTGTCGCCAAGGGGCGCATGACGCCCGAAAAGATGGGCGAGGTGCTGAACAGCATCGATCCCATGCTCAGCTACGACGGCTTTGACCAGGTCGATATCGTGGTCGAGGCGGTGGTAGAGAACCCGAAGGTGAAGCACGCGGTGCTCGCCGAGACGGAAAAGCAGATCACCGAGGACACGATCCTCGCCTCGAACACGTCGACGATCTCTATCAGCTACCTCGCCGAGGCCCTGGAGCGGCCGCAGAACTTCTGCGGCATGCACTTCTTCAACCCGGTGCATGCCATGCCCCTGGTAGAGGTAATCCGCGGCGAGCAGTCCTCTGATGCGGCCATCGCCCGCACCGTGGCCTACGCCAACCGCATGGGCAAGAAGGCCGTGGTGGTGAAGGACTGCCCCGGCTTCCTGGTAAACCGGGTGCTCTTCCCCTACTTCGACGGCTTCTCCAAGCTCCTGCGCGACGGCGCCGACTTCCAGGCCGTGGACAAGGTCATGGAAAAGTGGGGCTGGCCCATGGGCCCCGCCTATCTCATCGACGTCGTCGGCATCGACACAGGCGTCCACGCTGCCGGCGTCATGGCCGAAGGTTTTCCCGACCGCATGCAGCTCGACTTCAGGACCGCCACGGAAGTGATGTTCGAGAACGACCGCCTCGGCCAGAAAAACGGCAAGGGTTTCTACGACTACATCCCCGACAAACGCGGCAAGCCACAGAAGACCGGATCGGATACCGCCTACGAACTGATCGCCCCGGTCTGCGGCGAGCGCCGCGATTTCGAGCGCGACGACATCATCGCCCGCATGATGCTGCCCATGGCCACGGAGCTTGCCCGCTGCCTGGAAGAGAACATCGTCGGCAGCGCCGCGGAAGCAGACATGGCCCTGATCTACGGCATCGGCTTCCCGCCCTTCCGCGGCGGCGTCTTCCGCTGGCTGGACACCGTGGGCCTGCCCTGGCTGGCGCAGCAGTCGGAGAAATTTGCCGCCCTCGGCAAGGGCTACGAACTGACCGAGGGCATGAAAGCCAAACTCGCCGCCGGCGAAACCTACTACTGAGCGCCGCTTCGCGTAAAGGAGAATGACCGTGAAAGCCAACCCGAGAGACGCCGTCATCGTCGACTTCGCCCGCAGCGCCATGGGCCGGTCAAAAAACGGCTGCTTCCGCAACGTCCGCGCAGACGACCTGTCGGTAGCGGTGATCAAGGGCCTGCTGGCCCGCAACGACCAGCTCGACCCGGCGGAGATCGACGACCTCATCTGGGGCTGCGTGCTGCAGCGTGGCGAGCAGGGCATGAACCTCGCGCGCAACATCGTGCTCCGGGCCCAGCTGCCGTTCACCGTGCCGGCGCAGACCGTCAACCGCCTCTGCGGCTCCTCCATGTCCGCCCTGCACACGGCGGCGGCCAGCATCATGGCCGGCATTGGCGACGTCTATCTGGTCGGTGGTGTCGAGCACCTCGGCCACCTGCCGATGATGGACGACGTGGACATCAACCCGAACCTCGGCCTCAACGTCGCCAAGGCGGCGGGCATGATGGGCATGACCGCCGAGTACCTCGGCCTCATGCACGGCATCAAACGCGAGGACCAGGACCAGCTCGGCCTGCGCTCACATCAGCTCGCCCACAGGGCGACGGAGGATGGCAAGTTCGACCGGGAAATCATCCCCGTCGAGGGCCACGACGAGCAGGGCGCGCTGGTCTCCGTGACCCGGGACGAGACCATCCGGCCGGAGACCACCCTCGAGGGCCTGGCGCAACTGCCGCCGGCCTTCAACCCGCAGGGCGGCACGGTGACCGCGGGCACCTCCTCGCAGATCTCCGACGGTGCGTCGGCTCTGCTGGTACTCTCCGCCGAGAAGGCGGAGGCGCTGGGTCTCGAACCCATCGCCCGCATCCGCGCCATGACCGTGGCCGGCGTGGACCCATCGATCATGGGCTATGGCCCCGTGCCCTCCACGAAGAAGGCGCTGCAACAGCTCGGCCTGGGCGTCGACGACATCGACATGGTCGAGCTGAATGAAGCCTTCGCGGCCCAGGCCCTGCCGGTGCTCAAGGACCTCGGCCTCCTCGAGGCCATGGAGGAAAAGGTCAACGTCCACGGCGGCGCCATCGCCCTCGGCCACCCCTTCGGCTGCTCCGGCACGCGGATCACCGGTTCCCTGCTCAACGTGATGCAGGACCGGGATCTGACCCTCGGCATAGCGACCATGTGCATCGGCCTCGGCCAGGGCATCACCACGGTGGTCGAGCGGGTCTGACGACGGCACTCAGGGGTGCTCGGGGCCGCCCAGCAGCCTGTCGACGCGATCGAGGGCGAGCAGCAGTTCCCGAAGCGGCAACTGCGCATTGCGGAAGTATTCCTCGGCCATGGGACGAATGCCGCAGTTGTCGGGCAGCTCCGCCTCGGCCTCGACCAGGGCCTGCATGCGCGGCAGGAAAACGAACTGGAGCCATTGCGGCAGCGTGAGCGTGTCGAAGCAGAACGGTTCCGCGGATGCGAAGGCCTCGTCGGGTGGCGGTTCTCCTTCCCAGAGCCGCAGCTTCCGCAGCTCCGCTTCGATGTCGATCAGTATTTCCGCGACCTGGCTGTGCATGACCCCTCCCTGTTCCCTCGGGCCGAAGGATAGCAGAGCAACACCTTTTTGACGGCGGCGGGGAGTTGGCCTAAGCTGCGCCAGCGCCGCGGGTGTAGTTCAATGGTAGAACCTCAGCTTCCCAAGCTGATGACGTGGGTTC
>CAYFVG010000123.1:0-8456 GCA_964346365.1 uncultured Alteromonadaceae bacterium
CCCTTCAGAGCCCGAAGTCTACAAGTTTTTCCGGGGCAGTAATAGGACCTAGTGGCCCACTAAGCCATGTACATGCCACCGTTGATGTGCAGGGTTTCACCGGTCACGTAGGCGGCCTGCTCGGAGCACAGAAAAGCCACCAGTGCGGCGACTTCCCCGGGGGCGCCGAGACGGCCGAGCGGAATCTGCGCAAGCATGGCGGCACGCTGGTCGTCGCTGAGCTCGCGGGTCATGTCCGTATCGATGAAGCCCGGGGCGACGCAGTTCACGGTGATGTTGCGACCGCCCAGCTCGCGCGCGAGCGCGCGGGTAAAGCCGCCGGCGCCCGCCTTGCTGGCAGCGTAGTTGCTCTGCCCGGCGTTACCCATGGCGCCGACCACAGAGGTGATATTGACAATGCGGCCCCAGCGCGCCCGGGTCATGGCACGGGCGCAGGCCTTGCTCACACGATATAGCGCGCCCAGGTTGGTATCGATGACGGCGTCCCACTCCTCCGCCTTCATGCGCATGAGCAGGTTGTCGCGGGTAATGCCGGCGTTGTTCACCAGAATCAGCGGCGCGCCAGACTCCTCAGCAACGGCCTTGACCAGTTCGTCGACGGAACCGGCATCGGCGACGTCCAGCACACGACCCGCACCGCGCTCACCCAGGTCCTCGTCAATGCGGGCCGCGCCGGCTTCGCTGGTCGCCGTGCCGACCACGCGGTGACCGGCATCGCCCAGAGCGTGGGCGATGGCGCGACCGATGCCGCGGCTGGCACCGGTCACCAGGGCGACGCGGCTTTCCCCTTCACTCTCCTGGCGGGTAGTGTCACTGACGGTGCTTCCACTCATGGTCTTCTCCCTCAGGCCGCGACCGCCGCCTGCAGTGCCTGGAGGTCCGTCGGCGCTTCCAGATACCAGCTTTCCAGCTCCCGGTCGATACGCCGGTTGAGGCCGCCGAGGGCCCGGCCCGGGCCGCACTCGGCAATCCGGCGCACACCCTTCGCAACCATGGCGCGCACGCAGGCGGTCCAGCGCACGGGGCTCGAAATCTGCTTGACGAGGAGCGTACGGATCACGGCCGGGTCGCGGGCCGTCTCGGCGTTGACGTTGTGCACCACCGGAATCGTCGGCGCCGTCAGCGGCAGGTCCGCAAGGGCCTCGCGCAACCGCTCGCCGGCCGATGCCATCAGCGTGGTATGAAACGGGGCGCTGACGGGCAGCGGGACGGCGCGGCGCGCGCCGGCTTTTTTAAGGGCGGTGATCGCCGCGTCGAGCGCTGCCCTTTCACCGGCAATGACGACCTGGCCGGGCGCGTTGTAGTTCACGGCCTCCACAATGCCGGTGCCAGCCGCCGTTACCTCGGTGCAGAGGCGTTCAATCGCCGCATCCTCGAGACCGAGGACTGCGGCCATGGCACCCTCGCCCACGGGCACGGCACTCTGCATCGCCTCGCCGCGCAGCCGGACGAGGCGTACGGCATCGTCAAAGGCCAGGCTGCCGGCGCAGGTCAGGGCGGAAAACTCGCCGAGACTGTGACCGGCCAGCAGTGCCGGCGCCGCGCCGCCGACCGTTTCCCAGGCACGCCACAGTGCCACGCTGCAGGTCAGCAGCACGGGTTGCGTCGTGGCCGTCAGGTTGAGCGCGTCCTGGTCGCCGCCTCTGACGAGACCCCAGACATCAAAGCCCAAAGCCTCGGACGCCTCGCTGAAGGTCTCTCGCACGCAGGAGAAACGGGCATGGGCGTCCCCGAGCATCCCGGTCCGCTGCGACCCCTGCCCGGGAAACACGAACGCGAGACTGTTATCGGTCATCGGGGCGCCCCTGACACGCGCAGCTGACACCTGCATCGGTAGCGGGCGCTTCGGGCCCGCCGTCGCCGGCCCACACGGTTCGGATCAGTCGTCGCCGCGGGTCTCTACGACCTTCTTGCCCCGGTAGAAACCGTCAGCCGTCACGTGGTGACGGCGGTGTGTCTCGCCGGACACCGGATCGACGGACAGCGTGTTACCGCCAAGGGCGTCGTGGGAGCGGCGCATGCCGCGGCGCGAACGCGTTTTCTTGTTCTGCTGAACTGCCATGGTGACTTACTCTCCTGATGAGTCCTGCTCTTCCGGGTTCCGGTCCCGCTTCAACTGCGCCAGGACCTCAAATGGATTGTCTCTTCCGGGTCCCGCCTCCCGCGGCTCCCGCTGGGCCTCGCCGGGCGCCAACCTGTCGATACAGGCCGGATCGGCGTGGTAGGAAAAGGGCGGCAGGGCCAGCACCAGCTCCTCCTCGACGAGCTCCCAGAGATCGACCTCATCCCCGAAGGCCAGCACGGGCTCCAGGGACGCCGGCAAGTGCCGGGCCTGTTCGTCGCTCCACAGCGCCGCCAGCTCGCTGCGGGGCGCGAGCGTCTCGGTGACCGCTTCCAGGCAGCGCTGGCACTCGACCGGCAGCTCCGCAGCCACCGCGAGGCTCGCAAGGAAACGCCCCTCGTCGTCCCGATGGAAAGCGAAAGACGCTTCGATCGTGCCGCCGCCGCCCGCAAGCAGTGGTGCCAGGCGCGGGAGATCCCCGGGCTGCAGGCTTCCGCTCACGCGCACTCCCCGGGATGCCGCCCTGCGAAAATCCAGCATTCGCGGGAGGAGGCCAGTCGACATAGCCGCGCACTATAGGGGCGGGCCCCCGCGTTGTCAAAAAAATCATTAGATTACAAGGGGTTCAATGCATCCCGGGGGAGCACGGCACAACCGCGAGCGGAAAAACCTGTCTATAGCGGTTATATTTTGATTATTTATCAATCAGTTACGAAGTTTTTCAAGAAATGCTTTGAGGTCATCGTCGAGGGGCGCCTCGAGCTCGTAGCCCCGGGGCGGGTCGTCGAGGGTGAAGCGAAGCCGCCAGGCATGGAGGAAGAGCCGCGCCAGCCCGCCCCGGGCCGCAAGCACCTCCTCCCGTTTTCCCTGGTACTTCACATCGCCCAGCAGCGGGTGACCGGCGTGGAGCGCATGGACACGGATCTGGTGCGTGCGGCCGGTAAGCGGCCGTGCCTCGATAAGCGTGGCATCGCGGAACCGCTCGACTACCCGGAACCGGGTCACAGACCGCCGTCCCTCCCGGGAGACTTTCACCACCCGCTCGCCGGACGCCCGCGCCCGCTTGTCGAGGGGTGCATCCACCTCCTGCAGGCCCCGGGGCCAGCGACCGGCCACCAGGGCCAGGTAAACCTTCTCGACGCCCTCCCCCCGCAGCTTCTCGTGAAGCTCGCGCAGCACCCGCGGCCGCCGGGCTACCAGGATCAGGCCCGAGGTGTCGCGATCCAGGCGGTGCACCAGCTCCAGCTCCCGATCCGCCGGGCGCACCTGGCGCAGGCACTCGATAAGCCCGAGATCCACACCGCTGCCACCGTGCACGGCCAGCCCGGCGGGCTTGTTGATCACCAGCAGGCCCTCGTCCTCACAGACCACCCGCCGGGCGAGCCGGTCCGCCCAGTGCCAGGGCACCGGCGGCGGCTGGCGCCGCACGCTCTGATGCAGCGGCGGCAGACGCACGCTATCCCCCTCGGCCAGACGCTGGCCCGGCCTGGCCCGTCCCTTATTGACGCGGATTTCACCCTTACGCATCGCCCGGTAGAGACGGGTCTTCGGGACACCGGGGAATTCCCGGAGCAGGAAGTTGTCGAGGCGCTGGCCATCGCTGCGGCCCGTAACCGTGAGAAAGCGCACCCGCCCACGCTCGCCGCCGCCCTCCGACTGGTCAGCGGTGCCCTGCTCAGCCATCTCGCCTCTTATATTTGAGTACCGTAGGATTAGTTGTTATGCTCCGCCTAGTGCGAAGCCCGGCCACTGTAGTCACCCTGTGCCGGGCTGGCAAATCGGCGCCGCCGGAACCCGCCACGGTCCGGTAGTAACAGCCGACGCACGCCAGGACCCGGTGCAGGAGGCACGGGTAGCGGCGCGAGACCAAGAGCCGGCGACGCCTCTGGCCTGCAGTGCAGCCAGAGCCCCGCCAGAGCCGCGCGCAACGCCACCCCGGCAATGAAGCCGGCCTCCCGCCTCCGGGAAGGAACCGACACAGCAAGGTCAACCGGAAAGCAGACAGGACAGCATCGCCCGGCGCCACAGGCTGCCGGGTCAGGCCACCGGCTGGTGGTCCCCGGCTGGCGGTGCGCCGCTTCGCCGGTGCGCCTCATTTTTTTGTGCGAGCAGGAGTTCCCCAACGATGTGCATCAGTGCCATGCCCGGGTAAACGAAGGGCCAAGCGCTCAGTTTAAGGGCGCGGGGCCCCGCACAGGTCTACTTCCGGCGAACCTTACACAAGGTGAGTCGCAGCATGAAGAAAATGCTTATCAACGCCACGCAGCCGGAAGAACTGCGTGTCGCCCTCGTCGACGGACAGCGCCTGTACGATCTCGATATCGAGAACCGCACTCGCCTGCAAAAAAAATCCAACATCTATGTAGGCAAGATCACCCGCGTGGAGCCCAGCCTGGAAGCGGCTTTCGTCGATTTCGGCGCTGAGCGCCACGGCTTCCTGCCCCTCAAGGAAATCGCCCGCGAGTATTTCTACCGCAAGTCCTCCGATGTCGAGGGCAAAACCCGGATCAAGGAGGTCGTCAAGGAAGGCACCAAGGTCATCGTCCAGGTGGACAAGGAAGAGCGCGGTACCAAGGGCGCGGCCCTGACAACCTTTATCAGCCTCGCGGGCCGCTACATGGTCCTTATGCCCAACAACCCCCGCGCCGGCGGCATCTCCCGGCGGATCGAGGGCGACGACCGGGCCGAGCTGCGAGACGCCTTGAGCGTCCTCGAGATTCCCGATGGTATGGGTGTTATCGTCCGCACCGCCGGCGTCGGCCGCAGCGCGGAAGAGCTCCAGTGGGACCTTTCCTACCTGCTCCAGCTCTGGGAATCGATCAGCACCGCCGGCGGGGAAAACGCCAAGCCGGTGCTGCTCTATCAGGAGAGCAACGTCATCATCCGCGCCGTCCGCGACTACCTCCGGGACGACGTCGACCAGGTGCTCATCGACGCCCCGGACGCCTATCGGGAAGCCACGGACTTTGTCGGCATGGTCATGCCGAAGTACCTGAACCGCATCAAGCTCTACGAGGACAGTACCCCCCTCTTCAACCGCTTCCAGATCGAGAGTCAGATCGAGACCGCCTTCCAGCGCGAAGTGCGCCTGCCCTCCGGCGGCTCTGTCGTGATCGATCCGACGGAAGCGCTGGTATCCATCGACATCAACTCGGCCCGGGCTACCAAGGGCTCCAACATCGAGGACACGGCGCTGCAGACCAACCTCGAGGCTGCCGACGAAATCGCCCGCCAGCTGCGCCTGCGCGACATGGGCGGCCTGATCGTCATCGACTTCATCGACATGTCCGCCTCACGCAACCAGCGCCAGGTTGAGAACCGCGTGCGCGACGCGCTCGCCATCGACCGCGCGCGGGTGCAGGTCGGCCGCATCTCGCGCTTCGGCCTGCTGGAGATGTCCCGCCAGCGCCTGCGCCCCTCCCTGGGCGAGACCAGCGCCATCGTGTGTCCGCGCTGCAACGGCCAGGGCACCATTCGCGACACCAAGTCCCTGGCACTGTCCATTCTCCGCCTCATGGAGGAAGAGGCCATCAAGGACCGCAGCGCCGAGGTGCGCGCCATCGTCCCCGTGGACGTGGCCGCCTACCTGCTCAACGAGAAACGCAACACCCTGACGGAGATCGAGCACGTCACCCGGGCCCGCGTGCTCGTGGTGCCCAACCCGAACCTGGAAACGCCGCACTTCGACGTGCAGCGACTCCGCGACGACGAGGTGAACGGCGATCACGAGACCAGCTACAAGGTCGACGTGGAAGTGCCGGAGGCGGAACAGATCAGCGACACTCACGACGCCGTGCCGCCCCCGCCGAAGGCCGTCGTCGGGGCGCCCCGCCCGACGCAACCGGCGCCGGTCAGCCGGGAGGCCGTCGCGGCCGAGGCACCCGCGCCGGCGGCTGCGGCGCCGGCTGAGCCCGCGGCCCCTGCGACACCCGCCCCGCAGGTGGCAGCCGACACGGCAGCGCCCCGGGAAGGCCTGTTCCGCCGCCTGGCCGTGACCCTCTTCGGTCCTGCCGAGCCGGTCGCTCCACCGGAACCCGCCGCTGCGCCCGAGCCGCCGCCGAAAGCCCGCAAGCCCCGGGAGGACGGCAGGGAGCAGGATGAAGAGCGACGCGAGAGCTCGAACCGACGGCGGCGAAAGCCGCGCAAACCGCGGGAGAGCAGCCCGACGGATGTCGCGAAAGATGCGCCGAAGGATGCGCCGAAAGAGTCACCGAAAGATCCGCCGAAGGAAGCCGCTGATACCGCCAGCGAAGCGACACAATTGCGGGACAGTCGCGGTGATGACAGCGCCACATCCGGGCAGCCTCCCGGTGAAAAGAAGTCGGGCAGCAGCCGCCGCCGGCGCCGCCGCAAGCCGCGGCGCGACAGCGACGCCGCTGCCAACAGTCAGGCCGATAACCGCTCGGACCAGGACGAAGCGGACTACAACCGGGACGAGGCAGTCTACAATCCGGACGAAGACGATTCCCTCGAAGCCCAGGACAGCGATCAGGACGATACCGGCCTGCGCCGCCGCCCCAGCGACATGAAGCGCGCCCGTCCCCAGCGCCGCCGCCGCGACACGGAAGCCCTCGACCTGCCCGAGAACGTCACCGGCGGTGACGGCGCCAACGTCGAACTGCCCAGGGCCATCGCCGACAAGGTCGGCGCCGCCGCGCCGCCCGACGCAGCAATCGACGCCCCGGCGGCCGCCGGGGGTGGAAACACGCCCGGTGCGGCGACCGAGGCACCGGACAACACGGTTGCGGACGCGCCCGACGCCACGGCCGCAGAGGCTGTCACTGAGGAGGCTGTCACTGAGGAGAAAAGGACGGAGCCGGAGGAAGCGCCCCGGGCAGACGCGGGAGGCGCCGCTGAGGTTGCCCCGGCCGTAACGGCAGAAGCAACACCGGCGCCGCAAGCATCCGGGGCGGAGGACAGCACCGGGGCGACGGCGGATGCAGACGCAGAGGAAGCCGATGCAAAGGCAGACGCGGAGGCAGAAGAACAGCCACCGGAAGCCGATCACCTGCGTCCGGCGGACCCCGTGCGCAGCCAGGCCGCCGCCAACGAACGAGCGGCGAGCCCGGCACCGGCTGTGACGAGCGAAGGCCGCGTGCTGAACGACCCGCGCGTCGCCCCGGCGCCGGTCACCGGAGTCTCTATCGAGACGGCCCATAAGGCGCTGTTCAGCGACACCCAGGCCCCGGCAGTGGCGCCCCCGGCACGCAACGTGCCGCGGGCCAGCAACGACCCCCGCGGCCCCCGCGGCAAGGAGGGTGCTGCCGGCCAGCGGGCCTGATGACAGAGCCTCGCCGGCGGTTGTGAGCCGCCGGCAGGGCCGTATAATCGAGTTTCACGGTGGGCTGGCTGAGTGGTCGAAAGCGGCGGTCTTGAAAACCGTTGAGCCGAAAGGCTCCCGGGGTTCGAATCCCTGGCCCACCGCCACCAGTTTTGGATTTATGCGGCCTCTGGCCGCTTAAATCTAATCACCTAGGAAATACCCCCCAGGATTTTCGGGCCTTGCTCTCACTTACTGCTTAAATTCCGGCCGCGACAAATCCAGAGATCTACCACTTCCTACCGTCTAGAAAGAATACGATCTCGACTGCATAAGATTGAAATACCGTGAGTATTTAGCGGCTTCCGAAATACCCTGGGACTCTTTGAGACAACTTTCCGCGTCTCACGAGAGAGGATCTTTGGGGGTCTCATCAAGACCAAGGCGCCAGCGGCAATGCGGCTGGCACCAACATGTCCCGGTTGAACTAGAAAGGCAGGCTCGTCTTGACCCATACATTGCGGCCGGGGCTCAGGGCATAGCCTTTGTAGGTATCGAGAAAGTCGCGATAGGACTCATCCGTCAGGTTTTCGACACCGATGTCGAACTCGATAAGCTGTCCGGGTGAGTATTCGACATCGAAGCCCATACCCAGGTCGAACACCGTGTAGTCGTCAGTCGAGGCCGTGCCAAACGGGAGCCTGTCAAACTGGCTGAAAGGCTCGATCAATCCAGCCGACTCCTTGTCGTTTACATAGCGCAAGCCTGCGGTGAGGTTTAGATCGTCGATGAAACCGACCCGCCCGACGGCGTAGCGGGCCTCGAGCGCCAGTCGGTCGGCAGGCATGAGGGGCAGCTCATCCTCGCCATTGACAGCCTCGTCGAATTCGCCGTCGACGGTCTCGCCGGTCGCTCGAATCGACAGTTGATCGGTAAGCTGGGCCCGCACCGTCACGTCAGCGCCGATAAGACGCGCGTCGCTTTGATCCGCCTGCAAGATGGGCAATCCGCCAGCGTTGGTTTCCCCGGTGCCACCCAGAAAGATGTAGTCTTGGATGGCGTTGCGATAGATGTTCGCCTTGAACTGCAGCCGTTCACTGCGCCAGCGGATGCCGATATCGGTATTCAGCGAGG
>CAYFVG010000124.1:0-8358 GCA_964346365.1 uncultured Alteromonadaceae bacterium
GGCGGAGAGATTTTTGAAACCCGGGATCTAGACGAGAACACTCTCCTTGATGTGGACACAGACGGCAATGTTTGCGCGATTACCTTTGAGCACGCTAGTTTGAGAACTGACATAAGCCATTTGCAAGTAGAAGGCATAGCCGCATAACAAGTCGCTCAAGTTCGTTCCGGCCCTTCGGGGCCCTCACCGGACGCCGCTAAAGCGGCGCTACGTTCAGACCTTAGCAGCCAGAGGCGGAACCTCTCCCGGCGTCGCGGTTGCAAACGCCCCGAAGCAGGCCCTGTACACACGGTTATGCGTATCATTTCTCCGTCAACGTTGAGAGCGTTCAATAGCGCGTCTGTTCATCCTTCCCGGCCTGATACCGAGAGGCCTCAAAGGCCGATTGATCTACTCCCAAGGAAGTAAAGGCACCAGTCTTAAACGCCAGCGTCAGCCCTCCGGGTGATTTTCCGCCTTCAGGCCGCCTGAGCGCCGGCACAGCCCCCAGGTGCATACGGCAAACACGCCCACGACAACGGTGACGCTTACCGGGTACTCGAGTGGCTGTATCCAGAATGCGGGAAACCAGCCGGTCTGGGTGACGCCGTCAACCGGGATGGACAACAGGTAGGCGGTGGGTATGGCGTAGCGGATCGCCGGGCCGGGTTGATGGATGCGCAGCAGTCTGGCCAGCAGCACGCATGCCCATAGAGCAATGATTAACAGGGAGCCGGTGAAGATCTCGGGGCTGCGTCCCAGCAGGCGCGGATCGTAAAGGGCGATATTCAAAAGATACACAAACCAGATGACAAACACCGTTTCCGATGCACTCACCCGTGCCGCGTGGTGCTCCGCTCGCGCCCCGGAACGCGCGGGTGCCTGCAGGCGGAGTCTGCGCCGGAGCCAGAGCATCATGCGGCAGCGCGTGTGCTGATTGGCCAGGGTAAGGATAACCAGGGGCAGGAAGATGAACGCGCTGGCCTGAATCAGTAGCAGGGAGGGTGGCAGGACAGCTTGCCCGTCAATCACCAGTGGGTCGACGCCAAGCCAGAGCGAGAAGTTAAGCCAGGTCCATTCGAAGAACCCCATCCACAAGAGAGATCCACCGGCATAGCCGAACACGCTTGCTGCCGGATCGACGGCTTTGAGCCCCCGCCAGATCAATGCCACCCCCAGCGCCGCGAGGGCCAGCGAGACGCAGGTGTCCTGCCAGGACGGAATGCCCACCCAGGCATGCTGTAGCGCCAGGGTGGTATTCGCAAGCGCAATGCCGGCGAGCACCAGCCAGAGGGCCATCGCCCCGACAACAGCGCCGCGAAGGCGGCCAGTCGATGCGAGAGGCGCCCGCTCCTTCTCCTTCGGAAAGGTCGTCGGTTCCTGTGCCCGGTCAGTAAGCGTTGCCGTGCTCATGACTGCCACTCCATCGTTGCCGCCCGCGGACCCCGTGCCTACGGTTCATTCACCGGTCACTGCCCGAAGTTGTAGGACGCGCGAATGCCTGCGGCCCGGCGTGGCGGCAAGTAGAACTGCGCGCTGTCCGGTAGCACAAAGGTTGCGCCCGCGAGGGAAAAGTTGCGGAGGTCGCCGCCGGTATTGAAACCGTCCTGAATCGTATCGTCATCGAACAGGTTGTTTACATAGGCGATTACCTGCCAGTTGCCGCTGTTGAGGCCGATACGCAGGTCGGACAGCCAGTAGCTGTCGAATTGCAGCTGGTTGTTCGGATTGGAGAACCGCTCGTCACGAAAGGTTGTCTGCATTTCCACGAACCAGTTGATGCCCGCGGTGAGGTCCGCGCTATAGCGGGCGATGCCGACAAGGGAATGCCGCGGTGCGCGCTCGATCTCATTGCCGCTGAAGTCGACGCGGCAGATGGACTGATCCGCAGGCGTGGTAAGCAGCTCGCAACCGCCGGAGTAGGCGATGACGCCGGGGCTGCCGGTCAGCTGGGTAAAGTCAGTGTACTCCGACTCGAGGAAGGTGTAGGCGGCCTGCAGGCGCAGGGCGTCGCTGGCATACCAGGTAAGATCCAGCTCGGCTCCATAAATCTCTGCATCGGCATTGCGTATCCGCGACTGCAGCAGCCCATTGTCATCCACGATCTGGCTGGTGACCTGCTTGTCGGTGAAGTCCTGAAAGAACAGGGCGCTGTTCACGCGCATGCGCCGGTCGAAAAGATCGGCCTTGGCGCCGAGTTCATAAATCAGAACCCGCTCCTGGTCGAAGCGCAGCTGTTCCGGAAAGAAGGTGCCGCCGCCGCCATTGACGGAACCGATTCCCGCGGGCTTGATGCCTTCGGCGAGGGAAAAGTACCCCATCATCCGGTCGTTGTGGGTGTACTGCAAGGTCGCTTTTGGCGCTAAGTAGCTGTCGCTCTGCGTTGCCGTCACGAGTCCGGCAGGCGCCGGCGAGCTGGCACCGCCGAGGAAGGGCAGCGGCGAAACGATGGAGTTATCCAGGTCCGGGCCGCCGGCGACGAGATCCTCGTTCACGTATCTTGCTTCCACAGCGATGTTCCAGCTGTCGTCGATTTCCCAGGAGACGAGCCCGAACGCGGACCAGTGTTCGATATCGCGGGTCCAGAGATCCGGGTTGCGGGGCAGGCTCGTGCCCACTGCGGCAACGATGGGTCCGCAGGCCGGGGCGCTTGCAGCCGGGATAAAGGGTGGCGCGTAAGTCAGGCAGGTCACGCCGCCATTGAGGACATCGCGCTGCTCTTCCCAGTACTCCGCGCCGACCGTCCACGTGAGGGGCCCCTGACCGGCGGATTGCAGCCGAATTTCCTGGCTGAAAAGTTCTGTGTCGTTCTCGATCCAGATTTCGCCGAAGGCCGGGTTTCTGTCTGCGCCACCGTAGGCGTTGAAGTCCTGATACTGGAAGCTCTCGGCGGAGGCCAGGTGCGTGAGCGAGGTGAACTGCGCCGGCCCCAGGGCGCCCAGGCGGTCGAACATTCGCGTGACGTTCAGGGTGGCGCGCAGGACTTCCTGGTTGCTGCCCGGATAATCCTGCCCCGGCGTGCGCGGATTGCCGCTGTTGCCGATCTGCAGTTCGCTGACGTCGGGGGGGGCGCCACGTATGCCCCGGATGCTGGTGACGGCCGGGTTGATCACCGGCCCGAGGGCGCTCGTCGGCATGGGAAAGGAGGCGTTGGGTTCGGGGTGTGCCTGCGCCTGGATGCCAAACTCGGAGTCTTCAACCGCCACCCGTGCCTGCACGGTCCACCGTTCGCCCGGCATCCACCGAAGGGTGCCCGCGAAGCTGTTGCCACTGCGATCGCCGAGTTCGCCGCCGGTGATCGGATTGTCATAGAAGCCGTCGTGGTTCCAGCTCGCGGCGCTCAGGCCGGCAGCCAGTGTGTCTTCGACAAGCGGGCCCGAGATGCGCCCGCGCAGCATGCGTTGGCCATACTCACCGATGTCCGTTTCCAGCGCGGCGGCAAACTCGTTGCCCGGTGCGCGCGTCTGGTAGTTGATGGCGCCGGCGAAGGCCGAGCGTCCGTAGAGAGCGTGCTGGGTGCCCTTGACGACTTCGATCTGCTGGATATCGAACAGCATGGGGTCGATGAGCAGTGATCCCCCGGAGGTAATCATCGCCTCGGTGGTGATATCGATGCCATCCAGCAGTATCGCCATGTTCGGGCGACCCCGCGTCGGTGTCATGCCGCGGATGGTCAGGTTCAAATCCTGCGGCACCGAGCCCTGCTCGAGGAAAACGCTCGCGCTTTGTTTTGTTACCTCGCTCAGGCCGTAGAGGCCGCGCTTGAAAAAGACGTCGGCGTTCAGGACGTCCAGGGCGAGGGGAACACGCTGCGAGTTCTCTTCCCGCCGGCGCGCATAGACGATCACTTCTTCGATGGTGACTGCGCGCCCGGACGTTCCCCCCGCGGCGCCGGGTCCGCCTGCCTGGGCAAGCGCATCCCCCGCGCCGATGGCCATGGCTAGACAGGCCGGGATGGCTTTGAGGCCAGTGCCAGCGGCAGCCGCAGTGTTTTTGGTGTCAAGTTTTGTGGACATTAAGGGCTCCAGACAACGGGTGACGACGACGAAAGCGACGCTAACACTAAAAAGTGTCAACTTAAACTTACACATTCCGTGGGTATATTTGCTCAGCTGCGCCTCGATGCGGATTGGACCGCTCAGTCGAGGGGCCGGTATGAGGCAGGCTTTGCGCGGTCAATGACCCCCTGGGAGCGGATGGGAATCGGCAAGCATCGAGTGACCGACCCCGGCTCCAGCCTTTCTGTGTTCAGGTCTTGTTCAGGTTATTGGTTGCTGGAGGTTGTCGCCGTGATCTTGAGAGGCGGCCCAGGGCAGGCGTGATCGCTGGTCGCGAACGCTGACAGCGGGCAGCCTGTCCGCGCGACATCCGATATCCGTCCGTGGAGGCCATCGCACAGAAGCCAACGAAAGGGGGCAAACCACAGGAGCCATCCATGGAACGCGGAGGATGCCAGGGGGCGGGAAAGCTCGCTGGCCCCGGGGCGCTGGGCATTTCGCACGAATTGGGCATCTCGCACGAAAAGCAGTCGTTTTTACCCGATTTGCGTACAAACAGGCCAGTGGCGCGTAGACTGATTAGTCGATGATTGGGAGAGCGTGAATGATCCAAGCTGCAGGAGGCAACGGTCGAGGTCCTTCGGGCCCCCCCGACCTGTTCGAACTGATAAAAAAGTTCGCCGGGGGCGGGTCACCGGGCGGCCGCACCGGGGGCGCCGTTGTCGGCATTATCGTCCTTGTGCTGCTGGCCTGGGGCGCGCTGACGTGTTTCTACACCGTGCAGCCCGAGGAGCGGGCCGTGGTGAAACGCTTCGGCTCCGTCAAGGGCATTACCGACCCGGGGCTGCACTTCCGGCTGCCCTTCGGCATCGACCAGATCCAGTGGGTGGCCACCGAGCGCGTGCTCAAGCAGGAATTCGGCTTTCGCACCCGGGATACCCGGCAGGGCGAGCGCTCGACCTACAGCGATGCCCAGTTCGAGGACGAGTCCCTGATGCTCACCGGCGATCTCAACATGATCGATGTCGAGTGGGTGGTCCAGTATCGCATTGATGACCCCATCAAGTTTCTCTACGAGATGCGCGAGCCCACGCGGACGCTGCGGGATATTTCCGAGTCTGTCATGCGCCGTATCGTCGGCAACATGCTGGGCTCCGAGGTACTGACCATCGGTCGCGTGGAGATTCAGCAGAAGGCCGGTGAGGAGATCCAGGAAATCCTCGACCGCTACGATGCCGGTATTCGTATCAGCACCGTCGAGATGCAGGACGTGGTGCCGCCCCCGGCTGTGCAGCCGGCCTTCAACGAAGTCAATGAAGCGCGCCAGGAGCGGGAGCGGATGATCAACGAAGCGCAGAAACGCGTTAACCAGGAGATCCCCAACGCCGAGGGCGCCGCCCTGCGCACCGTGGCCGAAGCCGAGGGTTACGCCACGGAGCGGGTCAACCGGGCCGACGGCGAGAGCATCCGTTTCAGTGCCGTTCTGCGCGAATACCAGCA
The DNA here is from genome assembly GCA_964346365.1 of uncultured Alteromonadaceae bacterium. Lineage (GTDB taxonomy): Bacteria > Pseudomonadota > Gammaproteobacteria > Pseudomonadales > Halieaceae > Pseudohaliea. Next base: position 5,478 of record CAYFVG010000124.1, read on the forward strand.
GGCACCCACGGTTACGCGCTCACGCCTGTACCTGGAAACCCTGAACGAAGTGCTGCCCCGGCTCGGCCAGCTACTGGTCGTGCAGGAGGGGCAGGTGGGGCCGCTACCCCTGCTCGATGTCAACCGGCAGGGCGCGCGGGCCGCCGGAGGTGACCAATGAAAACCACATTGCTGGCGATCGTCGCCGCGCTGGCCGTCCTGGTCGGCTACGTGACTCTCTACACCGTGGATGAGGCGGAACAGGCCATCGTGGTCCAGTTCGGGGAACCGATCGGCGGTGTGATCAACGAGCCGGGGCTGAAGTTCAAGCTGCCCTGGCAGAACGTGCGCTATTTCGACAAGCGCCTGCTGGTATGGGATGGCGACGTCACGCAGATCCCCACCCTGGGCCGCGAATTCATTCTCGTGGACACCACAGCGCGCTGGCGGATTACGGATCCGCTGCTGTTCCTGACCAGCGTCCGCGATGAAGCCGGCGCACGCACCCGCCTCGATGACATCGTCGACTCGGTGGTGCGCGACATGGTCTCCTCCACCGAGCTCGAAGAGATCGTTCGCTCGAAGGACTGGGAGGTCGATGTCGACGAGCTGGATGATCCCGCGCTCGCCGAACGCAGTGACGTCAATCTGCAGAAGCAGCCCAAGCTGGGTCGTGAACTGCTTGAAGCCGGTATCCTGGAACGGGCCAGGGATTCCATGCCCGCCCTGGGTATCGAGCTGGACGATGTGCGCATCAAACGCGTCAACTACATTGAATCCGTGCGGCGTCAGGTGGAGAGCCGCATGATTGCCGAGCGCCAGTCCATTGCCGAACGTTTCCGTTCCGAGGGTCGGGGTCGCAGCCAGGAAATTCTCGGCAATATGGAACGCGATCTCCGGCGTATCCGCTCCGAGGCGGCGCGCGACGCCGAGAAGATCCGCGGCGAGGCCGATGCGGAGGCGACCCGGATCTACGGCAAGGCGTTCGGCGCCGACCCGGAGTTCTATGCGTTTTTCCGCACGCTGGAAAGCTACCGCGCTTTGGGCGATAACAGCACACTCATGTTGCAAGCCGACTCCGACTTCTTCCGCTACCTGGAAGAGGCGCAGGTGCAGTAGACCCAGGGCGCCGGCGCTGCCGACACTAGTTGTGTCCGGCGGTCTGAGTCTGCGCCCCGGTCGCCAGGTGGTTGCGGAGGTGGATATGTCGGGAGAAAAGTACCTTCTTAACCTGATGAAAGAAGGGAGTTTGAGCGCAACCGGCGACGAAATCGCGGAAGCGATCAGGACCGGCGGGCTCTGGGTGGATCATCAGGCGTGGAGGCCGGCGGCCTCGTCAGAAATTGCCATTATCGGTGAAATCCGCGACGGCGTACCCTGGTATCGCGTCAATGTCAGCTGCGGCTACGATCTCCACTGTCTGTGCCCGACGCTTGAGCGAGCGATTGAAATGGCGGGTTTATTTCAGCAATTGATCGTGAAGCTGGATGAGCAAATCGGCATGCCGGCTGAGGAACGGGCGAGCGAAGGGAACGCCGATGCAAGCAGCACGTAACGAGTCGCGCCCGGGGTGTTGTTCGCGCTGACCGGCCCCGGGGGGCTTCGACGTCACCATGAAGCAACTTTCCAGCACCGGCTACGCCCTCTTCGGCGCGGCCCTGGTCGCCATCAGCTATGGTCTCGCGCGCTTCGCCTTCGGCCTGTTTGTGCCGCCGATCCGCGACGACCTGGCGCTCGCGGCCGATGTGGTCGGTGTCATCGGCGCGCTTCCCCTGGTCAGCTTTGTGCTGGCAGCGCTGGTCGCGCCGCTGGCGGCGGACCGCCTCGGTGCGCGCATCGCCGCCATGCTCAGCGGCGCCTTCGGCGTCGGTGGGCTGGCGTTGATCAGCCGGGCCGCCGATGGCTTCACGCTCGGTGCCGGGGTGGTTGCCTGTGGCATCTGCACCGGGCTGATGATGCCGGCGCTCACCGCCGGGATGCAGGCGATGGTGGATCGGTCGATGCACGGCCGGACCAGCTCGGTGATGAACGCGGGCACCAGCATCGGGGTCATGGTGGCGGTGCCCGCCGCCCTTGTCCTCGCCGGCGACTGGCGCTGGGCGTACAAGGTCTTCGCCTTCGTGGCCGCCCTGGGCGTGTTTGCATCGAGTCTCTTTCTGCCCGCCGTCTCGCGGATCACCCCTGCCGACGCCGCGCCGCCGCCGCGGGTCACCGCCTTGCAGTGGTGGCGCCTGTTGCGGCTATCGCTGTTCGCTTTCGTGATGGGCTTCGTGTCGGCGGCCTACTGGGTCTTCGCGCCGGATCTCGTGATATCGACGGACGCGCTCTCTCCGGCGGCCGCCGGGGGGTTGTGGCTGGCCGTTGGGCTCGCTGGTCTCGGCGGCGCCGTTGCCGCGGATCTTGCCGATCGCAACAATCCCGCGATCACGCAGGCACTCATGCTGATGATGCTGGCTGCCAGCCTTTCCCTGCTCGCCGCAAGCCCGGGGCAGCTGCTGCTGGCCGCGTTCTCCGCCATGGTCTTCGGCCTCGCCTACATGAGTCTGACGGGGCTCTACCTGATGACGGGGATCCGGTTGCTGCCGGGGAGGTTGTCCCTGGGACCGGTGCTCCCCTTCATGGCCGTCGCCCTCGGCCAGGCCGCCGGTTCGCCGCTGGTGGGCGTGCTGGTGCGGCAGGTCGGCTATACCGATGCCTTTTCCGTATTCTCCACGATCGGGATCGTCGCGGCGCTGTTCTCGCCGCTGTACCCGAGCCTCATCGACTACGGCCCGGTGGAGGAAGGCGAGGAGCTGACGGGCTTGCAGGCGGCCTACGACCAGCAGCTCCAGGACGACGAGGGCGAGCCGCTGCAAGTCGTGGACGTGGGTGCCCTGGACGAGGAGCCCGACGCCCCTGCGGC
>CAYFVG010000125.1:0-8292 GCA_964346365.1 uncultured Alteromonadaceae bacterium
CCGGCTCGGGTTCCGGCTCGGGTTCCGGCTCGGGTTCCGGCTCGGGTTCCGGCTCGGGTTCCGGCTCCGGCTCAGGTTCGGGTTCCGGCTCGGGTTCAGGTTCGGGCTCCGGCTGGGACTCCGGAATGACGTCGATAGTGACGTTGGTTTGATCCGTTACATTGCCGTCCGGCGTTCTCACGGTGTAGGTGAAGATCTCCTCGCCGGTAAAGTCCTCGTCGGGTGTGAAGGTGACGGTGCCATCCTCGGCGTTGAAGGTGGCGCTGCCGTTGTCGGGGTCGCTGACGGCGATGATCTGCGCGCCGTCGGGGAAATTGTCATTGGTGACCACCTGCACGGTGACCGGCGTGCCCTGCGGTGTTTCGTCGGCGTCTGGCTCGGCCTCGCCGCCGATGATCGGCTCGGCCTGCTCGACGAACAGGTTCTCCTCCGTCCCGGATGTGTCCCGCAGGCCGGAGAACTCCGGGGTTTCCTCGACGATCCGGCCGAGCCGGATGAAGCTGGAGCCGGCGTTGGTGCCGTCGGCGCCCGCGCCGGCGGCCGGTGCCTCGAGGATCTCGGAGAGGTCGCCGTCGCCCTCGAGGGCGGCGATCACCTCATCCAGGGTCTCGTCGCGGATCGCGGCCTCGTCGGCGTCGGCGGCGAGCTGGGCGATCATGTCGGCGCTGATCGCAAGTTCCTCGACCTGCGCGACCACCATGGCTTCACCCTCACCCTCGATACCCTCGAGCGTGACCTGGCTGCCCTCGGGGGTGACCAGGGTCTCACCCTGGCGCAGTTCGTCGCCGACCTGGAGTTCACGCAGCTCACCCTCGGCGTTGCGGGCATAGGCGGTGCCTTCGATGGCGGCGATGGTGGCAATGACGGCCTCGGCCATAGTGCGAATCCTCGTTCTTTCAATAAGCGCAATAAGCGCAATAAGTGCGATGCGCAAGACGCGCGAAGGCGCGCATTTCGGCACGCCCCACTTTTCCCTGCGTGCAGGATGGTTCCTAGGCCACTGGCCGGCATCGTACCTTTGGGCAGATCTGCGTTGTCGTGGGCCGGAACTGTGAGGTTGCTCACAGTCTTGCCCTTGGCTGGGTCAGGGTGAGGCTGCGGCCGGGCGCCCGGCCCCGGGCTCAGGGCTTGCTGGAGACGGGGATGTCGTTCATGGCGAGGGCGAGCTGCACCCGGTCGCGCACCTTCATCTTGTGGAAGATCGCGGAAAGGTGGGCCTTTACGGTGCGCTCGGACACCGCCAGGCGCTCGGCGATCTCCCGGTTGCTGGCGCCGCCACCCACCAGGCTGGCGACGGCGAACTCCCTTTCCGTCAGGCTGCTGACGCCGGCGGCATCGCGGGCGCCCGGGGTGACGACGCGGCGCGACAGGCCCACCAGACGCCGCAGCAGCTCCGGGGGCATCCAGACACCGCCCTCCTCGACCACGCCGGCGATTTCCTGCAGCTGTCGGGGGCTGGCCGCCACGTGGCAGTAGCCGCTGGCCCCCAGGGAGAGCAGCGCGAAAGCCTCGCTCTCGGCCGGGGCGGGCCGCATCACCACAATGCGGGGGGACACCTGCAGCGCCCGGCGCAGCTCCCGCTCCAGCGCTTCGCGGCTGGCGATCCGGCTGCCGTCCAGCCAGAGCAGCGCATCGCCGGCCCCGGCCACGCCGGCGGCCGCGCGCGGGGCCACCTGCTGCGCGTGCGGGAAGGCCTCCCGCCAGCGGGTTGCGAGGGAGTTGCCGTCAGAGAGGAAGATCTGTTCCATGATCGTGGCTCAGCGCTCGGAGAGCGCATACTGCTTGGCGCGCAGCACGGGCTTCATGAGGTAGGCCAGCACCGTTTTCTTGCCGGTGAGGATGTCCACCTCCGCGGTCATGCCCGGGATGATGGGCTTGTCCTCACCGAGGCTTGCTTCCTGCGTGCGCACATTGACCTTGTAGAAGGGGTTGCCGTCCTCGTCCAGCACCGTGTCGGCGCCGATGTACTCGACCACGCCGTCGAGGCCGCCGTACACGATGAAGTCGTAGGCCGAGAACTTCACCAGCGCCTCCTGCCCGGGTACCAGGAAGGCGATGTCCCGGGGCCGGATGCGCACCTCCACCAGCAGGGTGTCGTCCAGCGGCACGATCTCGACGATCTCCTTGCCCGGCATGACCACGCCGCCGATGGTGTTGTAGTAGAGCTGCTTGATGGTGCCGTCGACCGGTGAGCGTACATCGGTCTGGTCCACGCGGTCCGATAGCCCGGTGCGGGTTTCCTCGAGGGCGTTGATCCGGCTCAGGGTCTCGGTGAGGTCCTCCCGGGCGAGGTTGAGGAATTCCACCGTGACCTCCTCGACCTTGCGTTCGGCCTCCGCGATGGCGGATTGCAGCCGTTTTTTCTGGGCGCGGGCCTGGTCGCGTTCGCCGGCCAGCTGGTTCACCTCGCGCTCCAGGCGGAGGATCTCCACCTCGGACACGGCGCCGGAGGCGACCATGGGCCGCGTCACGTCCAGCTCCTGCCGGGACAGGGCCAGGGAGCGCGCCATCTGCCGCTCCCGGGCAGTGACTTCGGACAGCTCCTCCCGGCGCTGGGTGAGCTGTTCGCGCGCGATCTGCTGCTGCAGCGCCAGCTGCTCGAGGCTCGACTCGTAGAGCTCGCGTTCCTCGTCGACAATCTCCGGCACCGCCTCGACAAAGGCCGCGGGCGGCTCGAAAGGCGTCCGGTCGATCAGCGCCTGCAGGCGCCGGGCCTTGAGCTTGAGGGCCCGGGTCTCGGCGACGTTCTCCTGCAGCGTCGAGCGCGAGCGGGTCTGGTCGAGGCGCACGAGCAGTTCGCCCTCCCGAACCACCTGGCCCTCGCGGATGTTGATGGCCCGGATCACGCCGCCGTCCTGGGACTGAATGATCTGTACCTGCCGCGACGGGATGACCTTGCCGGTGCCGCGGGTCACCTCGTCGACCTCGGCGAAGGCCGCCCAGGTGATCAGGGCGATGACGGTGAACGCGACGGCGTAGAGCAGGGCGCGGGCGCGCAGCGGGTTCTGCTGGAGGCGGGCCTGGTGGGCGTCCTGCTGCCAGTTGATCGCGTCCGCCTCGACCTCGCGCATCCACGGTGCAAACAGGCGGTCCACAAAGCGGCGACCGGCGCCGCGGCGCGGCGGCCCGGCGTCCGTTGCTGCGGGCATCGGGGCCGGTGGGGCGGCGCCCTGATCGCCCTCCCTGTGTTCCGCCTCGCTCACTGCGCCTTCCCGATGCGGCCCTGCCGAAGGGCCTCGATGACCTTTTCCCGCGGGCCATCGGCCACGAGCCTGCCGTTGTCGATGACGAGGATGCGGTCGACCATGGACAGGAGCGAGTTGCGATGGGTGACCACCAGCCAGGTGCGGCCCTGGATGTACTCCTCGAGGTGCTTGCGCACCGCCGTCTCCGTGGAGTGGTCCATGGAGCCGGTGGGTTCGTCCATCAGGAGGATCGGCGGGTCGGCGACGATGGCCCGGGCGAGAGCCACGCACTTGCGCTGGCCCCCGGAGAGGGAATCGCCGCGCTCGCCGATCATCATGTCGAAGCCCTCCGGATGGCGGTTGATGAAGTCGCCGAGGTTGGCGATTTCCGCTGCGCGGACCAGGGCACTGTCGCTGAGGTTGCTGTGGGCCAGGGTCAGGTTGTCCCGCAGCGTGCCGTAGAAGAGCGTGACGTCCTGGGGCACGTAACCGATCCGCGAGCGCAGCTCCGTGGGGTCGAGCTGGCGGAGATCGATACCGTCGATCATGATCGCCCCGTCCGAGGGCTGGTACAGGCCCATGACCAGTTTCAGCAGCGTCGACTTGCCGGAACCGACGCGGCCGAGGATGGCCACGCGCTCGCCGGGCTCGATCCGGAAGGAGAGGTTGTCCAGGGACGCCATGGGCGCGTTCGGGTAGTTGAAGCTGACGTTCTTGAACTCGATCTCGCCCCGGAACATCTCCCGGGACAGGAACTGCGCGCCCTCCGGACGTTCGATCGGCGTCTCCATGACCTCGTCGAGGGACTTCAGGGCGATCTCGGCGTTGTGGTACTGGGTCAGCAGCCCCGCCACCTGGGAGAAAGGCGCCATGATTCTTCCGGCGAGCATGGTGCAGGCGATCAGGCCGCCCAGGGACAGTTCACCGGCGGTAATCAGGTAGACGCCGGTGACGATGACGAACATGGTCACCATCTGCGACGCCCACTGGGTCAGGTTGACGTTGGAGTTGGTGAGCAGGCGCAGCTGCACGCCCACGTGGCTGAGGAAGGCCGTGGCGTCCTCCCATTTGCGCTGCATCACCGATTCGGCGCCCATGGCCTTGATGGAATCCAGCCCCACGAGGCTCTCGATGAGCGTGCTGTTGCGCTGGGCGCCGGCCCGGAAGGTGGTTTCCGTGAGCTCGCGCAGCTTGCCCTGGAGGATCAGGGCGTAGACCAGCACGATCGTCAGGCCGATGGTGATGGGGATGAGCACCGGCCAGGCGATCCAGGCGATGACCGCCATGAAGATAAAGGCGAAGGGCACGTCGATCAGGGTGGCGACGGTCGCGGAGGCGATGAAGTCGCGCACGGTCTCAAAGCTGCGCAGGTTGACGGCATAGGAGCCGACGGAGGGCGCGCGGTGCTCCAGGCGCATGCCGAGGACGCGCTCGAGAATCTGCCCGGACAGCTTCACGTCGACGCGCTTGCTGGCCAGATCGAGGAAGTAGCCGCGCATGGTGCGCAGGGTGATATCGGCGAGGAGGATCACGATCACGCCGGCGGCGAGCATCCACAGGGTCTCCACCGCATAGTTCGGCACGACCCGGTCGTAGACGTTCATGGTGAACAGCGGCAGCGCCAGGGCGAAGACGTTGATAAAAAACGCGGCCAGGAGCACGTCCCGGTAGATGGGCGCGTTCTCGCGCAGCGCGCTCCAGAACCAGTGCCCCCGGTCCGTGGTGCCGGTGCGCGGCGTGCGGGCGTCGAAGCGGAAGCGCGGACGGCAGATAATGACGTCGCCGGTGGCCCGGCGTTCGAGCTCCCCGGCGTCCAGCGCGACCTCGGCGTCATTGAGTTCCGGAAAGACCACCCGGGCCTGGCTGCCGTCGTCGTTCCAGCCGAGGAGGAGACAGGCTTTCTGGTCCTCGAGGAGCACGATGGCCGGCAGCAGCGTGGCGTCGATGGCCGCGGGGGCGCGGCGGAGGATGCGGCTGGTCATGCCGGCGCGGCTGGCGGCGCGTTCGAACAGGGACGGCGTCAGGCCGCTGTCCGCCAGGGGCAGGCCCGCCCGGAGGGCTTCGCGGGTGGTCGGCAGCCGGTGCAGTCGGCACAGACCGAGCAGGCATTCGAGGAGATCGTCTGTGTCGTCAGCCTCCATGCGAGCTCTGCCCGGGCATGGCGATGGTCAATATCAGTCTGAAGTGCATACTGCATGGGTTTCGAGAGCGTCAGGCAGGATAAGGGATATTGCCTGCCGCGGCCACGGCGGGGATGGAACCGGTTCACAGATCGGGAAGCTGTATTTTTCCCGGACTTTTCCCCTTGTGGCGGTATTCCGCTGCGCCGTAGACTCCCCGCCCCCGAAGCGGTACGCAACCATGGCTGCGCGCGCACTCCTGTCACTCTGGCCGCTTTTCTTCGGCCTCCTGCTCGTTGGCCTGGCCAGCGGTGTGCAGGGCACGCTGCTCGGCTTCCGGGCGGAGCAGGAGGGTTTTGCCCAAGGGCTCACCGGGCTGGTCATGTCCGCCTATTTCGCCGGTTTCCTCCTCGGTTCTGTATGGGCGCCCCGGCTGATCGATCGCGTGGGGCACATCCGGACCTTCGCCGCGGTGTCGGCGGTGGCGTCCGTCACGATCCTCGTGCACGCCAGCATTGTCGACCCCTGGACGTGGGCCGCCATGCGCCTGATCACGGGTTTTGCCTTCTCGACCATCTTCGTGGTGACCGAGAGCTGGCTGAACGAAGCGGCGACCAACGAGAGCCGGGGTCGGATCCTCGCCGCCTACATGGTCATTCTTCTCGCCGGCACCGCCGGTGGCCAGTTCCTCCTGACCCTGGCGGACCCGGGCGGCTTCGCCCTGTTCGTGCTGGTTTCGGTGCTGGTCAGCGTGGCCGCCATCCCTATCCTCATGACCGTGCTGCGTACGCCGATGATTGAGGCGTCAGAGCGCGTCAGTCTCGGTCATCTCTGGCACCGGGCGAAAATCGGGGTGATCGGGCTGGTGCTCATCCAGTGGTGCGGCAGCATGGTCTACGGTATGGGCGCGGTCTACGCGGCCAGGCTTGGCCTCGATGCACAGGAAGTCGCCCTGTTCATGGGCGCATTGCTCGGCGGCGCCATGCTGCTGCAGTGGCCTCTGGGGCAGTTGTCGGATCGGGTGGACCGGCGCTGGGTCCTGGGCGGTGCCAGCATCCTGGCCGGCGTCGCGGCGGTCTACGCCGCAGAGGAGACCACGGCCGGGCCCCGCCTCTATGTGGCGGCCTTCGTCTTCGGTGGCTTTTGCCTGTCGCAGTACTCGCTTGTGGTGGCGCTCATCCATGACCACCTGCGCCCGGCGGAAATTACCCCGGCGAGCGGTACGATCGTGCTCCTGTCGGGCATCGTCTCCGTGGCGGGGCCGCTTACCGTCTCCGTGGTCCAGGCCAGCTTCGGCCTGAAGAGCTTCTTCCTGCTCATGGCCGGGGTCCTGTTTCTTATGGCTGCTGTCAGCATCTGGCGCGTGTTGACCATTCCTGCTCTGCCGCCGGAGTACAAGACCACAACGATCCTCCAGGCGCCGGTGACCGCGGTCGGTTCCGTGCTGCACCCGGAGGAAAAGGAGACCGTCGAAGCGCCGGTGGACAACCATGACGAGTCGGGTTCCCCGGCGAGTACGGGGGGGTCGCCCGCGAGCGACGGGTTGGTAAAGGCGCTGGCCTGACGACACCCGGCCGCGCTGCTGCCGCCGCGGGCGGCTACTGGAACAGGATTTCCTGGCGGCCGTCCCCGTGCAGTACCGCGTGCTCGATGGTCAGGGGCGTCATGGCCTCGTTGACGGCCTTGCGATGGTGCAGGTGCAGGGTAACCGGTTCCTCCGCAAGCAGGCGGAGTGCATCTTCGGCGCTGATACCGAAGTGGCGAAGGTGTGGCTCCACGGTGCGCTTGTGGAGGATGAAGCCGTGCCCCAGGCAGCCGTCGTGCAGGTGTTCGCCGAGGAAGCGGAAAAAGGCGGGGAGGTCGCCCACCGGCAGCAGGTTGACCGTGTCCCAGAGCAGGACGATGTCGAAGCGCAGGCCGGCGAGTTCGGGAAAGAGCTCGCCGAAGGCATCGGCGGTGGCCGGCGGAGTGTCGACTTCACGCGGCCGGGTCGCCAGCGGCAGCAGCGTTGCAGCGGCGTCCAGCACCTGCAGGCGGCAGGGGTGTTCGCTGAAGTAGTCCAGGCTGTCGGCATTGGCCCGGCCGAAGTCAAGCACCCGCGGCGCTCCTAACTTCTCCAGGCGCGCGGCACCGAGGAGGCGCGGCAGCAGTCGGCTGCGCAGAAGGGCGCTGTCTTTGCGGCCTTCGCGGCCGTCGCGTCCCTCGCGCCTTTCGCGGCGTGCCGCGGTCGCCATCATCGCCCGCCGTCCCGCCCGGGTGCGTGCCTCAGCTGGCTTTTCCCACGCCGCCGGCGCCCCCCGCGCCGGCTTCCACGCCGGCGACACCGGCTTTGGACTGCTGCGCAGACTGCGCCGGTGCCGCCTTCGGGGCCGCCGGCGCGGCGGCGGCCTTGCTGCCGCCCATATCGATGCTGCCCTTGAAGCGGCCGCCATCTTCGAGCATGACCCGGGGCGCGGTGACATTGCCCTGTACGTTCCCGGAAGCAGTGATCACCACCCGCTCGCGGCCGGTGATATCGCCCTGAACCTCGCCCTCGATGCGGATGGTTTTGGCCTCGATGTCCGCACTCACGCGCCCGGAGTTGCCGACGATCAGCTCGTTCTCCGCAAGGGAAACCGTGCCGTTGACCTCGCCCTCGACAAGGAGATCTTCCGCGCTCTCGATATCGCCGGTGACTTTGACTTTCGAACCGATCATGGCCCTGGCCTCGCTGTGTGCTCGTTGGGGGGCTGCCTGTGCCGGTGACTTCGCCTGCTCCGGCGGTGATGCCGGCACGCCGGTCTCCGCGGAGGGCACAGCCTCGGCCTCGGGCCGGGAACTCTTGCGATCGAACATGGTGCCGCCCCTTGTCTAGGGTTTTGTCCAGCGTTCTGGCGTCTGCTGTCGCCGGCGGGAGCGCTGCCGCCGGAGTTATACGATGCTAGTGCAGCACCGGGGATTGCGCAAATCCCGCGACGCGCTTCGCCGGCAGCGCATGCACAGGGGTG
>CAYFVG010000126.1:0-8244 GCA_964346365.1 uncultured Alteromonadaceae bacterium
GCGAATGCGCCGCGCCAGTTCGGCGATGTGATCGGGGCCCACCTCGCAGCAGCCGCCGACGATGGTGGCCCCTTCGCCGACCCATCGCATCGCGGCTGCGGCATAGGCGGCGGGGCTGAGGTCATGGCGCCGCTCCAGCGCGTCGACCGTAGCCGCCGGGACGAGAAAGCCCTCGCTGATCCGGGTGAAGCCATTGGCATAGGCCCCGAAGGGCAGGCCGAAGTCCCTGAGCGTGCCGAGCCCCTGCGTGATCGCCTCGGGCGTAGCGCAATTGATGAGGATCGCCTCGGGGGGCATGGCCTCGAGCAGCGGGGCGAGCGCCGAGAGCGGCTCACCCGAGCGCAGCTTTGTTCCGTCCGCATCCTGCACCGAGACGGCGAGCCAGACGGGCAGGGCAGTGGTGCGCGCCGCCATCATCGCGCCGCGCGCCTGATCGACTGAGGACATGGTTTCCAGCAGCAGCAGATCGACGCGCGGGGCCAGCGCTGCCACCAGGTCGGCATAGCTGCGAGCGGCCTCGGCGGCGGGTGGGCAGAGGTCGGGGCGATAGGACTGCGGCAGCGGCCCGATCGCCCCGGCGACACGGCCTCGCCCGTGCGCATCGCGCGCATCAAGCGCGGCAGTGGCGGCGATATCCGCGAGGTGGCCCACTTGATCCTCGAGCCCGACCCGCGCCAGCCGGTCGCGCAGGGTGGCGTAGGTGTTGGTGGTTGCCATCGAGGCGCCGGCGGCAAAATAGGCGTCATGCACCGTGCCCACAAGCTCGGGGTGGTCGATCATTATCTGCGTCGACCAGAGTGGTGTCGCGCGATCGCCGGAACGGCGCACCAGCTCCTGCCCGATAGAGCCATCGAGAAGCGTGATTTCGGTCATTCCCATCTTTTCTCCGACAGGCTGGAGCACAGGTTTTCCAGCACGTTGTCATTTTAAACTGTGCACCACACCGTTGGCGGTCTGGGTTCCTTTCCGTGGCACCAGTGGGCCACTGGCTCGGCGGACAGGAATTTAAGCGGACCGGAGTTTCAACGCTACCGCGGAGGCCTTATAACTGTGGCCTATGCCAACGCTATTCGTCATTTTGTTTTTGCTGGCCGCCGTTGCCGGCCCCGGAATCTGGGTCAAGAAGGTGCTCGGCAAATACAGCGAGCCCGCCGATCGCTATCGAGGGCGAGGCAGCGGCGCTGAGCTGGCGCGGCACTTACTGAACCGCTTCGACCTGCACGACGTCACCGTTGAAATTACGCCCACTGGCGATCACTACGATCCCGAGGCGAGAGCCGTGCGCTTGACGGAGGACAAGTACCACGGCTATTCGCTGACCGCGATCACGGTGGCCGCGCACGAAGTTGGCCATGCGATGCAGCACGCGCGCGGGGAACGTCTGTTCCGCAATCGTCAGAAGCTGGCTGTCATGGCCGCCCGCGGTCAGCGACTCGGCGGCATGGTACTCCTGGCTGCTCCAGTGGTCATGGTGCTGACCCGGGCACCGGTACTCGGCTTCGGCTTCGTCGCCGTGGCGATCGGGTCCATGCTCATCGGTACGCTGGTGCACCTTGTCACACTGCCGGTAGAACTCGACGCGAGCTTCAGGAAGGCTCTGCCCGTCCTTGAAGATGGCCAATACCTCTTCGAAGGTGACGAGAAACATGCCAATCGTATTCTCAGGGCCGCCGCGCTGACCTACGTGGCGGCATCCCTTGGAAGCCTGCTCAATCTCGGTCGCTGGCTTGCCGTGCTGCGACGCTGAAGTCGTCCCCCCTGGCAGCGGCGCTTTTATACCCGCCCTGGCGCCGGGACTTTGCTGAAGCAACCCCAGCCTCGGCGGCGGACGCCGTGATCGCCGGAAAATTCGGTCGTGCTCAGCGGCGCGGCGCCCGGACCGGTGCGCAAGGGTCAGGCGTTGCCTGTGAAAGCCGGGAGTGCTTCCGCGTAGGGTCGCCAGCGCTCGATGGCGTCTGTGTGGATGGGCCGCCGGACCTGGCCGTGGCTGGCGGTGAAGACCGGGCGGTCGAGTTCTTCCGGGTGGAGCGTGGCCGGGTCGAAGGGAATGTCGCAGGCCGCCAGCAGCGCTGGAATCGCCCGGTCCGGGGCGCGGACCAGATCCTCGTAGATGACATCCACGAACGGTGCCGGCAGGATTTTTCGCCAGTGCGCGACGAGTTGGCGATGGCGCCGGAAAACGCCCGCCATGGCTGTCAGGTCGTGCACCCAGGGCTCGTGGGCGGCGAAGTTGGCGGTGTACAAAGACCAGGCCAAGGCACGTGGATCGCGACTGCAATGCACGATCGGTGCGGCAGGAAACAACAGTCTCAGGAAGCCCGCGATGCGCAGATTGGCGGGAAGCTTGTCCACGATCCAGCGGCCGTCCAGGCCGCGCTCGAAGAGGCCGTCGATGTACTGCTCCCGCGCCCGCGCCAGGGCATCGCGGAGCGCCGGGTCATCGGGTGCGGGCAGCGCGACCCCGGGACCCAGGCCGAGGCGCTGCCGGCAGCCGTGCTCCACGGTCGGCCCCAGGGTGAGCTCGCCACCGGCGGCGACCTCGGGGTGGCTGGCGATGATCTGTTCCACCAACGTCGTTCCCGAGCGGGGCAGGCCGGTGACGAAGACCGGCGTCAAGTCGATGCCGGGCGGATCCAGGGGCGATGCGAAGCAACCGTTCTGCCAGTTGGCAAGGTCCGCCTGCAACTGCCGCTCCGCGGCGTCGGGGTCGTGGCGGAGGCCGCGGGTCTCCAGCGCGGCCAGGGCGAGGTCGTTGGCTGCGCGGTAGCAGTCGAGGGCCTGCGGCGCCTCGCCGGCGGTCTCCAGTAGTCGTGCCAGGGCGAAAAGGCAATTGATCCGGTCCGCGCCGGGTAGGTCCTCCTCGGCCGCGAGTTCCCGAAGCCGTTGGCCCTCGGTGTCGTCGAGGGCGAGCATGCCGAGATCTACGAGGTTGTAGAGCGCTTCCCCGGTGGTGGGACGCAGCGCCAGGGCCCCGCGGTAGCGTTGAGCGGCCTGCTCCCTGTCTCCGCGCGCCTTTGCCGCATGGCCCGCCACGAGATGCGTGAAGGGCTGCCCAGTGAAGCGGGCGTCGAGCACGGGCTGCAGGGCCTCCAGGGCCTGCAGGTCCTGGTCCGCCAACAGCCGGCGCGCAAGTCGCTCGTGGGTGGCAGGGTCGTCCGGTTGCCGGAGCGCCGCCCGCTCCAGTGAGCGGCGGTCGGCCCGGCGGTTCATGTCCGGGCTGCCTCGCCGGCCGCCGCCCGCTGCCGCAGCTGCTGCACATCCACGGTTTCCACTGTCATCGTGCAGCGCCCGAGGATGAAGTCGACCACCCGCTGCTCGAGGACAGGTGATTGAAGTTCCGCCAGTGCCGTCGGGTGGTCTAGGTAATAATCGATGATTTCTTCCTGGTGCTCCGGGTCGCGATCCGCCCGCCCCTCGACCAGTTGCTCCACCTCCGCGCGTGAAACGCTCAACTCATGACGGTGCGCCAGCTCTGCGAAGAGCAGCGCCAGGCGGATCCGGCGCTCTGCGATTGTGGCGAGTTCGCGCCGCGTTGCGGTGTCCGGTTCCTCGCCCACGGCTTCTCGATAGCCGGCGCTTATCCGGGCGTACTCGTTGTCGACCATGGCCTGGGGCACCGGGAACCGGTAGCGCGCGGCCAGGGCATCGAAGAGCTGGCGCTGCAGGTGTTCCCGGGCGATCGCCGCGCTATCGACGTCGTCATCGCTGACTTCAAGGCGGTGTACGCGGATGTCCGCTAAGTCGCCGAGCTCGATCTCGGGGGTGACCTCGAGGGTGAGCCAGAAGCTCGCTGGCATGTCAGCATCGATATGGATCGACGGGCGCGCGCGGGGAAAGAAACCGCGCTCCGCAATGAGCTTGCGGGTCACCTCGATCGCCAGGCGGTCGACGATTTCCTCCCGCGTTCGCTTCCCGTGGTGGGCGCGCAGCACTGCCAGCGGGGCGCGCCCGGTGCGGAAGCCGGGAACCGCGGTACTGCGGCCGGCTCGGCGCAGCCTGTCGTCGACGGCTTCCTGTATCGCGCGCGGGTCGAGGGCGACGTGGAAGCGGTGGTGCAGGCCGTCCACCTTCTCATCGACGATGCGAGCGCAGCCGCTACTGATTGCTGGAGTGGTCATAGGGATGAAGGAGTATAGCAGCGGCCCCGGGCCCCGCGAACCGCGGCGGGTCATGGTTGGGGCTGCGGTTCGCGGGGCGCCCATGTACAACGCTTGTACAGGGCGGCTGCAAGCGTGTGCCCGACGGTGTATACTCGCGTCGCGGCGGGGTAATGCCGGGCAAGTCGGCAGCACTCGACTCACGCCGCAGAGCACAACGGGCACGCATCCTGAGCCTTTCGAAGTGGCCGGCACCCGCTCGGCTATGCCGGGGTGGGCGATTAGAGAAGACCCGTTCATCCGCATCCAAGTCAGAGGAAACAATAGATGTCCAATCAGTCGTCTTCGCGCGCCCGTTATCTGCAGGCGCTGTTGACTTCCACCGCGCTCGTATCTGCCGGCACCGCAAGCACCGGCGCTACCGCGCAAGAGCGCGTGCAGCAGGCCGGCGAAGATGCCGTGCTCGAGGAAGTTATCGTCCGCGGCGTCGCCCGCCGTTTCCGCCCCGAGGAACAGAACACGGCGACGGGCCTCGACATGGCTCTGATCGAGACGCCGCAGGCGGTCACGGTCATCACCCCCGAGATGATGAACACGATCAACGCCGACAGCGCCTACGAGGCCACGGACCTCGTGCCCGGCGTGCAGCGCTCGGGCTTTGGCTTCGGCTTCGAGCAGATCGTCATGCGCGGTATCTTCAACGGTCGCCACCGCGTCAACAATATCCTCTTCGGCAACATTTTTACCTCCGTGGAAGGCTATGCCGCCGAGCGTGTTGAGATCGTTCGCGGACCGGCAACGGTGCTTTACGGGGTTACCGGTTCCTTCGGCGGCGAGATCAACACGATCCTGAAGCGGCCGCTGCGCACGCCGCGCGTGGAAGTCGGCGCCGAGTTCGGCAACTACGACACGCAGAACTACTCGCTGGATATCGGCGGCCCCCTCAACGACGCCGGCACCGTCTCCGGCCGTTTCGTGGTCAAGTACGACGAGTACGACCTGCCGCTGGACATCGACAACGAGGACTTTCCCAACGACGAGCTCATGGTGCTCGGTTCCATTGCCTGGGATATCACGCCGACCACGACGCTGCGCGCGACACACTACCACCAGGAGCGCACCATGGACCCCTGGGACGGCGGTGCGCTGGTCGAGCGCCCGGACGGCACCCTGGCCCTGCCCGACGTCGACCCGGAGCAGTGGTACTTCTCGCACCCGGATGAGTCCAGGGAGACGCTGGACATGCAGTTCAGCATCGTCGAGCTGGAGCACGGCTTCGGCAACGGCTGGCGGTCCACAACGCAAGTAGCCTACAACCAGTACGACGAGGACCTGTCCTACTTCTATCCTTTCGGTCCCTTCGGGGCCTATTCCCTCGGGGATGATGAGATCTATATCTACACCTACGATATCGAGCGGGACGGCGAGGAGCTCACCCTGCGGCAGACCCTCGGCGGCGACTTCGAGCTCTTCAACCGCGACCACGAGTTCTTCCTGGCGGCCGAGTACAGCGACAACCAGGATCCGGATCGCTTCCAGCTGCTGAATTCCGCCTTCCAGGGCTTCGGCACCATCGATATGTACGGCGACGACTACGACGGCCAGCCGCGCTTCTCCGACGGTTCCGAGTTCAATCCCATCGGCGGCAGCCGCGAGGAGGTTTTCGGCGTACGCCAGGAACTCCTCGAGGAGACCGAAGACTTACTGCTCAGTGCGCAGGTCCTGCTCAAGCCCACCGACCGACTGCAGGTGATGCTGGGGGTGCTCTACCAGAAGAACAACACGGTAACCAGCATCCCCTTCAACGCCGGCGAGCGCAACGATCCACCGGAGGTAACCAACCTCGGCTTCGAGCAGGAGGTCTATCGCGCGGGGGCGACCTACGACATCATCGACGACGCGGGCTTCGTGGACGACGCGCGCATCTACTACAGCTACAGTGAGGGCTTCGAGCCCCAGACCTTCACGGACGCCGACGGCAATAACGTCAGCGCCCCGCAGGAGATGGAGCAGCACGAGATCGGGATCAAGACCGAGATGTTCGGTGGCGCCGTGGGTACGTCGCTCGCGCTCTATGACTACGAGATCACGAACATCGAGGTGTCCAGTTCCTTCCTCGGCTCCTTCGGTGGCTTCGGCAGCACCGTGCTCGAGGGTGCGCAGGAGGCGACGGGTCTCGAGGCCGAGGTCATCGGCGAGATCCTGCCCGGCTGGAACGTGTCGGCGAACTACGCCTGGTCCGATATCGAGATTGTTGACCCCAATAGTGGCTCGGCGCCGCCGCGCACGGTACCGGAGCATGCCGGTGCGATCGTCAGCACCTACGAGTTCCTCGATGGCGCGCTCGAGGGCCTGCGCATCGGCGGCGTGCTCAAGATCAGCGGGGATTACAGCTTCATCGACGGCCCGAGTAACGTGAACCGCTTCGGTGCCCTCGAGGACGGTGCCCACGAGCGCTTCGATCTCAACCTGTCCTACGCGCCGCGCGCCGGCCGGCTGCAGAATTTCCACTTCTACGCGAACTGGATCAATGTCTTCGACGAGGACATCATCGTCGCCAAGCAGGGCAACCCGGGCTTCGGCATCATGTTTATCGACCAGCAGCGCGTGACCCTCGGGCTGCGCTACACGATGTGATGCAGCGGGTGTTCAGAAGCATGACGCGGTGTCTTCGCCGGGGTCCCTGGGTGGTGCTGGTGCTCGTCCTGGCGGCGCCGGCCCAGGCCAGCTACGGGATCTACGTCGGCAGAGACCTCACTGGCGACGGCAGCGTTCTCCTCGGCGGCACCGGCGAGGAGGTCTCCAGCCACTGGCTGGAAATCGTACCCGCCCGGGATTACCCCGCGGGGGCCACGGTGGCCGTGGGCGTCGACGAGCGAGCCAGCTACCCCGGCGAATTCATCGAGATCCCGCAGGTCCGCCGGACCGCGAAGTACATCACGATGAATTACACGGACTACGAGGGGTTCCCGCCGCCGCTCACCAACGGTGGCCTCAACGAGCACGGTGTCGCCGCCCGGGACATCTGGGCACCGTCGCGGCCCGAGCTCGCGGCCATGACGCCGGAGCCCCAGCGCGGCCCCAACTATTCCGATCTCTCCCGGATTGCCATGGAGCGGGCGAAAAGTGCCCGCGAGGCGGTGGACATCATCGGCGCGCTCATGGACGAGTATGGCTTTTCCACCTACGGCGGCAATTCGCACCTGTTCGCGGATGCCAGGGAAGGCTGGGTCGTGCTCAACTTCGCCGGCGGCCAGGGCCTGTGGATTGCGCAGCGCCTCGGGCCCGACGAGGTCCGCATGTCCTACCCGGGCTACATCCACGAGGTGCCGCTGGACTTTCAGGAGCGGGATGACTGGCTGGGGTCCGCGAATTTCATCAGCTTCGCGGTCGAGCAGGGCTGGTGGGACCCGGAAGGCGGTGAGCCCTTCGATGCCAACGCTATTTACGGCAACGGTGAAGGCCGCTCCGAGGGCGTTCGCATCATCGAAGCGCGGCTGCGCGACTACGCCCGTGACGGCGGCGTCACGCTGCGGCAGATGCTTGCTACGGTGCGCGACCCGCTCATCTCGTCTGATGCCGCGGGCTATGGCCAGGTGGCGCACCTCCGCCAGCGGGATCCGCACCCGGAACTCAGGATGCTCTGGGTCGCGCCCACCGGTTCGGTCACGGCGCCCTTCGTGCCCTACTGGATCGCCGGGACCGAGGTACTGCCCGAGTTCGGCAAGCACCGCTACCTGACCAAGGGGCAGGCGTCGACCTTCGTCAAGCCAGACTTTGCGGTGCAGGAGGCGTCCCGCTTTGCCGGCCGCCTGTTCAAGCGGCTGATGTACTACACCTGTGATGCGCCGGCCCGGTTCCTGCCGGAGGTGACGGAGGCTCTGACCGCCTTCGAGGATCGCAGCCTGGTCGAGGCGCCGGCCCTTGAGGCCCGGGCCCTGGCGCTTTACGAAGCTGGCGAACCTGCGCTGGCACGCGCGGTGATCAGCGACTATTCGTCGTCCCGAGCCCGTGCGGCGCTGGCGTTGGGCGATGCGCTGCTCGGCAGCATCGAGGCTCGCCACCGCTTGCTCCTGGGCGGGGACGAGGCCGTGGTGATGGACAGGATCGGGACGCGCTACGGCCCCTACGTGAACTGCCGCGTCGA
>CAYFVG010000127.1:0-8106 GCA_964346365.1 uncultured Alteromonadaceae bacterium
GGGCCAGCGGGCTGGGCCAGTGGACCGGGCTAGTGGCGCTTGGCTATTGGGTCTGGGCTAGTGGGGGCTGGGACGGTGGGACGGGATCGTGGGCTGGCCCTTCCGGGGGTGCTCAGCAGAAACGCAGGTCGCCGAGGGCCAGGTCCACCGGTCCGGGCCGGCCGATGGCCACGAGGCCGATGCGCCGCAGGCGCGAGAGGTCCAGCGGCGCCGCCAGCCGGTGCGCGCTGAAGCGATCGAAGGGCAGGGTCACGGTGTGCCAGGCGCCCGGGGCCTGAAAGCCGGCGCGGTAGCTCTGCCAGGGCCGCGTGACATCGGCCGTGCGCAGGTGCACGCCGTACTCGGCGCCGTCGCCGCGGACCGTGAGCGCAAGGCCCGTGAAGGCGCTGGCGTCCACCGTACTGCCGTCCGCCGCCAGGTCCAGGGCCAGCTGCAGGAAACCACCGTTGTTGGCCAGGCTCACGGTCCCGGTCAGGCGCCGCGCCCGCCGGCCGGCGACGGTCTCCGTGCGCAGCTGCCCATCGGAGGCCCCGCCCATCACCGTGTCCGCCACGCAGGCCCAGTGCCCGCCCCCGGCGGGATCGCCCGCCAGGTCGTCGATGACAGGACCGGTCATCTCAGCCGTCATCCGCGCCGATGGCCCCGGCCCCCGGCGGCCGTCGCATGCCTGCCGTCCCTCAGACGGTGACCGCGTTGCCGCGGAAGATACGCGCCAGGTAGCGGCTCTCCGCCGGGCTCGGCGCGGGCACGGCACACTGCAGCACCGCCTGCACCAGGCGCTCCATTTCCTCTTCGAGCTCCTGCTCGTTCGCCGGCTCCTCGGCCCGGGCGCGCCGGGTGAGCTGCACCTGGTTGACCGCCGGTGTCGTCGGCAGTCGCTCCGACTCCACGCCGAGGGTCACCGTGAAGGCGTGCAGGGCGTTCTTCACAAACAGGGCGAGGGCAAACTCCTCCCGGGAGGAGACAAAGGACGTGTCCGGCGTCAGCAGCACGATCTGGCAGTTGGGCACCAGCGTGGCGCGGCGGGCGACGCGGAAGTGGTGGGTAAGCTGCTCCTCCACGAGGCGCGCGAAGTCCGTGTGCGAGAGCACGCGGTCCCAGGACTCGCCCTTCTCCGCCGCCAGGGCATTGAAGGGCAGGCGCGCGAAGGGCGCGCTGACCACGACGTCGAAACCGCCCTGGTTGTGCAGCAGGTCATCGAGGGCCGCTTCCAGGTCGTCGCCGATCACGCGTACATCAAGGGCGATGTTCGCCTTCGGCTCGAGGCTGTGCTGGATGTCTTCCTGCGCCTCCTTCGAGCGCGTCAGCACGGCCAGGGAGGCGACGCCGAGAGCCAGGAAGCCCTCGCCGATGGCGGCGAGCTCCTCGCGCATGGCGTCGCCGATAAGTACCACCCGCTTGCCCTCGAGTTTTGCCAGCTGCTGCGGGTCCGGGGGCAGCAGCAGCTCGCCCTCGGTGACGGAGCGGTCGAACTTGAGACCGCCGGAGGGGTGGAAGGTCTCGCCGCTGGCGATGTCGTCGGCGAGGTGGAACACCGTGGACAGGCCGATCTGCTCGTCCGTCGGCATCTTGTGCAGGTGCAGGCGGTTGAGGATGCCGGTCTCGATACCCTTCGCGGCCTTCTTGACGGCACTGTCGTCGAAGAACGGCGTCGGGCAGTCGACGAAGCTTTCCAGGAATTGCTCGGCCACGGCCGGCGGGAACAGGCCGCCGGTGGTGAGCCGGGCCATGAGCTTGCCGGCCAGCTCCCGGTTGAGCAGGTAGGCCGTGGAGTTCCCGCCCTCGCGGCTCTCCTCCACCTGCACGAAAAGCTTCGCCAGCGCCTTCGCCGTGCGCGGCAGCTTGATGTCGCCGACGGCATTCCGCGCCAGCACCAGCAGATCCTCGGGCGTCATGTCCTCGTCCATGGCGGCCAGCACCGCGGCGTGGATGCGGTTCAGGCGCTTGTTTTCCAGCACCAGGCGGCCGCGGCGTTCGAACAGTCCCGGTGCGTCGCCGAGGCCGCGCAGGCGGGCGCCATCCACCGGCCCCGGGGCCAGGGCGTTGATCTGAATCTCCGGGCCGAGGTGCCGGGAGAGGATTTCCGCCAGCACCCGCTGGCCGGCCTTGGAGACGGCGTAGTCGGCGCGGTTCGGGTAGGCCACGGCCACGTACTTCTCGCCGCCGAAGTAGCTCGAGACGTTCATGACCACGCCGGAGCCGCGGGCCTTCATGAGCGGTGCGTACTTGCGGATAAGCGAATAGTTGGAGATCAGGTTCGCATCCATGGTGCGATTCCAGGCCTCCAGGGTCATGTCCACGACCATCTCCTCGGCGCCGGAGATCCCGGCGTTGTTGATGAGAAAGTCGACGTGGCCGAAGAGGTCGATGGAGTACTGGAACAGCGTCTCGAGGGAGCCCTCGTCGCCGACGTCGGAATCGGCGAGGATGTGCACCCGCTCCTCCGGCGTCGGGTAACCGATGGCGCGCAACTCTTCCACGATCTCCTCCCGGGCCTCCCGGAGCCTGGGTTCGCTCCGCGCCGAGAGCAGGACGCGGGCGCCGGCGATGGCCAGGAAGCGGCCGAGCTGCAGGCCGATGCCGAGGCTGCCGCCGGTGATGACCGCGGTCTTGCCCTTGTGCAGGCCGGGCAGTACGCGCTGGATGGCCGCGGGCATGCTGCCCTTGCCGGTGGCGCGCCGGATGCTCTTCGGTACCCAGAGGTTGATCGGGTCCATGAGCCGCACGCGGTTGGTGAGCGTGGCCGCCCAGTCCGCGGAGAAAGTGAGGTTGTCCTCTTCCCGGTTGTCGTAGCGCACCAGCTGGTTCGGCAGCATCGCCCAGCAGCGCTCGCCCTTTTTCTGCTGCTGCGCGTCCTCGTGGCGCCAGGTGCGCAGGAGCGCCTCGACGGCGGCACGCTTGATCTCGTTCAGGTAGTTGCCGTGACCGTCACTGGGGTTGGTGACGTAGGTGAGCGCCGGTGCCGCGGTGACCGTGCCCCAGCGGTCCAGGTTGTTGGCCAGGGCCCTGGCGAAGGCCACCGGGGAGACGATCTCATCGCGGACGAAGTCGACCACGTCCTCGTCGCCGGCGGTGCTCAGGGAGTAGCCGTGCTGGCCGTTGCCCGAGCGCGGCAGGACCACCACGGCGTCCAGGCGGCCGAAGTGGTCGCGGATATAGTCGAAGCAGCGGTCCGCGGACTCCCCGCGGAGTGGCTCCAGGTGCAGCAGGTGCAGCTGATCGAGGCCGCGGGACGCGGTGAGGGAGCGCGCGTAACCGAGCGCCTCGAGGGTACGGAAGGCCAGCACCACCCGGGCGCCGCTCATCAGATGGCGCTCGGCGAAGACCAGCGCCTCCTCGTACTCGTTGCCGGCGAGAATGAGGACCACCTGGCCGGTGAGGTCCTCGATGCGCTTGTCGGGCCAGGATACGAGCTTGGAGCGGCTCTGCGCCGATACCTGCATGCCGTTGGTGACCTCGAGGGAGTGCCCGGACAGCGATGCGGATTCACCGGTGGAGAGCCAGGTGATGGTCGAGGCGACATCTGCCGGGGTCGGGTAGCGGTACTCGAGCTCGCCGTCGGGCCCGGGCCGCCGGGCGATCATCAGGTCGCGGAATTCCCGGGAGGAGCTGCCGGGCTCGGCGCCCTGGAGCGCGTCCATGTTGGCGAACACATTGTCGATACGCTCGGACTCGATGGGGCCCGGGAACACGGTGTTGACGCGAATGCCGCGCTCGTCGCCGAGCTCCAGGGCGAGGCCGTGGGAGAGGGCGTTGAGGCCGCTCTTGGGTACGGTGTAGGGGATGCGCCCGTAGTAGTGGGTGCGCGAGAAGATCGTGGAGACATTGACGATGGACCCGCATTCGGCCATGTGCGGTACCACGGCCCGGGCCATGTTCCACGGCGCGCCGAGGAGGTTCATGGCCGAGTCCAGCATGGTCTGGTCGTCCCCGCGAGCGCGCATCTCCGCGTCGCTGAAGGGGATTTCCCGCAGCGTGCGCCGGGGGCCGGCGGCGCCGGCGTTGTTGACCAGCACGTCGATGCGGCCGAAGCGCTCGAGGGCCGTGGCGGCGATGTCCCGGCAGACGGCTGGATCGACCGTATCACCGAGCGCCGGTGCCATGGCCTCGCGGTCGAAACCCTCGGCGGCGAGCTCGTCCATGAAGGCGTTCAGCTTGTCGGCGTTGCGCCCGGTCATCACCACCTTTGCGCCCTCCCGCAGCAGGCTGCGGGAGATCCAGCTGCCGATGCTGCCGGCGGCGCCGGTGAGGATGATGACCTTGTCGGCAAGGCGGGCCCCCGCGGCGCTCGTCGTGGTCGCTGTGTTGTCGTTCATCGCAGTGCTCCTGCCGATCCGGTATCGATGTGTTGCAGGGTCTCGCCCCGCTTCTCCGCTTCGCTGATGGCCCAGGCCCGGTACAGCTCGTCCCGGGTCTTCAGGCCCGCCCGCGGCAGGCCGTGCACGGCGACGTAGTTGGCGCCGGAGTGACGGTTCTCCCACATGGCCTGGTGTGCCTCGTGGATTTCCTCGAGGGGCACGGCTACCGGCGCCATGACGTCGCCCATGCCCGCGGCGATGCGCTCCTGCATCTCGGCAAACTCCCGCGCCGTGTTCAGGTGCGTGCCGCGGATCTCCGCGCTGGGCATGAGGATGCGCCGCTGACGCATCCACACCTGCGGGGCGTAGAAGGACAGGCGCTGGCCGGCGAGGTCTTCGGCATAGACGACCCGGCCGACATTCGGCTTGACCAGCGCCGTGGCCAGGCCGAGGCCGTCGCGGCCGGGGCGCTCGAAGACCACGTCGGGCAGGCCGCGCTTGTCCAGCGTGTTGCGCAGGAACGGCGCGACGGCCGAGCCGATGGGCTTCAGGGTGCGATCGGAAAAGCGCCTTACCGCCTCCTTGAACTCCGCCGACTCGCGGAACGCGTCGGGCAGCACCGGGAAGGGGCCCGGCGGGTCGAACTCGTCGCCGAGGCGACGGGCGATGGCATCGATGCTCGCCACGCCGGTGAGCCGGGTGCCGAAGCCCAGGGAGGTGACGAACTCCCGCTGGGACACGGTGTCGGCCAGCACCGCGACCTGGGCGCCCAGGCTGCAGCCCACCTCGATAGCCTCGATGGCCACCGGGTCGACGATGCCGTCGTCGGCACCGGGGCCGTAGACCACCAGCAGGGTGTTGCCGGCGCGCAGACCCGCGCGCTCGAACATGGCCGCCGGTGTCGAGGCACCGCGCTTGCCCATGAAGGAGAAGCGGTAGCCGGAGGAGGCGCCGTAGAAAGTGAGAACGCCGTTTTCACCGAGCGCCTGGAAGGAGCGCGGGAAGGCGTTCTCGCCGGCATGGGAGACCACGTAGTCGACGTCGCCGCCCGCGGCCTGCCGCACAAAGTCGACGAAGGGCTCGCCGGCCTTTTCCCAGCTCTCCCATTCGGCGGGATCGTCCGGTACCGGCGTGAAGCAGCCGGCCCAGCGCTCGTCGCGGCGGTTCACCGGCTCGCCGCCGAAGGCGCGGACCCGCTCGCCCCGGTCGTCGGAGGAGACCATGCCGACCACCGCCAGCCCGGTCTGCCGCGCCGTGCGCAGGCAGTCGTGGCCCGTGCCCGTGGCCGCGCCCTCGACGAACAGGCGCCGGCCCGGCTGGATAGCCAGGGTGGTGAACAGGGCCCGGTGGATCGTGCCCTGGGTGAGCCCGTAGGAGCCCGCCTCCTCGATGGTCAGGGACGGGAGCTTCTTGTGCATCTGCGGCCCCTGGACCACGAGGAACTGAGCATGGCTGCCGTCGTTGCGCTCGTAGCCCTGGATGCGGAAGTCCGCGGCCATCGGGTCCAGCCCCTGATCCGGGGACAGGAGCTCGCTCTGGCCCGAGTAGACGGTGACCAGGTCGCCCACGGCCAGGCGGCCCTCGCGCACCAGCTCTTCACCGAGCTGGGCAATAAGCGCCACGCCGCCGGAGCCCGTCACCTGCACGTCGGCGTCCCGGGCGTCGAAGGGCGATACCGGGATGCCGGTAATCGCCCAGATGTCGTTGAAGTTCATTTCCGAGGCGAGGACGTAGACCAGGGCCTCGTTCGGCCCCGGTTTCGGTGTCGGGAACACCAGCAGCTTCTCGGCCACCGCGGGGTCGCCGTGGGCCGGTGCACCGTCGCTGGCGCTGCGGGCCACGCCCATGCCGTACTGGTAGCGTGGCAGCGTGGTCACCCCGGGGTAGAAGGGCGAATCCAGGGGCAGCAGATCGCCGCGGGCCTCGAGCTCGGCGCGCGCCTGCGCATCGGCGTCGGGCGCCACGGGGTTGTACTTGAGGGGCAGCGGCACGCTGCGGCGCTCGAGGAAAGCGCTGATGCCCGGCGGTCCGGAGGCCGGGTCGCAGACCGCCTCGGCGAACAGCCGGGCCTCGTGCTTGAGGCCCGCCGCCTGGCCCTCGCGGGCGCCGAAGCCGACGGCGTCGATGATGCGCTCCAGGCAGTGGCCGCGGCCGCCGGCGCGCAGCTGGGCGAGGGTCGGCGCCAGCCGCGGGTCCTCGAGCAGGTCGTCGCTGTAGGGCAACTGCTCCTCCCGCGCCGCGAGATAGGCCTCGTGGCGCGTCATGGCCGCCGCCAGCAGGCCGTCGCCGGCGAGATACTCGCGCACCAGTGCCATGGCCGCCTCCACGGGGCCCTGGCGGTCCACGACCACGTCGACGAGGCCGGCGGTCTCCGCTTCCTCCGCATCCAGGGCGCGGCCGGAGGCGATCAGGCGCACGGCCTCGACCAGGCCATCCTCACCGCGACGCTGGTAGAGGCGCCGGGTCAGGCGCTGGGTGCCGCCGTAACCGGGCAGGAGGTTCAGGTTGATTTCCGGCTGGCCGAAGCTCGCGTGGCGGTCCGCCACCACGCAGGCGCAGGCGAGCATGAGCTCGCAGCCGCCGCCGAGGGCCGGGCCGTTGACGGCGGCGACCACCGGCCTGCCGAGATTCTCGAGGAGGGAGAACGCGGTGTGGGCCGCGTTCGGCGGTGTCTGCGCGGACTCGAGGTCGCCGGCCTCGCCGACCTCGAGCAGCTCCTTGACGTTGGCACCGGCGACGAAGGCGCTGCCGGCGCCGGTGACCACCAGGGCCTCGATGTGGTCCTGGTGCGTGATGTGCTGCAGCACCGTGTTCAGTTCGTCCAGGGAGCGCTCGTTCAGCGAGTTCACCGGCGGCGAGTTGATTACCAGCAGCGCTACCAGGCGCCCGGGCACGATTTCGTGGGTCTCCACCCGCAGGTGGCGGTAGCTCTGCACGATCTGGCGCGCCTGGGATAGCTGCCCGAAGGCCTTCCACTGCGCGAGGGTGTCGCGGATCTCGTCGACCACCTCCGGGTTGCGCAGCGTCGACAGGTCGCCGAGGGGGTCCTCGAGGAGCAGCGAGCGCAGGGTCCGCCGCATGTATTTGCCGGAGCGGGTCTCCGGGAAGGCGGAGACCACGAGGAAGTCCGAGGGCACGGCGGTGACACCCTTCTCGGCGCGCACGAGGGCCTGGAGCCGGGCGAAATCGTCGTCGCCGAGGCGCGAGCCCGGGGCCGGGATGAGGAAACCCACCGGCGTCTCGCCCTTCTCGTCGTGCGGGGCGCCGACCACCACGGCGTTGCCGACCGGGGAGTCGCTGCGCAGGGTCTTGTCGCGGAGGATGGCCCCCTCGATCTCCTCGGTGCCGATCCGGTGCCCGGAGACATTGATCACGTCGTCGGAGCGGCCGTGCAGGGTAATGCCGCCGTCGGCGAGTTCCCGCGCATAGTCGCCCTGGGTGTAGGCCAGGCCATCGGTCCAGCGGTTGAAATAGACCTCGGTGAAGCGCTCGATATCGCCGCGCCACGCGTCCGTGCCGAGGCGCTCGGCGTCGCCCCAGATCGTGCGGGCGAGATAGGGATAGGGCCGGGTGAGCACGAGCTCGCCCTTCTCGCCCTGCTCCGCGCGGCGCCAGGCCGTGGCGCGGCCCGCGGCGTCCGTTTCCGTGGCGATGCGGACCTCGGCCTCGATCCAGGGCAGGGGCCAGGTGCGCGCATCGGCCTGCAGGTCCTTGAAGTCACCCCACGGGCAGGAGAAGACCATGCCGCCGTGTTCCGTGGCCCAGTAGGAATTGATGTAGCGCGGGCAGATGCGCTCCATGCCGAACT
>CAYFVG010000128.1:0-8074 GCA_964346365.1 uncultured Alteromonadaceae bacterium
GTGTCGACTATCAAGCATCGAGTGCCAGGGTCCTATGCGAGCCCGGTCGCTCCCGGGCTATACTGCGGCGACGCGTTCCCCAGGAGTTCGACATGGTCTGTCGCAACGGCATCTCTCTCGCCTCTCTTTCCCCGTTCGTCTCCCGGTTCGTCCTCCCGTTTTCCTGGGTGCTGCCCTGCCTGTTGGCGATGGTCGGACCGGTGGCCGCGCAGGACTGCGCCGCAGTTGCCGCGGCGACGGTTCTGGAACTGAAGGCCGGAGCGGGGGATGAGTGGCGCAGTGAAGACGAGGCGCTGGCGCGGCGCGCCGCGGGTGCGGCCTGCGTGAAGGCCCGCTCCGGCCGCTATGCGCCCGTGACGAGCGAGGCTTTGCAGCCCGGAGACAACCAAGTGCTCGCTGCGGATGGAGCAGACAGTGCAGCCGGTGCCGGCGAGGCGTCGACCACAGCGGCGGCGGGTGACAGCGCCGGGGCTGCTGCTGATCAAAAAGACGATGACGGGTTCTGGCCCTTCGGTGAATTCAAGATCAACGACGTGTCTGCATCGCCAAGCAAGAAACCCTACGAGCGGCGTCGCTTTGATAAAGACAACTGAGAATGAGGCGTTTCGAGTGGATCGGCCCTGTTAGTGTTTTCTGGGCCGCATCTATTGATAGACCAGCGGAGCTTTTAACCGGTCTTACTTTCCGGGCGGTTGGTAACATCCGCCTGGCGGTGACGCCTCAGCGGCCTGCGACGAGCTCGGCCCGGTCGAGATAGCTATCCAGCTCGCGATTGTAGGCCGTCGCGACCTGAATGAGCTTCGCGCGAAGACGGTTGTGCAGCATTGGATGCAGGTCCCGGCAGGCCAGGAAGGCGTCACCCTGGGCGACGTAGCCGTTTACTGCGGCCTGGGCCGAAAGCATGGTGCTTTCAGTAGCGTTGGCACCGTCCGGAATGGCGGGCTGTATTTCGGGCATGGTCTGTGGGCATTCGGCCTGGGCCTGGGCTGCGCAGGCCAGTGCCGCGCTGAGAAGCAGGGGTTTTGCGACTTTCATGAGCATCATCTCCACTTGTGTGTCACCTCGCAACGAGCGAGATGTTACCTAACGATACACCGGGTCCACCTTGCCGGATCCAGTGGTTGCGTGGATTTTTCGGTCATATTGGGCCTTTCCCTGCGATGTGGCCGTTTATGACCTGAATTTATGTTACCTACGGTAACGATATTGCGCATTCGGCGAGCGCCTGCATGAGTTCTCCCGGCGCCGGGGCGAGGAACGCTACCGGCGCTTGTGTCGCAAACGCGGTATCATGGTTACTATTTCGAGCATGGTTGTTTGCCGGGCTGGGTGAACCCGCGGGCGTTGCCGCGGTCTGCCATTAGTTATCGCATGCCTTGCGGCAAGCGACGGGATGGAGCCCGGTGCGCGCGCAGGTACAGCCCGCGCTGGGGAGCCCGCGTACGGGCATTTGCGTGGGAATAGCCGCGTGGCAAAGTCCGTGTCGTAGAGCACGCGTAGGAAAGCAAGCGCAGGAAAGCCTAGGCAGAGAAACAGAGCATGAAGAAGATCCTTGCAGGGTTGGTTGTCCTCGCCGTCATCGGCCTCATCGCCTGGCCGAAAGTCTCGCCCCTTCTTGGGCCCCGGGAGGCGGCCGCGCCATCGGGGTCCGGGGCTGCGCCCGCGGTGCGCACGGTGCGCCTGACGCCACAGCCGTTCGAGAGCACGCTGACCTTCAACGGCACGCTGCGGGCGGACAAGTCCATCGACCTCAAGAGCGAGCTGCGCGGCAAGATAGACCGCATCGCCTTTACCGATGGCCAGCAGGTGGAGACCGGCGATCTCATCGTGAGCATCGAGTCGGGGGAACTGGTGGCCGAGCTGGAATCCGTGCGCGAGCAGCTCAGCCTCGCCGAGACCACCGCGGAGCGACTGCAGAGCCTCTTTGAGCGCGGTTCGGTGACGGCAAGCGAGCGCGACGACGCGGTCAGCCAGCGCGAGGTGCTCCGTGCCGAGGCGCGCCGCCTCGCCGTGCGTCTCGAGAAAACGCAGATCAACGCGCCCTTTGCCGGTACCCTGGGGCTGCGGGAGGTCAGCCCCGGCGACCTGATCGAGGCCGACACGCTCATTACCACGCTGCAGACCGTTGCCAACCTGAAGGTCGACTTCAGCGTCCCGGAGCGCTACCGGGCCCT
Organism: uncultured Alteromonadaceae bacterium; assembly: GCA_964346365.1. Lineage (GTDB taxonomy): Bacteria > Pseudomonadota > Gammaproteobacteria > Pseudomonadales > Halieaceae > Pseudohaliea. Next base: position 2,175 of record CAYFVG010000128.1, read on the forward strand.
GGTGGACCCCGGCACCGAGCTCTCCGTCCACGTGGCCGGCTACGACCAGCCCTTCAGCGCGCGGGTGCGGGCGATCAGCCCCCGCGTGAACATCGCCACCCGTACCCTGACGGTGCGTGCCGATGTTGCCAACTCCGAGCGCCGGCTGCTGCCCGGAAACTACGCCCGGGTCGAACTCATCAACCGCCATTCGGATGCCCTGCTGGTGCCCAGCGTGGCGGTGGTGCAGAGCCTCGAGGCGATCAGCGTGTTCACGGTGGAGAGCGGCGTGGCGGTGCGTCGCACGGTGGAGACCGGCGAGCGCAGCGCGGCGCAGGTGGAAATCCTGCGCGGCCTGAAACCCGGTGATGAGGTGATCACCTCCGGCATCCAGAGCGTGCGTGATGGCCAGGCAGTTGACGTCCGCAATATTCCGGACGTCGGCTGATGCGTCTCCACGAACTGTCGATCCAGCGCCCGGTGCTGGCGACCGTCATGTCGGTCGTCATCATCCTGTTCGGCATCATCGGCCTGCGCGACCTCCCGGTGCGCGAGTTTCCCCTCGCCGAGCGACCCATCGTCAGCGTGCAGGCGAGCTACCCGGGCGCCAACGCCACGGTGATCGAGAATCAGATCACCGAGCCCCTCGAAGAAGAGATCAACTCGGTCTCCGGCATCCGCACCGTGACCGCTGTGAGCAGGGAGGGTCGCAGCACCGTGACCGTGGAGTTCGAGCTGGGGGACGACCTCGATCGCGCGGCCAATGACGTGCGCGACCGGGTCGCTGCCGCCATGCGGCGGCTCCCGGACGACGCGGAAGCGCCGACGGTGCGAAAAGCCGACGCCGAAGGCGACCCCATCGTGTTCCTCAATGTCAGCAGCGAGCAGCGCAGCCTCCTCGAGCTCAGCGCCCTGGCCGAGAATCTGTTCAAGGCCCGGCTGGAGACCATCGACGGGGTGGGGCGCGTCGACATCTGGGGGGACAAGGAGTACTCCATGCGTCTGCGTATGGACGCCGATGCCCTCGCCGCTCACGGTCTGACGGCGATCGAAGTGCGCGAGGCTTTCCGGGCGGCCAACGTGGAGCTGCCGACCGGGCGGGTCGAGGGTAACAGTATCGACCTCAATGTCCGGACCCTGAGTCGCCTCGGCGATGACGTCCAGGAGTTCAACGACCGGGTCATCAAGCGCGACGGCGACAACGTGGTGCGCTTCCGCGATGTGGGCTATGCCGAGCTGGCGCCCCTCAATGAGCGCACCGTGCTGCGCCGGGACGGCGTGACCATGGTCGGGGTGGTGCTCCGGCCGCAGAGTGGCGCCAACGAGATCGCCATTGCCGACGAGTTCTACCGGCGGCTGGAGATCATCAAGCGCGATCTGCCGCCGGACGTGAAGACCGCCATCGGTTTTGACATGAGCCGCTTTATCCGCGCCTCCATCGAGGAGGTTATCCAGACCCTGTTCATCGCGCTGCTGCTCGTCTGTATCACGATCTACCTGTTCCTGCGCGAGTGGCGCACCACCCTGATCCCGCTCGTCACCATCCCCATCGCTCTGACGGGGACGTTCTTTGTGCTCTACCTCGCCGGTTTTTCCATCAACGTGCTTACGCTGCTGGGTCTGGTGCTCGCCATCGGCCTGGTGGTGGACGATGCCATTGTCGTGGTGGAGAACATCTACAAGCGCGTGGAGCGCGGCGAGTCGCCCCGGGAGGCCGGCTTTGCGGGCGTCCGGGAGATCTTCTTCGCCGTCATTGCGACGACCCTCGCCCTCGTGGCCGTCTTCGCGCCGCTGATTTTCCTCGGCGGCCTGACCGGCGTGCTGTTCCGGGAGTTCGGCGTGACCCTGGCCGCGGCCGTGGTGATCTCTTCCTTTGTCGCCCTGACCCTGGCGCCGATGCTCTGCAGCCGCCTGCTCAAGAACCGCGCCCGGCATCCGGCGTTCTACCGCGCCACGGAACCGCTCTTCGAGGGCATGGCGGAACGCTACCGCGGGGCCCTGCAGGGTTTTCTCGCCCGCCGCTGGCTGGCGCCGCTGGTTATCGTCGCCTGTGCCGGCCTCATCGCGATCACCTATCGCGCACTGCCCGAGGAGCTGGCGCCCCTCGAGGACCGCGGGCTCGTCGTCCTCAATGCCGACGGGCCCCAGGGTGCCGGCTTCGACTACATGTTCAACGCCATGAACGATGTCGACGCGGCGGTGCGGCGGGCGATCGGCGACGTGCTGGAAGCGACCATCACCGTGACCTCTCCCGGTTTCGGTGCCTCCACCACGACCAATACCGGCTTCTCCCGGGTCATTCTCAAGGACGCGGAAGAGCGCGAGCTGTCGCAGCAGGAAATCGTACCCATCCTCAAGGAAGGGCTGTCCGACGTCAGCAGCGTGCGCACCTTTGTGCGCCAGCCCGCCACTATCAACACCGGCGGGCGCGGGCTCCCGGTGCAGTTCGTGGTGCAGAATTCGGATCTCGGTAAAGTCCGCGAGGTCATCCCGCGCTTTCTCGATGAGGCCCGGGGGCGTCCCGAGTTCAGCTTCGTGCAGGTGGATCTCAAGTTCAACCAGCCGGAGCTGGTCCTGGAGATCGACCGGGGCCGCAGCGATGCCCTTGGCGTCAGCGCCCGGGAGATCGCCGACGTGGTGCAGGCGTCGCTGTCCGGGCAGCGCTACGGCTACTTCCTCAAGGACGGGCAGCAGTACGAGATCATCGGCCAGATGCTCCGCGGGGCGCGCAACGAGCCGGGGGACCTCTCCCGCCTGCTGGTGCGCGACGCCGAGGGCACGCTCATCCCTGTGGACAACCTGGTCACCCGTCGCGAGCAGAGTTCCGCGCCCGTGCTCTATCGCTTCAACCGCTTCACGGCGGCGACGTTCTCCGCCAACCTGGCGCCCGGCTACACGCTCGGCGATGGCGTCGATGCCATGCGCGCCGTCGGCGCTGCCGTGCTCGACAACAGCTTCAGCACCGACCTCGACGGCCAGTCCCGGGAGCTTGTGGAAACGGGCAGCAGCCTGCTCTTCGTATTCGGCCTGGCGCTGCTGCTCATCTACCTGGTGCTGGCGGCGCAGTTCGAGAGCTTCCGCGATCCGCTGGCGATCATGCTCACGGTGCCCATGGCCCTCACCGGGGGGCTTGTGGCCCTGTGGTACTTCGGCCAGACGCTCAACATTTTCTCGCAGATCGGCCTGATCATGCTCATCGGCCTGGTGACCAAGAACGGCATCCTCATCGTCGAGTTCGCCAACCAGCGCCGCGCGGCGGGGCTATCCATCGCCGAGGCGGTTGAAGACGCCGCAGCCGCGCGCTTCCGGCCCATCCTCATGACCACCCTGTCCACGGTGTTCGGCACCCTGCCTATCGCCCTGGCCCTCGGCGCCGGGGCCCAGAGCCGCATCCCCCTCGGCCTGGCAGTCATCGGCGGCATGCTGGTGGGCTCCTTCCTGTCGCTGTTCGTGGTGCCGGCGGCCTACCGGGCGCTGGCCGCGAAGCTGGCGCCGGAGCCGGCGGCGGCCGGGAGCGGCAGTGGCGGTGCCGGCACCGTCGATGGCGCGCTGCCGGGCCCGGCCCGCCAATTGCAGGATTGATGTCGCGCCGCCATCGGCTGAAATGGCGGCGCCGATACGGGACAAACCATGAATGTCCGCCTGCTCAGCGGCCCGTGGCCCGCTAGGTTTCCCGGCTGGAGCCTTCCCCGCCGTCCGTTGCTCACTGGCGATGCGCCAGGATCACGGCCAGGAAAGCCGGCCCGTACTTCTCCCGCTTGCGCTCGCCCACGCCGCTGATGGCGCCGAAAGTGTCCAGGTCCCCGGGCTGCTCCAGGCACACCGCCTGTAGCGTGCGGTCGTGGAAGATCACGTAGGGGGGCACGCCCTGTTCCCGGGCCAGCGCCGTGCGGCAGGCGCGCAGTGCCTCCCAGAGTGCGGGGTCCAGGTCTTCCGCGAGCGCCGTCTCGGCCCGTCCTTCGGGGCGCCGGGCCGCCTTCCCGGCACCGCGCGCATCCCGGCGCAGGGGCAGGGTTTCCTCCCCCCGGAGCAGCGGCCTCGCCCGCTCGCGCAGGCGCAGGGCACCGTAGCGCTCCAGGTCCACGGCGAGGTAGGCGCGGGCCACGAGCTGGCGGAACACGCTGCGCCACTGGTCGATATTCAGGGCGCTGCCGACGCCGAAAGTCGGTAGCCCCTCGTGGTCGAACTGCCGCACCTTGTCGCTGTCGACGCCCCGGAGCACGTCCACCAGGTGGCCGACGCCGAAACGCTGCCCCGTGCGGTACACCGCGGACAGGGCCATGCGCGCCGCTTCGGTGCCGTCCCAGGTGTCCACCGGCTCCAGGCAGGTATCACAGTTGCCGCAGGGCTCGGGCAGCTCCTCGCCGAAATAGGCCAGCAGCGCCTGGCGGCGGCAGCTGGTGAGCTCGCAGAGGCCGAGCATGGCGTTCAGGCGCTGCTGCTCCGCACGCTTGTGCTCCTCGCTGCCCTGGGAGCCGTCCATCATCTGCCGCAGTTTCATCACGTCCTGCAGGCCGTAGACCAGCCAGGCATTCGCCGGCAGGCCGTCGCGGCCGGCGCGGCCGGTTTCCTGATAGTAGGCCTCGATGGTCTTCGGCAGGTCCAGGTGGGCCACGAAGCGCACGTCCGGCTTGTCGATGCCCATGCCGAAGGCGATGGTAGCGACCATCACCAGCCCCTCCTCGCGGAGGAAGCGGGCCTGGTTGGTCGCGCGCTCGGCGCTGCCGAGGCCGGCGTGGTAGGGCAGGGCCTCAAAGCCCTGCTGCCGCAGCCAGCGCGCCGTTTCATCCACCTTGCGCCGGGACAGGCAGTAGACGATCCCGGCGTCCCGCGGATGCTCGTCGCGCAGGAAGCGCAGCAGCTGCTGTCGGGGGTTGTCCTTCAGGGCTATGCGGTAGCGGATGTTGGGGCGGTCGAAGCTGGCGATGAACTGCCGGGCGTCCTCGAGGCCGAGGCGGCGGGCGATCTCGGCGCGGGTGCGCGCGTCGGCGGTGGCGGTGAGGGCGATCCGCGGGACGCCGGGGAAGCGCTCGGCAAGGATGCTGAGCTCGAGGTAGTCGGCGCGGAAGTCGTGTCCCCACTGGGAGACGCAGTGGGCTTCGTCGATGGCGAAAAGGGCGATGGTCGCCTCGTCGAGAAGCGCCTGCATGCGTGGCTGCAGCAGCCGCTCCGGGGCGACGTAGAGCAGGTCCAGCTCGCCGGCGCGCAGCGCCGCCTCCACCGCCGCGGCGCTCGCCGGGTCGAGGCTGGAGTTCAGGTAGGCGGCGCGGACCCCGAGCTCGCGCAGGCCGTCGACCTGGTCCTGCATCAGGGCGATGAGCGGTGACACGACGACCCCGCAGCCCGGGCGCACCAGCGCCGGCAGCTGGTAGCAGAGAGACTTGCCGCCGCCGGTGGGCATAATGACCAGGGCGTCGCCGCCGCCGAGCAGCGTGTCGACAATGGTCTCCTGGGGCGCCCGGAAGCTGTCGTAGCCGAAGACTGTCTGCAGGGTGTCGAGGGTGTCGACGGTGTCGAGGGCGGCATTCACTGGCTGCATGGCTCAGGCGGTTCCCGTTGCCTGCCAGGGATCAACCACCGTGACGCCGCAGCCCTCGAAGTCGGCGACGTCGCGGGTCGCCAGGGCGGCGCCGCTGGCGCGGGCCGTTGCGGCGATCTGGCAGTCGGGAAAACTGATCGGTCTGCCCGTTTCCCGTCGAGTCGCAAAGATCTCGGCAAACGCCACGGCCGCTGCGCTGTCGAAAGGCAGTACGCGATCGGCGAAGTCCTCCGCGATCATGGTGTCGATCGCGTCGACCAATTGCCGGCGCCGCTTACCAGCGGGCAGCATCAACGCGCCGCGGCGCAACTCGGCTTCGGCGACGGTGCTGAGGTAGAGCTGCGAGCTGTTCCGTCCGCCGAACCAGGCCAGCACCGCGGGC
>CAYFVG010000129.1:0-7922 GCA_964346365.1 uncultured Alteromonadaceae bacterium
AGCTTAGGCTTGCCGAATTGTTCCCCGATCCCGGACCCCCGCATGTACCAACCTTTCATTTCAATGTACCCATCGCGCTGGCGCGCCGCAAGGCGCGCCGCAGGCAGGTTTGCGGCGTCTGCCGTCCTAGCCCTGTGGGCAGGCATGCTCCCTGTCGGCATGTGCGCGCCGGGCGCCGCATCCGCAGCGGAGTCCGGTGACGTTGCGGCGCTTGCCGCCGAAACCGTGTTTCACTACGAGGACCTCGAGCGCGCCGTGCGCTTCTACCGCGACAACCTGGGACTGGTGCCCGTGGAGACGCGCGAGGATGCGGTCGTCCTCGAGGTCGCTCCCGGTGCGCTGCTGACCCTGGCAACGCTCGAGGCGGGCGGCTATACATCGGCCACCCCGCGCACGGCGGCCATTGCCCTGGTCACGGACCAGCTCGACGAGTGGTGGGCGGCCCTGTCGGCGCGGGACCTGGATATGCGCACGGAATCCTATGACCCGGTGCCGGGACGCGCGCACCATGGCTTCGTCCTCGCCGACCCCGAGGGCTGGCTGCTCGAGTTCGAGCGCTTCAATCCGCATCCGGAAAACACGCAGCTCATGCCGCAGCTCGACGCGCTGCCGACCCATCCGGTCAGTTCGGCGACAGCCGGACTGCCCGATGGCCTGGGCTTCAAGGCGACAATCCTGTGGCTGTACTACGACGACCTGGCCGAGGCCGAGGCCTTCGTCGTCGAGCGCCTCGGCCTGCCCCTGGTGACGGACCAGGGCTGGGCCAAGATTCATCCCCTGGCGCCGGCGGCCTACCTCGGCCTCGTGGACGGCGCGCGGGGGATGCACCCCTTTACCGAAGAGAAAGCGGTCTACCTTGAAGTCATCGGTTCGGCGACGGCACAGGCAATCCGGACCTCTGCGCCGGAGCTGGCTACGGAGTCCGCGAATTCGGATGTCTTTGAGCTGCGGGACCCCGGCGGCCATCGCCTGCGCTGGCGCGATCCCGGCGGTCCGCGCTGACCCGTCGGGCCGCAGACGCTACGGGAAAGGTCGGCGGGCCGAGTTTGTGCGCCGCTCAACGCTGGCGCAGACTGTTGCGACCGGATGCAGAAACCGACGGTGAAGTCGCCGTCCTTGGCTACGTCCACGACATCCTGCGCTGGTTCCGTGTGCGCTCGCGATGACCCCCCGACTGCCCGCGGATAATCGTCGACGGCCTGCCGCCGTGCGAGCTGGTTTCTTGTCGCCAGTGTGGTCAGGTCCCGGGGGCCGCACCGCGCAGGAAGGTCACCAGCTCGTCGAGGAAGTAGGTCCGCGGCGCCTCCAGGTGGGCGGCGTGATCGCCGCCGGGCACGTTGACCCACTGCTTGTGTCCCGTGCCGATGCGGGTAAAGAGCCTAACCTGATAGGCCTGCGGTGCGATGGGGTCGAACTCGCCGACGATGACCAGGGTCGGTATCGACAGCTTCGAGGGATCGAGGTCGTTGTAGTCGGACAGGCTGCGGATATCGGTCTTGACCGGGTCGGCGGCCAGAGCGGCTTCGACGAAGCTATCGATTACCCGCTGGCTGATCGAGCCGGGCGTGATGAAGTCGCTCGCGGCCGCCTCGGCGGTGTTGCTGATCCGGGCCGGCTCCTCGGCGCCCGGATCCTCGGGCAAAGCGACGTCGAGATCTTTCCAGAAGCCGTAGAGCGTGAGGGAGCTTATGCGTTCCGGGTAACGCTGGGCGGCGAGGTGGGAGATCGTGGAGCCCATGGACCAGCCGAACAGGTGTGGCGGCGTTCGCCACGGCGACTGCTCGCCAATCCAGGCAAGCACGGCCGCGACGTCACCGGCTGCCTGCCACGGCGTCATCCAGCCGCTCGGATCCCGCGGCGTCTCGCCGTAGCCGCGCAGATCGATCGCGTAGGTCGCGTAGCCCGCCTCGACGAGACCGTCCATGAAGGACACGTCCTCGCCCTCGACCTGCAGGTCGAAGTCCGGCACGGCGCTCCAGGTGCGACCGTGCACCAGCAGGATCGCCTCCCTGGCAGCCTCAGCCGATTTTTCCCACACGGCGAAGGGGTGCCCGTCGACTTCGACGGTATGGCGCTGCAGCTCCGCGGCCCGGGCCGGCGCGACGAGTGTCATGGCGGCGACGGCAAATAGCAGCGTCAGGAGTTTGGGGAAGCGGTTCATGGTCGTCGTCGCTCACTAAAGAGTCCAGGATCAGGCCGGTGCGCGGGGCTGTCGGCATAAACAGATCAGCAGGTGGTCGCTGTTTCAGAGCGCCGCGCGGATCGCGTCGATCGCCGCGTCGATATGCGCATGGTACGGGGTGTCGACGGCGGCCGGCGCGTTGGAGTGTACAGCGATGACCAGATCCCGCGCCGGATCGACGCGAATCTGCTGGCCGAAGATGCCTCGAGCGGCGTAGCTCCCCTCGTACAGCCACCACAGGTAGCCGTAGCTTTCACTGCCCTGCGAGGGGCGGGTGGAGGCCGCCATCCAGTTCTCGGGAAGCACCCGTGTGCCGTCCGGGAGCACCCCGCCGGCGAGGGCAAACAGTCCAATACGCGCATAGTCGCGCAGCGTCGCGGAAATGCAGCAGCCGCCGAGTTCGCCGGCACCGGGGCCGCTGATGGCCCAGCTGGCCGCATGTTCCATTCCGAAGGGTTGCCAGATCTTTGTGTTCAGATAGGTCGATGCGTTGTTACCGACGGCCGAGCGCAGAATAAGTCCGGCGAGATTGGTCTCTCCCGTGTTGTAGTTGAACACGGTACCGGCTTCATGCTCCCGCGGCAGCCTGCCGAGGTAACGCTGCAGTTCCAGCCCATTGAGGCCGCCGGCGAGGGCGACGTCGGAGCGGGGGTCTGAATAGTCCTCGTTCCAGGCGACTCCCGAGGCCATGTGCAGCACATCCTCGATGCTCGCGCCTTCATAGGAGGTTCCGCGCAGCCGCGGCAGGTAGTGCACGGCGGGCTCGTCCACGCTTTCGATAAAGCCGTCGTGAACGGCGGCGCCGATCAGCATCGAGGTGACGGACTTGGTAACCGAAAAGGACATCCATGGGCTGCTCGCGTCGTTGCCCGGCGCATAGTGCTCCAGCAGGACGTCACCGCCCTGCACCACGATCACCCCGATGCTCGCCTCATGGGCCAGAAAGTCCGCGACGGAAAAGCGCTCTCCGTCGACGGTGTAGGTCAGGCCGCTCAGGTCCTGCGGTCGCTCGCCGAGCGGGAAGGGTGAGGGGCTGGCCGGCAGGGCGCGGGTCGGGTAGATCCGATGCAGATTCTTGAAGCCGACGCGCCGTTCCCGGTCGTTCCAGAACAGGATGTTGCCGCCGATCTCGCCCGAGGAAAACTGCTGCGCGAGCGTCGCCACGATCGTCTCTTCACCCGCCGATGCTTCGGGGGGCGCAGCCAGCGACTGCGTCGCGACGGCGCCTGCAAGCAGACCGGCCGCCACGGCGCGCCTCAGACATAAAGCGTGCGGTTGTCGCATGATTTTTCCTCTATGGATTTGGAGCGGGTTAGCGTTCTTTCGTCTTTCGAGTCACGGCCAATCCGATCGTTACCCGATCTCATTTCAAAGCCGCAACTCGAGCGCGGCATAGGCACGACAAACAGCCTATTCCCGGCTTTTCCAACGAGTTCACCAGTCCGCGCGTCTCCAGACTCGCGGTTACCTCCAGCCAGCTCGCAAGCGCCCCGCCGAGGCTCGGTTTCAGCCCCATTCATACCGCGCCATGGCTCGACAGCGTCATGCTATCCCTGACCGCGAGACGCGGGCAACTGCGCCAGGCCAAAATCTGATGTAGCGGAAGTTGACATCCAGCTTGCACAGGCCTTCCAGGAGGCTGGAGCTCAGACAGTCAAGCTCATCCGCCGAGGCGAGCTACCGCCCAGTCGGCTCGGCGAAAATATGCTGCAGCTGAGGTCGGATATGAGTGGCAGCCAGATGGCGACCGCTGATTTCGTGATGACACAATGAACGAACACGCCGCCCCTGAACGATCAGTATGGCGCCCGGGCGACTAGCCAACTATAGAAAACAGGCGTTGTGGCCACGCCCACCTAGCGCCGTTCGCGCAGCTGCGCCTCGACATCATCGATGCTCGCCACCTTGCCCATGCCGGCGCCCAGCAGCGCATCGACGATCGGGACTTCGGTCAGGGTTGAAAAATACATGAGCGCGCCGAGCACGGAGGTGATGGCCACCGACCGCAGCGACACTCCCCGACCGCAGCGTCCACCCAGGATCCGGGGATGAACCCCTCGTGGCCCGGGCGGCCCAGGGCAAAGCCGGCGACAAAAACCCCGACGGCCAGCAGGGGGAGAATCTGCTTGGCGAAATCCCAGCTCTCGACGGCCCAGGCCCGGTCGTCCGCGCGCCGCGCGGCAATCGCCATCAACCCAAGGCCCCCGAGGGCAAAGGGCAGCTGAGGGTTGTACGGTGCCAGCAGGGCCGCCGCGCCGATAGATGCCGCCAATCAGGGGCAGCACCGTGCAGGAGCAGAACGCGAGGAGCATACCCGCGCAGGATGCCACCGGCAGCGCCGCCACCTTCGAGGCCGCGGGCCCGAGGTAGCGCATCACCGCACCCTGGCTGATGTAGGTCGCCATGCCCCCGGCGATGAGAAAGGCCGGCAGCAGACACAGAATGACATGCTCCTGTGCCTACCAAGTGGGTCAGCCGAAGGGCCTCGAGCACCGCGTTGTAGAAGCGGGTCTGTCCCGCGGGCAGGAAGTCGATGGCGAGGAACACGGCGACCACCAGCGCGAACAGCTTGGTCTCGCGCTGGTTATCGCGCCAGGTCGCCTGCAGCTTTGCAACAGCCGTCATCATTTCGAAATCCTCAAAGCGCCCGTTGGTTCACGCGCGCCGACAGCGCCTCGGCGCTCTCGACCCGCTCCGAGTAGCGGTCCGTCAGGTAGGCGGCACAGCCACGGGTCAGCAGGGTGAACTTCATGAGTTCCTCCATGACATCGACGATGCGCCGGTAGTAGGCCGACGGCTTCATGCGATCGTCGTCATCGAACTCGAGAAAGGCCCTGGCGACCGAGGACTGGTTCGGGATCGTGATCATGCGCATCCAGCGCCCGAGAATACGCATCTGGTTGACCGCGTTGAAAGACTGGGAGCCACCGCAGACCTGCATCACGGCCAGTGTTTTACCCTGCGTCGGCCGCACCGCGCCCAGGGACAGCGGTATCCAGTCGATCTGCGCCTTCATGATGCCGGTCATGGCACCGTGACGCTCCGGACTCGACCAGACCATGCCCTCACACCAGGTCGCCAGCTCGCGCAGCTCCTGTACCTTTGGGTGCGTGTCCTCCGCGCCGTCCGGCAGCGGCAACCCGGTCGGGTCGAAGAGCCGTGTCTCACCGCCCAGCCGCTGCAGGATGCGCTCGGCCTCGAACAGCGCCAGACGGCTGAACGAGCGCGGCCGCAGAGACCCGCAGAGCAGCAGAAACCGTGGCGGGTGTGTCGGCTGCGGGGCGTTCAGCAACTTTTCGCTGTCGATTGGCGGCAGGGATGCATCATCCAGCCTCGACCCGTCGGACATCAGACTACAACCTCCATCTTGCTTCTCATTTCATTGCGCGGGGCCACAGGCGCAGGTCTGCGCGCAGGTCTAGGCGCAGGGACGGGCGCTTGGTCGAGCACGCTGTGCGTAAGGCACCGAGACCCGTTCCACGGCTGCCGACGTCGGCTCAGGCATGAGCCGCGGTTCTATCCGGCCGGCCCTGCATCACTGGCGAACAACCGATGCCGCGGCACCGGTCCGCCGGCTACGGCTTCCGCACCGCGAGGGCCCGCAGCTCCCGCCGGAACGTGGCGCGATCCAGCTGCGCGGGCGCCAGGGCCAGCAGCCCGGCGATGCGCGCCTCGATGGTGGCCATGACCGCCTGGAAGGCGGCCTCCCGCGCTGCCGCCGTGCCCTCGACCTTCGACGGGTCCGGCAGTCCCCAGTGCACCTTCCCGGCAGCCCCCAGCCAGAGGGGGCACTGCTCGCCGGCGGCGCTGTCGCAGACGGTCACCACGGCATCCGGGTCCAGCTCTGCGTAGGCATCCCAGGACTCGCTGGCCAGGCCGTCGGTGGCAATGCCCCGGGCGGCCAGCTGGTGCAGCGTGTCCGGGTGCACAGCGCCGGCGGGTTGACTGCCGGCGCTGTACGCCTGCAGCTGCCCGCACGCGAGGTGGTTGGTCAGCGCCTCACAGAGGATACTGCGGCAGCGGTTGTGGGTGCAGATGAACAGCAGCGTTTTCTGTGTTCCGGTCATGGCGACATATCCCGTCAGTACCGGGCGCGGCGCGATTACCTTAGCAAAAATCCAAGGCAAAAATCCCAGGCACAATCTCTCGCATGGAGAGCGCTGGAAAAAGAGCTCCGGGGAAGAGCACTAGGAAAAAGCAGTTTTATGAAGCGCTGAAGAAAAAAGGCCGCTCCGAAGAGCGGCCCAGAGGGACCTGCGTTACGCCTAGTTGACGGTACCCGGCAGGGTCCAGCCGGCCCACCAGGGGTCGCTGCCGTCCGGGTTCAGGGCGCCGAGGTAATCGGTTTCGTCGAGGAAGTCCTGATCGGCCAGGCTCTCGGAGTAGACGCCGTTCACCTCGACCCAGTCGATCGGGGCGGAAAGCAGAGCTTCCGGTGCCTGGGAGGCGAGAATGTCGTCGAGCTGCGCTTCCACCTGGACAATGGTCGTCGCGTCGAGCGTGTCGTTGCCGATGTTACCCGTGCCCGGGCCGCCGGCGCAGTCGGCGATGACGTTGTTGAGCACCAGCGCCGTGTTGATCAGCGCCTCGGCGTCCGCACCCTGCACCTCGACACAATTCTGGATCGTGCTGTTGCTCTCCGCCACCGTGAGCACGGAGTTGTGGAAGAAACCACCGGAGCCGGCCTTGAACACCAGCAGCTCTTCTTCATCGCCGTCGACACCATCGCCGACCACCGTGACGTTGGCGAGGGTCGGCTTGGACAGCGGTTCGGGGTTGCCCTGGGTGTCCATCTCGAAGGCGTTGCCCTGGCTCTCCGGCGACTGCACCGCCAGGAGGTACTGGATGTTGCCGACGAAGCCCTCATCCCAGTCGACGGAATCGTCCAGGTTGGCGGTGAAGACGCCGTACTTGAGGTTGACGTTGCCGCCGTAGAACTCGATGCCGTCGTCGGAGTTGCCGTTCACCTGGATATGGTCGAGGGTCGTTCCGCGGCCGACACCGATCAGCGAGATGCCGTTGATCTCGTTGCCGACAGAAAACTCGAAGCCACCTTCGGCCAGCCGGAAGTAGGAAAGCGTCCCGCTGTTGTCCTCGGGGTCGAAGCCGCCGCCGAAGCCGGACTCGCCCTCGGAATCGATGTTGCAGGTCTCCGCACCGCACTGGTTGTGCGGGGCAAAACCGTGAATGATCAGGCCGCCCCACTCGCCGGCACCGTCAAAACCCGGATCGTCGGAGCTGAAGGTAATCGGCGCGTCGGGGGTACCTACCGCCTCGATCCGGCTACCGCGGGTGATGATCATGTTGGCGAAGGTCCCGGTAACGCCCTTGACCTCCGTGCCCGGCTCGATCGTCAGCGTGACATTCTGCAGCGCGTTGCCGTTGCTCAGATTGCCGTCGGCGTCGATCTCCGTGTTGCCGTTACCCACGGTGACCCGGTCTTCCATCAGCCAGACGATATCGCTGGTCAGCGTGCGATCTTCGCTGATCGTCGCCGGCAGGGCGCAGACGTCACCGCCGTCGGCGTTCTGCTGCTTGGCGCCGGACCAGTCCGGGCAGTTCTGGGAGACCCCGCCGGTGCCGCCACCGCCGCCGGTGTCGCCACCGCCCTCGGTGTTGTTGGTGGTGTTGGTGGTCGGGGCGTCGATGCTGATGGTCGCTTCATCCCCCTCGGAACAGCCGTAGCCCATTCCATTGGGGACTACGCGACCCAAGAGGCCTTCGAGACCTTCTCGTTCCT
>CAYFVG010000130.1:0-7886 GCA_964346365.1 uncultured Alteromonadaceae bacterium
TGCGGGCAGGGGTGCCGGGGACAGCCCTCCCGGTCACTGTCCTTGCGCTGCTCTATCACAGGCCTTTCACTGCGGCGACGTTACTGCATCGAGCGGAGCATCCAGGCGGTTTTCTCGTGCACGCGCATGCGATCCGAGATCAGGGCCGCCGACGATTCGTCATCCGCAGCCTGTGCGGCGGCGAGGGCGTTGCGGCAGGTCTTCACCACTTGCTCGTGGCCGTGGGTAAGGATACGCACCATCTCCGCCGCCGACGGGATCTCGTCCACCTCCTCGATCGCCGACAGCGCTGCGAACTGCCTGTAGGTCCCGGGGGCGACGACCCCGAGGGTACGGATCCGCTCCGCGATATCGTCCACGGCGGTCGCCAGCTCCGTGTAATGCTCCTCGAACATAAGGTGCAACTCGCGGAACTGCGGGCCGGTCACGTTCCAGTGAAAATTATGGGTCTGCAGATAGAGGGTGTAGGAATCCGCGAGGAGGCACTTCAGGCCCCCGGCGATCGTTTCCCGATCCTCGGCGGCTATACCGATATCGACATGTTCCATGGCGTACTCCTGATAGTTTTTTGCGTTGGCTTGCGGCGCTTGGCGCCCCTTACAACCATAACGATAGCAAGGCGCAAAAAATCGATGAAACAGTTAATAATGATGACTTTGATTGGTTGTGTAGATCAGGGAGGTCGACTGCGGCGTGTGTGAACCCCACGGCCGGCCGCAAGCTGGAGATCTCGATCCCCGATGCCAACGTCCCTTTGCGGACCCTCTCGACCGGCCCTGAATCTGCAGCCGGTTCCCGGCGCTGCGGCGAGCGGACCGCCCGTGCCGACGCCGGCGGGACCTTCATGACGGCACTGTTGTTCCGCCCGGCGGTCGCTCCCGGCGGCTTTCGACCCGGGTTGCCTCCCATTCGGGTTGCCTTCGACCTTGGTTGAAGGGTGCGGGGCGAGTCCCTTGTCTATACTCTCGTGACAGCGCGGGCGGCCCGCCGCCCGCCCGGACCGGCAGCAGGGGGACAGCATGGACAGGGACCAGGCCATCGCACACTGGCGGCAAGCCGCGGAACAGATCGATTGGGTCCAGGCGCCGACAACGATCCTCGACGACAGCGCGGCACCGCTCTACCGCTGGTACAGCGACGGTCGCTGCAACACCTGCTACAACGCCGTGGATCGCCATGTCGAGGCCGGCCGCGGCGACGCGCTGGCGCTGATCCACGACAGCCCGGTCACGGACACGGTCAGCTATTTCAGCTACCGGGAGCTGCGCGACCAGGTCGCCGCCTTCGCCGGCGGTCTGCGCGAGCTGGGCGTCGGCCCCGGGGACCGGGTGGTGATCTACATGCCCATGGTGCCCGAGGCCGTGATCGGCATGCTCGCCTGCGCCCGCCTCGGTGCGGTGCACTCGGTGGTCTTCGGGGGCTTCGCGGCCAGCGAGCTCGCCTTCCGCATCGACGACTGCCAGGCCAGGGTGGTGCTGTCTGCTTCCTGCGGCATCGAGCACGCGCGGATCATTCCCTACAAGCCCCTCCTCGATGCGGCCCTCGAGGCCTGCGAGCACAAGCCCGCGCACTGCGTGGTCCTGCGGCGCGAGGCCGAGCCGGGGGAACTGGTGCCGGGGCGCGACCTCGACTGGGAGACGGTGGCGGGCACCGAGCCGGCCCCCTGCGCCACGGTCGCCGCGACGGACCCGCTCTATCTGCTCTACACTTCCGGTACCACCGGCAGCCCCAAGGGGGTGGTGCGGGACAACGGCGGCCACATGGCGGCGCTGTACTGGAGCATGGCCAACATCTACGGCATCGATCCCGGCGAGGTGTTCTGGGCCGCGTCGGATATCGGCTGGGTGGTGGGCCACTCCTACATCGTCTACGGGCCGCTGCTCCGCGGCGCAACCACGCTGCTCTTCGAGGGCAAACCCGTCGGTACCCCGGACGCCGCCACCTTCTGGCGTCTGGTCGAGCGGCACCGGGTGAAAGTGCTGTTCACCGCGCCGACGGCGATCCGCGCCATCAAGCAGCAGGATCCGCGCGGGGCGGGGGCCGAGGCCTTTGATCTGTCCAGCCTGGCGTACCTGTTCCTGGCCGGGGAGCGCGCGGACCCGAACACGATCATCTGGGCCGAGGAACTGCTCGACGTCCCGGTCATCGACCACTGGTGGCAGACGGAACTCGGCTGGCCGGCGATCGCCAACTTCGCCGGCGAGCAGTTCTTCCCGGTACGCCACGGCTCCTCCGGCAAGGCGGTACCGGGCTTTGACATCGCCGTCCTCGACGAGACCGGCGAGGCGGTGCCCCGGGGCGAGATGGGGGCGCTGGCGATCCGCCTGCCGCTGCCGCCCGGCACCCTGCCGACGCTCTGGAACAACGATGCCGGCTTTCGCGACAAGTACCTGGAGCGCTTCCCCGGCTACTACGACGCCGGCGACGCGGGCTACATCGACAGCGATGGCTACATCCACATCATGGCCCGCACCGACGACGTCATCAACGTAGCGGGCCACCGCCTGTCCACGGGTCGCATGGAGGAGGTAATCGCCTCCCATCCGGACGTCGCCGAGTGCGCCGTCTTCGGGGTCCGCGACGACCTCAAGGGCCAGGTGCCCCTGGGGCTCATGATCCTGAACGCCGGCGTCGACCGGCCGGAGGCGGAGATCGCCGATGAAGTGGTCGCCCTGGTGCGGGAAGAGGTGGGTCCCGTGGCCGCCTTCCGCCACGCCCGGGTCGTCCCGCGGCTGCCCAAGACCCGCTCCGGCAAGATTCTTCGCGCGACGCTGCAGAAGATCGCCAACGGCGAGGACTACAAGGTTCCGGGCACCATCCACGACCCGGCGACCCTGGACGAGATTGCGCCCCTGCTCCGGGTGGCAGGCAGCTAGCCGGGGTGGCAGGCGGCTAGACGGGACGCCCCCGGGGGGGCAAGCTGAGCATCCCTCGACGGAGAAAGGACCACGCCATGCCCGGTGACGGACGGCACACGCTGACCGTGCGCCGTGTCGGTATCGATACCTATCGGGAGAATGTCGCTTTCCTGCACCGGGACTGCCACGTCTACCGCAGCGCGGGCTTCCAGGCCCTGAACAAGGTGGAGATCACCCCCGCGGACGGCGGCGGGCCGGTGCTGGCGGTACTCAACGTGGTCGACGACCCGGCGATTACGCGCCCGGACGAGCTCGGTCTCAGCCTGCAGGCCTTTCAGCAGCTCGGCCTCCCGGCGGGGGAAGCGGCGCGCATCGCCCACGCCCGGCCACCGCGGTCTATCGATGCCGTGCATCGCAAGATCGCCGGCGAGACCCTCGGCTACCCGGACTACCGGGACATCGTCCGCGAGATCGGTGAACACCGCTACGCCAAGATCGAGATGGCCGCATTCCTGGTCGCCTGTACCCAGGGCGGCATGGAGCGTGACGAGGTGCTGCACCTTACCCGGGCCATGGCCGAGAGCGGTGACCGCGTCGACTGGAAGGAGTCGCTGGTCGCGGACAAACACTGCGTCGGCGGGATTCCGGGCAACCGCACCAGCATGCTGGTGGTGCCCATCGTCGCCGCCCACGGGATGTTTATCCCCAAGACCTCGAGCCGGGCCATCACCTCCCCCGCGGGGACCGCCGACACCATGGAGGTGCTCGCGGGCGTCGAGCTCTCCGCCCGGCGCTTCAACGAGGTGGTGCGCGCGCAGCGCGGCTGCCTGGCCTGGGGCGGTACCTCGCGGCTTGCGCCCGTGGACGATATCCTCATCGCCGTGGAGCGCCCCCTGTCTCTGGACTCCCCGGCGCAGCTCGTGGCCTCGATCCTCGCCAAGAAACTCGCCTCCGGCGCGACGCACCTGCTCGTGGACATCCCCATGGGGCCGACGGCCAAGGTCAGAACCCAGAACGAGGCGCTGCGCCTGCGCAAGCTGTTCGAGTTCGTCGGCGACCGCCTGGGCCTGCACGTCGAGGTCATCATCACCGACGGGCTGCAGCCCATCGGCCGCGGTATCGGCCCGGTGCTCGAGGCGCGCGATGTGATGCAGGTGCTGGAGAACGATCCGGACCAACCCCGGGACCTGCGCGAGAAGGCGCTACAGCTCGCGAGCCGCATCCTCGAGTTCGACCCGGATGTGCGCGGCGGCCAGGGCTACGTGCTCGCCCGCGACATCCTCGACTCCGGCCGCGCTCTGGCGCGCATGCAGGCGATTATGGCGATGCAGGGGGTGAACCCCTCGCCCCCGGAACCGGGTCGGCTGCGCCACGAGGTGGCCGCGCCCCGGGATGGCGAAGTCGCCGCCCTCGACAACCTGCAGCTGGCGCGCATCGCCCGGCTGGCCGGGGCGCCCCTGGACCAGGGGGCCGGCGTCGATCTGTATCGGAAGGTCGGCGAGTCCGTCTGCGCGGGAGAAGCGCTCTACGCGATCCACGCGGCCTTCGAGGCAGACTTCGCCTTCGCCCGGGAGGCCGCGGACGCGGACAGCGGTTTTGTGCTGGCGGGAAAAGACTGAGTGACGGACCCCGCGGTGGTCTTCGGTTTCGCCGACTACCGGGCGCCGGGGCAGCGCCTGGCCCGGGCCCTAGGCCTGAACTACGAGGAGGTCGAGGTGCACCGCTTCCCGGACGGCGAGAGCCGCGTGCGCGTGCCGACGCCGGTGCCGCCGGCGGTGCTTTTCTGCCGCAGCCTCGACCGCCCCAACGACAAGCTCGTGGAGCTCACGCTGGCGGCGGCAACTGCGCGGGAACTGGGGGCGCAACGGCTGGCGCTGGCGGCGCCATACCTTTGCTACATGCGCCAGGACATGGCCTTCCACCCCGGCGAGGCGGTGAGTCAGCGCATCATCGGCCGGGAGCTCGCGCGCTGCTTCGACACGGTGCTCACCGTCGACCCGCATCTGCACCGCACCCCCCGGCTGGCCCAGGCCGTGCCGGTGGCGCGGCCCCTGGCCCTGAGTGCGGCCGAGCCCCTGGCAGCGCTGCTGGCCGAGCGCGAGGACCGGCCGCTGTTGCTCGGCCCGGACGCGGAGTCGGCGCAGTGGGTCGGGGCGATCGCCGGGCGCGCCGGGCTCGACTGCGCGGTCGCCGGTAAAACCCGCAGCGGTGACCGCTCCGTGGTTATCGACCTGCCCGAGGTCCCCCTGGCCGGCCGCGCGGTGATTCTGGTCGACGATGTCGCCAGTACCGGACGGACGCTGGCCCAGGCCTGCCGCGCCCTGCGGTCGGCGGGCGCGGTGCGCGTCGATGTGGCGGTCACCCACGCGCTCTTCGCCGGCGATGCCCTCGCGGTGCTGGAAGCCGCGGGCGTGGACACGGTGCTCAGCACCGATTCGATCCTGCACGAGAGCAATGCGGTGGAACTGGCCCCGCTGCTCGCGGCAGCCCTCGCGGCACCTTTCGCGGCACCCTGAAGGCTGCCCGGGGTGCCGCTATACTGGCTGCGCTGTTACGCACCCCGGGGAGCCCGCTATGGAACTGACCGCCGAACTCAGCCTCTATCCGCTGCGCGAAGACTACGAGCCGCCGATCCGCGCCCTCATCGACGACCTGGCGACCGAGGCGGGCCTGGTGGTGGTGACCAACGCCATGAGCACGCAGCTGCGCGGCGACTTCGCCACGGTCATGGCGACCGTGACCCGGGCGCTGCGCGCCAGCAGTGAACGCTTCGGCAAACAGGTGCTGGTGTGCAAGTTCATCCCCGGGGCCCTGGCCATCGACGCGGCGCGCTAGCGGATGCCGGCCCCCTGGGCCTGGCTCCTGTCCTGGGAGGGTCTGGCCGTGCTCCTGGGCATCGCCTACCTGTTCCTCGCGGCGCGCGAGAGCCTGTGGTGCTGGTACGCGGCCTTCGTCAGCACCGCGATTTTCCTGGTGCTGTTCTGGCAGGTCCGCCTCTACCTCGAGTCCGCACTGCAGGTGTACTACCTGGCCATGGCCGTGTACGGCTGGTGGCAATGGCGGCGCCCGGGGGAGGCGCGGGTGCTTCCGATCAGCCGCTTCAGCGTCCGCGACCACGTTCTCGCCATCGCCGGGGTACTCGCCCTGTCCGCCCTGTCCGGAGCGCTCCTGTCCCGCTACACCGATGCCGCGCTGCCGTACCTCGACGCCTTCACCACCTGGGGCGCGATCGTCACCACCTGGATGGTGGCGCGGAAGATCCTGGAGAACTGGCTGTACTGGATCGTCGTCGACGGGGCGAGCATCGTGCTCTACCTGGACCGCGGTCTGAACCTGACGGCGGCGCTGTTCGCGGCCTATACCGTCATCGTCATCGCCGGGTTCGTCGCCTGGCGTCGCCATTACCGCGCGCAGGTCGCGCTGGCGGGCTAAACTTCACCGGTAAACGCGCGGAGGCAGCCGTCATGTTGAGTGCGACTAACCTGGCCACCCCCCTGGGGTCCCTGCAGCTCGTAGCCCGCGATGGGCTGCTCGAGCGCATCGCCTTTCCGGGGACCCATGTCGCCCGTCTGCCCGCGGCCGACGTGCCCGTGCTCAGCCTTGCCGCCGCGCAACTGGGGGATTACTTCGCGGGTCGGCGGCGCGCCTTCGACCTGCCCCTGGCCGCCGCGGGTACGGCCTTCCAGGAAGCGGTATGGGCCGCCCTCGGCGCCATTCCCTTCGGCGAGACGCGCAGCTACGGTGACCTGGCCCGGGCCCTGGGCCGGCCCCGGGCCGTGCGCGCCGTCGGGGCTGCCAACGGCCGCAACCCGCTGCCCATCGTGGTGCCCTGCCACCGGGTGATCGGCGCCGACGGCAGCCTCACCGGCTACGCCGGGGGCATAGCGCGCAAGCGCTGGCTGCTGGAGCTGGAGGGCTGGCGCGGCTGAGGCGTACCGCCGCCCCGCCGGGGGCGGCGCCTCAGGTGGCCGACGCGTCGTAGATGCTCTGGATCGACCGGTCCAGGGCGGCGTTGAATTCCGCGTCGGTCTGCTGCGCCGCGAGGCCCTCCGTCAGGGCGCGGGAAAAGCTCGCCACCACCCCCGGGTTGCGGGCGAGGCGCTCGTTCGCCTCGGCGCGGCTGTAGCCGCCGGACAGCGCAACCACCCGCAGGACCGACGGGTGGGCCAGGCAGTCGCTGTAGAAACCGTCCTCTTCGGGCGGGGTGAGTTTGAGCATGACCTGCCGGCCAGCGCCCAGGGCGTCGAGGGCGCTGAGAATGCCGGTCTTCAGCTGCTGTTCGGCAGCCGCCTTGGCGGGACAGTGGATGTCCACCTCGGGCTCGATGATGGGTACCAGGCCCGCGTCGATGATGCGACCGGCGATCTCGAACTGCTGCGCCACTACGGCGGCGATGCCGTCGGCGTTGGCTTCCTTGATGACCGAGCGCATCTTGGTCCCGAAAATGCCTGCCTTCACGGCCCGGGCCAGCAGGTCGTCGAGCCCCGGCATGGGCTTCATGCGCTGGACGCCGTCGGCGGGCTCGTCGAGGCCCTTGTCGACCTTGAGGAAGGGCACCACGTTCTTCTCCTGCCACAGGTAGTCCGCGGTCGGGCGGTTCATGACCGCGCGGTCCATGGTGTCTTCAAAGAGGATCGCGCCCAGGATCCGGTCACCGCCGAAGGCCGGGGCGGTCATGATCCGCGCGCGCATGGCGTGCACAAGGTCGAACATCTCGGCCTCGGTGCTCCAGGCGTCTTCGTTGATGCCGTAGCGCTGCAGGGCTTTCGGCGTACTGCCGCCGCTCTGGTCCAGGGCGGCGATGAAGCCGGTGGCGCTGCGCATTTTCTCGCGTTGTTCGTCGATCTGGCTCACGGCTGTCGTCCGTCCTTGTGGTGGCCTGGGTGAAACGGGCGGCCCGGGTAACGCCCCGGGGCCGCTGCAGCTATGGTAGGTCAAAGGGCTGGCGCCGTGAAGGCGGAGGCGGGCCAGTGGGGCCCGGACGGCGGGGCTGGGCCGGTGGGCCGTTGAGTCGGGATCGTGGGCTGG
>CAYFVG010000131.1:0-7754 GCA_964346365.1 uncultured Alteromonadaceae bacterium
CCGCGGACGGCGACCGGCAAGATCCAGAAGAACGAGCTGCGCAAGCGGATCACCGAGTGACCCGGATCCGGCCCTGCGGTGTCGGTCCTTGCCGCAGACGAAACAGGTCGAGAAGGGCTTGAACTCCCCGGGCCGTCCGGGGGCGTCGACCGGATCCGGCCCCTCACACAGCGGATCCGGCAGCGGCGGAACCTCGATCGGCAGCGTGGGGGCTGGGCCCGCCACAGGATACGATCCTCGTTGTACCGTTCCGCCGCCTCGTGCGACTGCGCGGCCGCCATCAAGCGACTGCGGCGTCCTGAAGCCTCGCCGGTAATACCGCCGAGTACCCGTTATTGCCTGCCGGTTGCCGTCACTCCCACTCGATGGTCGCCGGCGGCTTCGAGGAAATGTCGTAGCTCACCCGGGAGATACCGCTGATCTCGTTGATAATGCGGTTCGAGATCGTCTCCAGTAGGTCGTAGGGCAGATGCGCCCAGCGGGCGGTCATGAAGTCCACGGTCTCGACGGCGCGCAGGGCGATGACGTACTCGTAGCGGCGGCCATCGCCGACGACACCGACGGACTTCACCGGCAGGAACACGGCGAAGGCCTGGCTGGTCTTCTCGTACCAGCCACTCGCCCGCAGCTCCTCGATGAAGATGGCATCGGCGCGGCGCAGGAGCCCGGCGTATTCTCTTTTAACTTCGCCCAGGATGCGCACGCCGAGGCCCGGCCCCGGGAAGGGATGGCGATAGACCATGTCCCAGGGCAGGCCGAGCTCGAGGCCGATCTTGCGCACTTCGTCCTTGAACAGCTCGCGCAGGGGCTCGACGAGTTCCAGCGCCATGTCGGCCGGGAGGCCGCCAACATTGTGGTGCGACTTGATGACGTGGGCCTTGCCGGTCTCGCCGCCGGCGGACTCGATGACATCCGGGTAGATGGTGCCCTGGGCGAGCCAGCGCACGTCCTGGAGCTTCCCCGCCTCGGCGTCGAAGACCTCGATGAAGCTGTTGCCGATGAGCTTGCGCTTGGCTTCCGGATCATCGACGCCGGCCAGGCGGCCGAGGAAGAGATCCTCGGCATCGACACGGATCACGCGCACGCCCATGTGGCTGGCGAACATCTCCATCACCTGGTCGCCCTCGTGAAGGCGCAGAAGGCCGTTGTCGACGAAGACGCAGGTGAGCTGTTCGCCGATGGCGCGGTGCAACAGCGCCGCCACCACCGAGGAGTCGACACCGCCGGAAAGGCCCAGCAGCACCTTGTCGCCGCCGACGGTCTCGCGCACCCGGGCAATGGCGTCCTCGACGATATTGGCCGGCGTCCACAGGGTCCGGCAGCCGCAGAGCTCCTGCACAAAGTGCTCAAAGATGCGCCTGCCCTGCAGCGTGTGGGTCACCTCCGGGTGGAACTGGATGCCGAAGAAAGGCCTGTCCCGGTGCGCCATGGCGGCGATGGCGCAGCTCGGCGTGGCGGCGGTCACTTCGAAGCTCTCCGGCGCGCGGCTGACCTTGTCGCCATGGCTCATCCACACGTCCAGCAGCGGCGTGCCGTCGCTGTCGAGATGGTCGCGGATATCCCGAAGCAGGCCGCTGTTTCCGGTGAGGCGGATCTGCGCGTAGCCGAACTCACTGCTGGGCGAGCCCTCGACCTCGCCGCCGAACTGCGCGGCCATGGTCTGCATGCCGTAGCAGATGCCGAGCACCGGCACACCGAGTTCAAAGACAATGGCCGGGGCGCGCGGGGAGCCCGCCTCGGGAACGGACTCGGGCCCACCGGAGAGGATGATACCCCGCGGATCGAAGGCGCGGACCGCCGCGGCGTCCATATCCCAGGCGCGAATCTCGCTGTAGACCCCCACTTCCCGCACCCGCCGCGCAATGAGCTGGGTGTACTGCGAGCCGAAATCCAGAATCAGGATCTTCTCGGCATGGATATCGGTCATGGACGGGATCCGGCGCCGGGCGCCTCAGCTGACGGGGTAGTTGGGCGCTTCCTTGGTGATGGACACATCGTGGACGTGGGACTCGGTCATGCCCGCGGCACTCACGCGCACGAGCCGTGGACGGGTGCGCATGGTATCGATGTCCCGGGAGCCGGTGTAACCCATCGCGGAGCGAACGCCGCCCATGAGCTGATGAATGATCGCCGAGGCCGAGCCCTTGTAGGGCACGCGCCCCTCGATGCCTTCCGGCACCAGCTTCTCGGCGCCCTTGCTCGCATCCTGGAAGTAGCGGTCCGAGGAGCCCTGGTTGGTCGCCATGGCGCCGAGGGAGCCCATGCCGCGATAGGCCTTGTAGGTACGGCCCTGGTAGAGCTCGACTTCGCCCGGCGCCTCTTCGGTGCCGGCGAACATAGAGCCCATCATCACCGAGTGGGCGCCGGCGGCGATGGCCTTGGCGATATCCCCGGAAAAGCGGATGCCGCCGTCGGCGATGACGGGAACGTCGCTGCCCTCGAGGGCAGCGGTCACGTTGGCGATGGCGGTCATCTGCGGCATGCCGATGCCCGTGACGACCCGGGTGGTGCAGATGGAGCCCGGGCCGATACCCACCTTGACCGCGTCGGCGCCGGCCTCGACCAGGGCCTTCGCCGCTTCGCCGGTGGCGATGTTGCCGCCGATGACCTGCACCTCGGGGAAGTGCGCCTTGATCCACTTGACGCGGTTGAGCACGTTGCTCGAATGCCCGTGGGCCGTGTCCACCACCAGGACATCGACGCCGGCGCCGGCCAGGGCGGCGACGCGCTCGTCGGTATTCGCGTTTGTGCCGACGGAGGCGCCGACCCGGAGCCGCCCGTAGCCGTCCTTGCAGGCGTGGGGAAAGCTCTCGGCCTTGTCGAAGTCCTTCACGGTAATCATGCCGGCGAGGTCGAAATTGTCATTGACGACGAGAATCTTCTCGATGCGGTGCTGGTGCAGGAGCTGCTGCACCTCCTCGGCGCTGGCGCCCTCGCGCACCGTGACCAGCTGTTCCCGCGGGGTCATTATGCTGGCAACGGTCCGATCCATAGAGGTTTCGAAACGCAGGTCGCGCCGGGTGACGATACCGACGAGGTCGCCACCGTTGAGCACCGGCACCCCGGAAATGCCATTGGATCGGGTCAGATCGATCAGCTCGGCAATGGTCGCCGATTGCTGGATGGTGATCGGGTCCTTGACCACGCCGCTCTCGAATTTCTTGACCCGGCGCACGTGGTCCGCCTGCTCGGCGATGCTCATGCTCTTGTGCACGATGCCGACGCCGCCCTCCTGGGCCAGCGCGATCGCGAGGCGGGATTCGGTCACCGTGTCCATGGCCGAGGATATCAGCGGAATATTGAGGGTGACCTTCCGGGTGAGCCGGGTCCGCAGCGACACATCCGCGGGCACGATGTCCGAGTAGCCGGGCAGCAGCAGGACGTCGTCGAAAGTGAGGGCTTCCTCCTCGATGCGCAGCATGCTCGAATCTCCGTTGCCAGAATTAACCTAAACATGCAAGTATAGCGGGTTATTCATTATCCGGTAAACCAGCGCCCGTTGCAGACCACCGTTAGTACACCGCCCGCCGTCTCCGTCAGCCGCCTCGCCCGGGAGGTTAAAACCCTCCTCGAGAGCCACTTCGACTTCGTCTGGGTCGAGGGCGAGATCTCCAACCTCGCCCGCCCCGCCTCCGGCCACTGGTACTTCTCCCTCAAGGACGACAGCGCCCAGGTGCGCTGCGCAATGTTCCGCCGCGCCAATGGCCGGCTCCGCTTCAACCCGGAGAACGGCGATGCGGTACGCCTGCGCGCCCGCATCTCCCTCTACGAGGCCCGGGGCGACTTCCAGCTGATCGTGGAATACCTCGAACCCGCCGGCGCCGGCGCCCTGCAGGCGCGCTTCGAGGCCCTGCGCGCCAGCCTCGACGCCGAGGGCCTGTTTGCCGCCGAGCGCAAGCGCCCCCTGCCCCCGGCGCCGCGGCACCTCGGCATCATCACCTCCGCTACCGGGGCGGCCCTCCACGACATGCTCACGGTGCTGCGGCGGCGCTGCCCGCTGATCGCCGTCTCGGTACTCCCCGTGCCGGTGCAGGGCGCGGAGGCGGCGCCGGCCATCTGCGCCGCCATCGCCCGCGCCAACCGCTGGCAGGAGAGCGGCGCGGCTGCCTTCGACGCGCTCATCGTCGGCCGTGGCGGCGGCTCCCTGGAGGATCTCTGGGCCTTCAACGAGGAAAGCGTGGCCCGGGCCATCGTCGGCAGCGGGCTGCCGGTAGTGAGC
This sequence comes from uncultured Alteromonadaceae bacterium, assembly GCA_964346365.1. Classification (GTDB taxonomy): domain Bacteria; phylum Pseudomonadota; class Gammaproteobacteria; order Pseudomonadales; family Halieaceae; genus Pseudohaliea. The sequence goes on from CAYFVG010000131.1 coordinate 4,220, forward strand.
GCTGTGGGGCACGAGACAGACGTTACCATCGCCGACCTCGCGGCGGACTGGCGCGCGCCGACGCCGTCGGCGGCGGCCGAGCTCCTGAGCCCGGACCAGGCCGACTGGCGCCTGCGCCTGGCACAGCTCGATCAGGCGCTGATCCGCAACGCGGCGCGCCGGCTGCGCGATGCCGGCCGGGAACTCGCGCACCTGCGGGCGCGCCTCAAGCACCCGGGCACGCTCCTGCGTGAGCGCGCCCAGCGCCTGGACGACCTCGAGAGCCGGCTGGCGCGAGCGCAGAGTCAGGCGCTGCAGCGGGCACGCCAGCGCCTCGCGCGGCTGGTGGACCGCTTCCTGCGCCGGGACCCTCAGCCGCGCCTCGCGCGCCTCGGCGATCGGATCGACAGCGGCGAGCGGCGCCTGCACCAGGCCATGGCCCGCGACCTGGCGCGCCGCCGGGAGCGGCTCTCCCGTCTGGCTGCGCTCCTCGACTCCCTGAGCCCTCTGGCCACCCTCGGCCGCGGCTATGCGATTCTCAGTAGTGGTGACGGTACGATCCTGCGGCGGGCGCGGGACACGGCGGTCGGCGACGCGGTAACGGCACGACTGGCTCGGGGGCAGCTCGCCCTGCGCGTGGAGGGGGTGAAAGAGGACGACCGCTAGCGCGAGCTCGTCAGTACTTTGCCGGCAGCCGCGTGTTGATGATGATGTGCCGCCCCTCGAAGCGGATGTACTCGCCGATGGTGAGATCCTTCAGGATGCGCGCGACCATCTCGCGGGAGGCGCCGACGCGGTCGGCGATGTCCTGCTGCGTGAGCTTCTCCGGAATGAACAGGGTGCCCCCTTCCCGTTCCCGGGCGAGTTCCATGAGCACGTTCGCCACCCGCCCATAGACGTCCTGCAGAGCGAGGCTCTTCACATCGCCTGTGAGCTTGCGCACGCGGGCCGCAAGATTGCGGATGAGAGTGCGGTTCATGTTCGGATGCTCCGCGAGCACGCGACTGAAATCGCCCTTGTAGACGATGCAGAAGGTGGACTTCTCGACGGTGCGCACGGAGGCGGAGCGGGTGCTGTCATCCAGCAGCGCCAGTTCGCCGAAGTAGTCCCCGGCGCCCTGGGTGTTCATGATGAATTCCTTGCCGTTCTTGTCGCTGCAGTAGACCTTGACCTTGCCGCTATCAATCACAAAGAGGGAGTCCGCCGGGTCGTTCTCGTGGATCACCACCGTGTTCTTCGGGAAGGTTCGGCGGGTGCTGGTCTCTTCCAGCGCCCGGAGCTCTTCGGTCGAGAGGCCCTTGAAAATCTCCACCTGTCCCAACATGGCTGTCAGATCCACGAACCGCTGCGATAAAGGCATGGTAACGCAGGGGCAGGGGCAGCGCACCACCGTTCTCGGGCCCTCTGCGGGCCTTTCCCCTCCCGCATGCCCGTCGCTATACTCGCGCCAACAGCGAGGCGCTCGGCGCCAGTGGGGGCATGCAGGACGGTGACCGGCGAGGCACAGCCATTTCCCTTCAGTGACGTGCTCCTGCGGGCGATTGCCGAGGTTCGCAGCATTGCGCCGGGGGCCGAAGCGCTGCTGCCGCCCGCTGCCCGCGCGGACCTCGCCGGCGTCCTTAAAGCCGCCGGCGCCCTCGAACAGGGCCTCGGCGAACCGGCCGACACGGGCCGCCACGAGCTGCGCAACCGCCTCGGTGCCCTGCGCGGTTACGCCGAGCTGCTGCTCGAACAGGCAGAGGACGGCGCGCACGCAGCGCTCGGCGATTGCCTGCTGCGCCTCGTGCAGGCTACCCACAGCGCCGGCGACCTCACCCTCGACAGCCAGCCCGGCCGGGGCAACGTCACCATCACCAGCGAGGCGGGCTTCATCCTCGCCGTGGACGACCGCCGGGAAAACCGCGAGCTCATCGCGCGCTATCTCTCGCGCTGCGGCCACTTCGTGGTCACCGCCGCAGACGGCGAACAGGCCCTGGCCGCCCTCGGGGAGTCGGACGTGGATGTGGTGCTCCTCGACCTGGTCATGCCGGGCATGGACGGCCGCGAAGTGCTGGCACGTATCAAGTCGCACCCGGAGTGGCACGCCACACCGGTGATCATGATCTCCGGCCACCAGGACATGCAGGGAATCATCGACTGCATCGAGGCCGGCGCCGACGACTACCTGTTCAAACCCTTCAACCCGGTGCTGCTGCAGGCGCGCATCAAGGCCGGTATCGAGCGCAAGCGCTGGCACGACCGGGAGGACCAGTACCGGCAGCAGCTGGAGCGCAGCGAGCAGTTCATCCGCGCCACCTTCGGCCGCTACCTGTCCGACGAGATCGTTACCGACATTCTCGAGCGCCCGGAGGGCCTCGACCTGGGCGGGGACCTGCGCGAGGTGACCATCCTCATGTCCGACATCCGCGGCTTCACCCCCCTGTGCGAGCAGCTGGAGCCGACCCAGGTGGTGACCATGCTCAACCGCTACCTGGGCGCGATGACCGACATCATCCTGGCCTGGAATGGCACCATCGATGAATTCCTCGGCGACGCCATCCTCGCCGTGTTCGGCGCCCCCCAGCGCCGCGGTGACGACGCCGACCGCGCCGTGCAGTGCGCACTGGCCATGCAGGCGGCCATGAATGGCGTCAACGCCGCCAATGCCGCCGAGGGCCTGCCGGCGTTGTGCAACGCCATTGCTCTGAACACGGGCACGGTCATCGCCGGCAATATCGGCTCGGAGCGGCGCAGCAAGTACGGTTTCGTCGGCCACCCCATGAACGTGACCTCGCGCATCGAGGATGCCACGGGGCCCGGCGAGGTACTGGTGGCGGCGAGCACCGTGGCCGCCCTCGCCGGCCGCGCGACCGTGGCAGAGCGCCGCGAGCTGCAGGCCCGGGGCATCGACGAGGCACTCAGCGTGCACCGGGTCACGGGCTACACGCCTTGAGCGGTCGCGGGCCCCTCCTGCTGGTCGAGGACAACGAGCTCAGCCGGGACATGCTGCGTCGGCGCCTCACCCGCGCCGGCTTCGCCGTGATGACCGCCGGCGACGGCCGTGAGGCCCTCGAGCGCATGAGCACCGAGCAGCCGGCGCTGGTCCTCATGGACATGAATCTCCCGGTGCTCGACGGCTGGAGCGCCTGCCGGGAGGCCCGGGAGAGCCCGCTGCTCCGCCGCATCCCGATCATCGCGCTCACGGCCCACGCCATGGAAGCCGACCGACAGAGTGCCCTCGGCGCGGGTTGCGACGACTACGCGACCAAACCCATCGACTTCCCCGCGCTCCTCGGCAAGATCGAGGCGCTCTGCCCCGCATGAGCCTGCGCAGACGCCTGACGCTGTCGCTGCTGACGATCCTGGTACTCTTTGCCATCAACGTCGGTACGCACTTCTGGGGCAGCTTCGCGCGCAGCGAGAGCATGGTCGCCTACCGACAGGCGGTGGAGGCCGCCCGGCTGTCCACGGAGCTGGAACAGCTGCTGGAGGACCGGCGCCAGCAGGTCCTCGTGCTGGCAACGCTGCGCGAGACCACGGATGACCGCCTGGACGACCGGGAAACATCCCGGGAACA
>CAYFVG010000132.1:0-7644 GCA_964346365.1 uncultured Alteromonadaceae bacterium
CTTGCCGAAACCGAAACCGGGGTCGAGGACAATGGCACCGGCGTCGATACCCGCCTCCAGGGCAACCTCGACCCGACCCGCGAGAAAAGTCTCTACCTCGGCGACCACGTCCCGGTAACGTGGCGCCGTCTGCATGGTCTCCGGTGAGCCCTGCATGTGCATGAGGCACACGGGTAACCCAGTGGCCGCCGCCGTCGCCAGGGCGCCGGGGCGGGTCAGGGCGCGCACGTCATTAATAAGGTGTGCGCCGGCATCCGCGGCGGCGCGCATGACCGCCGGCGTACTGGTATCCACCGAGAGCATGACATCGATCCGCCGCGCCAGCGCCGCTACGACCGGCACTACCCGGTCGAGCTCCTCGGCCTCGGGCACCGGCGCAGCGCCGGGTCGGGTAGATTCACCACCGATATCGAGGACTGCCGCCCCGGCTTCTACCATACCCTCGGCGCGACCCAGCACCCCATCGAGGTCGATACGGCCCGCCCGGTAAAGCTGACCCCCGTCGGAAAACGAGTCGGGCGTAACGTTCAACACACCCATGACCTGCGGCCGGGCCAGGGACAGCACCCTCCCTCGGGCGCTGAGAACCGGTGCTGCAATCACCGGAGGCGGGCTGCAGGAACCGGGGCCGGTAAAGGCCCCGGGATCAGTGTTCGCCCGCGGGACCGCCGATGGGAGTCGTCGGCCTGTCGTCGTCCGCTACGCGATCGTCACCGCCCACGGCACTCGGCCCGCTCGGACCGTCGCTGCCGCCCCAGCCCTGCGGCTCACGCGGCTGCTTGCCGGCCATGATGTCGTTGATCTGTTCCACATCGATGGTCTCGTAAGTCATCAGGGCCTCGGCCATGACGTGCAGCTTCTCGATATTTTCCTCGAGAAGACGCGTCGCCGTGGCGTAGCACTCGTCGACGATAGAGCGCACTTCGGCGTCAATCTGCTTCGCTGTCTCGTCGGACATGGCGCTATTCGACTGCGCCCCGCCGCGGCCCATGAAAGACTCATCGCCACCCTCGTCGTACATCAGCGGCCCCATCTTCTCCGACAGGCCCCACTTGGTCACCATGCTCCGGGCGAGCTCGGTGGCACGCTGGATGTCGTTCGAGGCACCGGTGGTAATACCGTCCTTGCCGAGCGTCATTTCCTCGGCGATGCGACCCCCGAAGAGACTGCAGATCTGGCTGATGATGTGCCGCCGGCTGTGGCTGTAGCGGTCCTCTTCCGGCAGGAACATCGTCACGCCCAGGGCCCGGCCCCGCGGAATGATGCTGACCTTGTAGACCGGGTCGTGCTCGGGCACGAGGCGGCCGACGATGGCGTGACCCGCCTCGTGGTAGGCCGTGTTTCGTTTCTCGTGCTCGGACATGACCATGGACTTGCGCTCGGCGCCCATCATGATCTTGTCCTTGGCCAGCTCGAACTGGTTCATGCCCACGGTGCGCACGCCGGCCCGGGCGGCGAACAGCGCGGCCTCGTTGACCAGATTGGCAAGGTCGGCGCCGGAGAAGCCCGGGCACCCCCGGGCGATGCGGGAGGCATTCACATCCTCGGCGAGGGGCACTTTGCGCATGTGCACCTTGAGAATCTGCTCGCGACCGCGGATGTCGGGCAGACCGACCACCACCTGACGATCGAAGCGGCCCGGGCGCAGCAGCGCCGGGTCGAGCACATCCGGGCGGTTGGTGGCGGCGATCACGATGACGCCATCGTTGACCTCAAAGCCATCCATCTCGACCAGCAGCTGGTTCAGCGTCTGCTCCCGCTCGTCGTGGCCACCGCCGAGGCCCGCGCCGCGGTGCCGGCCCACGGCATCGATCTCGTCGATGAAAATGATGCAGGGCGCCTGCTTCTTCGCCTGCTCGAACATGTCGCGTACCCGCGACGCACCCACGCCGACAAACATTTCCACGAAGTCGGAGCCGGAAATGGAGAAGAAGGGCACTTTTGCCTCGCCGGCGATGGCCTTCGCCAACAGCGTCTTGCCGGTGCCGGGCTGGCCGACCATGAGGACACCGCGGGGGATACGACCACCCAGTTTCTGGAACCGGCTCGGGTCGCGCAGGAACTCGACCAGCTCCTGAACATCCTCCTTGGCCTCGTCACAGCCGGCGACATCGGCGAAGGTCGTGGTGATCTGGTCCTCGCCGAGGAGCCGGGCCTTGCTCTTACCGAAGCTCATGGGCCCGCCCCGGCCACCGGCACCACCCTGCATCTGGCGCATGAAGAACATGAACACGGCGATGATGATGAGGATCGGGAAGCTGGCTACCAACAGCTGGGTCCAGACGGACTGCTGCTCGGGCTCGCGGCCCTCGACCTCGACGTCGTGAGTCAGCAGGTCATCGATCAGCTTCGGGTCCTCGACCATCGGGCGTGTGGTTTCGAAGCGGGAGCCATCGAAGCGCGTGCCGTTGATCGTCACGCCGTCGATAACGACTTTCTCAATCCTGTCCTGCTGAATCTCCTCGATGAACTCCGAGTACACGAGCCGCTCCGTGGGACTCTGCATGTTGAAGTTGTTAAAGATCGACAGCAGAACCGCCGCGATCACCAGCCAAAGGAGCAGATTTTTTGCCATGTCGTTCAATGTCATTACCTCTTTTGCTCGGCGCCGGCTCGACGCCAAAGGCGCCGCGCAGCGGATGCCGCCGCGTGATGTCTACCTGAGTATAGCGTATCGGCGCGTTAACCCAACCGCCATTTTCCTCTGTTGTTACGCCCGGAAGGCGGCGCTGTCTCTCCTTGGCTTTCAATCGGGGCGATGGCGAGCTTTTCAATGCGCCGAGCAGGGAAGCTAATGCCCCCGATCAGTGCTCCCGTACAATGGCGCCGGTGGCCACGAGATAAACTTCCCGCGACCGCGGTCGGGAGGCGGCGGGCTTGCGGGCATGCACCTGCTCGAAGCCCGCCCGGGCCGTCGCCAGCAACGCGTCGAAGTCCTGCCCCTGAAACACCTTGCAGACAAAAGCCCCGCCCGACCGAAGCATGCGCTGGGAGAAGTCCAGGGCCAGCTCCGCCAGCAACATGGCGCGGGGCTGGTCCACGGCGGCCATGCCGCTCATGTTCGGCGCCATGTCAGACAGAACCACGTCGGCGCCTTTGCCCCCCAGTTCGCCACAAATAACTTCAAATACGCTGTCTTCCGTAAAGTCTCCCCGGATAAAGGTAACCCCCCCAAGACTATCCATGGGCAGGAGGTCGGAGGCCACGACCCGCCCTGCGCGCCCAACCAGTTCCGCCGCCACCTGGGACCACCCGCCGGGCGCGCTGCCGAGATCCACCACGGTCATGCCGGGACGGATGATCCGGTCGCGCTCCTGGAGCTCGAGAAGCTTGTAGCAGGCCCGGGAGCGATAGCCTTCGCGCCGGGCGCGCTGGACGAAGGGATCCTCGCGGTGCTCCCGAAGCCAGGCCTTGCTCGATGAACGCTTCCTGGCCATGAGTCATCCGGCCTCCGCCGTTTCCGTGCGCCACGCCGGCCGTGTAGACTGCGCCGCGAGACTGATACGGGAGCGCGGGATGGCAACGACCGAACCCAGCAAGCAGCAGCTGCGCCAATGGCGCGCCCTCGGGCACAAGCTGAAGCCCGTGGTCACCGTGGCCGGCAACGGCGTCAGTGACGGCGTTCTGGGGGAACTGGACCGGGCCCTCGCCGACCATGAACTGGTCAAGGTCAGGGTAGCTTCGGGCGGCCGGGAAGCGCGAGCCGCGGCGGCAGCAGCCCTCTGCACGGCCAGCGGCGCATTGCTCGTGCAGGCCGTCGGCAACGTCCTGCTGTTACTGCGAAAAAACCCGGACGCAGACCCCCGCCTCTCCAACCTGCAGCGACTTCTCTGACGTCGTGGTCTGAGGCCGCGGGAAGTTCCGGGCGCCACTATACGTGCCGGACCTCGTCGATCTCGTACTCGATATCGCCGCCCGGGGCCTTGACCACGACCACCTCACCCTCTTCCTTGCCGATAAGGGCACGGGCGATGGGCGAGCTGACGGAAATGAGATTCTTCTTCACGTCCGCCTCGTCGTCGCCGACGATGCGGTAGCTCAACGTCTCGTCGCTCTCGGTGTTGATAAGGTCGACGGTCGTGCCGAAGAGCACCTTGCCGGACTTCGGCAGCGTGCTTACATCGATGACCTGCGCGTGAGAGAGTTTGCCCTCGATTTCCATGATGCGCCCCTCGACGAAGCTCTGTTGCTCCCGCGCGGCATGATACTCGGCGTTCTCTTTCAGGTCCCCGTGCTCGCGCGCCTCGGCGATGGCCTGAGTGATCCGCGGCCGGTCGACCTTCTTGAGCTGTTCAAGCTCCTTGCGCAGGGCCGCTTCGCCCTGGACCGTCATCGGTACCTTGTTCATCGATGCATGCTCCCGTGGAGATCCTGCAGCCGCCGCACGGCCGTGTCACTCCCCTGCTTCAGCGCCAGGCAAACCGCCTCCGCGGCCGCCAGCGTCGTCGTGTAGAAAACCCGGTGCGCCTCGGCGCTGGCCCGGATCGGTGCCGAGTCGGCAATGGCCCGCCGTCCCTCGGTCGTGTTGATGATGATATCCGCCTCATCGTTCTTGATCATGTCGACGATGTGCGGTCGGCCTTCCAGGACCTTGTTGATCCGGCGCACCGACAGTCCGGCGGCTTCCAGCGCCGTTGCCGTGCCGCCGGTGGCGGCGAGGCTGAAACCCAGCTCGGCCATCTGCCGGGCCACCTCCACGGCGCCGGGCTTGTCGACGTCGCGAACACTCACCAGCAGGGTACCGCCGCGCGGCGGTGGGTGCCCGACCGACAGCTGGGCCTTGGCGAAGGCGCCGGCAAAGGTCTCCCCGGTGCCCATGACCTCGCCGGTGGATTTCATCTCCGGGCCGAGGATCGGGTCCACGCCCGGGAACTTGTTAAAGGCCATGACCGCCTCCTTCACGCTGAAGAAGGGCGGGACGATCTCCTCCGTAAAGCCCTGGGCAGCGAGGGACGTCCCGGCCATGCAGCGCGCCGCGACCTTGGCCAGGGACACGCCGATGCACTTCGAGACAAAAGGCACCGTCCGCGACGCGCGTGGATTCACCTCAATTACGTATATCACTTCATCCTGCCACGCGAGCTGAACGTTCATCAAGCCGCGCACCCCGAGCTCCAGCGCCATGCGCCGCACCTGCTCGCGCATGGCATCCTGCACCGACGGCGGCAGGCTGTAGGGCGGCAGGGAACAGGCGGAATCCCCCGAGTGTACGCCGGCCTGCTCGATATGCTGCATGATCGCGCCGATGACCACGGTCTCGCCGTCGGACACCGCGTCGATATCGACCTCGATGGCCGCGCTGAGAAAGCTGTCCAGGAGTACCGGCGCGTCATCGGACACGGAGACCGCATCGTTCATGTAGCGCAGCAGATCCTCTTCCCGGTAGACGATCTCCATGGCCCGGCCACCGAGCACGTAGGACGGGCGCACCACCAGCGGGTAGCCGATGCGTTCCGCCGCGGCGAGGGCGCCGTCGACGCTGCGCACCGTGGTGTTCGCCGGCTGGCGCAGGTCCAGCTTGCCAATCATCTGCTGGAAGCGCTCCCGGTCCTCGGCCCGGTCGATGGCATCCGGGGTGGTGCCGATGATGGGCACCCCCGCGGCCTCGAGGGCGCGGGCGAGCTTGAGCGGGGTCTGGCCACCGAACTGCACGATGACGCCTGCCGGCTTTTCGAGGTCGACGATCTCGAGCACGTCCTCGAGGGTCACCGGCTCGAAGTAGAGCCGATCCGAGGTATCGTAATCCGTGGAGACGGTCTCCGGGTTGCAGTTGACCATGATGGTCTCGTAGCCGTCCTCACGCATGGCCAGCACCGCGTGCACACAGCAGTAGTCGAACTCGATACCCTGCCCGATGCGATTAGGACCGCCGCCGAGGACCACGATCTTGGGCCGCTCCGAGGGCGCCGCCTCGCACTCCTCCTCGTAGGTCGAGTAAAGATAGGCGGTCGCCGTGGCGAACTCTGCGGCGCAGGTGTCGACGCGCTTGTAGACCGGGCGCACCCCCTGCTCGTGCCGGTGGTTGCGCACCTCCGCCTCGCTGACGCCGAGAAGCACGGCCAGGCGCGCATCGGCCAGGCCCTTGCGCTTGAGGTCGAACAGCCGCGCCGCGTCGAGGTCGCGCAGGGCCTGGGTCTTGAGGCTGTTTTCGGTGTGCACGATATCCTCGATCTGCACCAGGAACCAGGGGTCGACACCGGAGTAGCCGTTGACCTCCGCCACGTCCATGCCGGCGCGGAACGCATCGGCCAGGTACCAGATGCGGTCCGGCCCCGGGTTGGTGAGCTCGCCGATGAGCTCGTCGCGCAGGTCCGGGTTGTCCACGTCGATGCGGTGCTCGAAGCCCAGGGAACCGACCTCGAGGCCCCGGAGCGCCTTCTGCACCGACTCCTGGAAGGTCCGGCCCATGGCCATGACCTCGCCCACGGACTTCATCTGCGTGGTGAGACGCGAATCCGCGGCGGTGAACTTCTCGAAGGCGAAACGGGGGATCTTGGTGACCACGTAATCGATGGACGGCTCAAAGGACGCCGGCGTGGTGCCCCCGGTGATCTCGTTCCGCAGCTCGTCGAGGGTGTAGCCCACGGCGAGCTTGGCGGCCACCTTGGCGATGGGAAAGCCCGTCGCCTTGGAGGCCAGCGCCGAGGAGCGGGACACCCGCGGGTTCATCTCGATCACCACCATGCGGCCGGTCGCCGGATCGAGGCCGAACTGCACGTTCGAGCCACCGGTCTCCACGCCGATCTCGCGCAGCACCGCCAGGGAGGCGTTGCGCATCAGCTGATATTCCTTGTCCGTCAGCGTCTGCGCCGGCGCCACGGTGATCGAGTCACCGGTGTGCACGCCCATGGCATCGACGTTCTCGATGGTGCAGACGATGATGCAGTTATCGTTCCGGTCCCGCACCACTTCCGTCTCGAACTCTTTCCAGCCGATAAGGGACTCGTCGATGAGCAGCTCGTTGGTGGGCGACAGGTCGAGGCCGCGGTTGCAGATGGCTTCAAACTCGTCCCGGTTATAGGCGATGCCGCCGCCGGAGCCGCCCATGGTGAAGGACGGCCGGATAATGCAGGGGAAACCCATCTCCCCGAGCACTTCATAAGCCTGCTCGAGACTGTGCGCGAGCTTCGCCCGCGGCGTCTCCAGGCCGATGCGGCGCATGGCCTGGTCGAACAGCTCCCGGTCCTCGGCCTTGTCGATAGCCTCCTTGGTAGCGCCGATCATCTCCACGCCGTGGGCCTCGAGAACCCCTTCCCGGGCCAGGTCCAGCGCGCAGTTCAGGGCCGTCTGCCCCCCCATGGTGGGGAGCAGTGCATCGGGCTGCTCGGCCTCGATGATGCGCTCGACGGTCTGCCACTCGATGGGTTCGATATAGGTGGCGTCGGCCATGGACGGATCGGTCATGATCGTGGCCGGGTTGGAGTTCACCAGGATGACCCGGAAACCCTCCTCGCGCAGCGCCTTGCAGGCCTGGGCGCCGGAGTAGTCGAACTCGCAGGCCTGGCCGATGACGATGGGGCCGGCGCCGAGGATGAGAATACTTTCAATATCCGTCCGTTTCGGCATGGCGTCAGCTCCCCGCGCCGCGCGCGGCCATGAGCGCGATGAAGTGGTCGAAGAGCGGCGCCGCGTCGTGCGGCCCCG
>CAYFVG010000133.1:0-7641 GCA_964346365.1 uncultured Alteromonadaceae bacterium
CACAGCCGCGACCGACCTCCGGCCCGCCGAGCTCCATGGCGAAGACGCCGTCGCGCATGAAGCACACGTCCTCGACGCGCACTTCATCGCCAGCTTCCTTCTTGGCCGAGGCCGTCTGGATGATGGTCGGGCAGGCCTTGCCGCCGAAGAGCAGCGAGGTGGTGTCGCTCTTCGGGTCGCAGCCGATGAGCAGGACTTTCTTGCCCTGCTGCGCCATCATGTAGGACAGGTTGGACAGCGTGAAGCTCTTGCCGATACCCCCCTTGCCGTAAATGGCGATGATCTGTGTCTTCGGTCCGCCCCCTGCACTGGCGAGGAGATCACTGGCGTCGTCTTTCTCGTGATCTGGCGTGTATTCGTTTACGGATGCATCAGTCATTGAACGGACCTCCAATCCAGGATCATTTTTAAGCATTCACTATCGCCAAATGCCTGGCGATAGGCCGGTGCGGCTTGCGCCGCGGGTTGGGAGTGCGTGATGAGGCCATCGAGGCCGAGACGCCCATCGGCGACCAGCTTGCAGGTGGCCTCGAGATCTTCCTGCTGCCACTCCGCCGAGATGCGCAGCTGCGCCTCGCGGATAAAGGCAGGCGGGAAGGTGAACGACACCGGCTCCTGGTAGAAGCCGGCGAGAACGACGCAGCCCCGCGGGGCGAGATGCGCCACCAGCGTATCGAGGAGGCCGGCGGCCCCGCTGACGTCACAGATAAGCCGGTAATCTTTGCGCGTTTCGTTCCCGGGGTCGATGACCGGGTAGCCGTCGGCGCCACTGCGGCGCCCGGGATTGGTCTCCCACACCGTGGGCGCCTCGCCGCCGAGAGCGAGCACGACCCGGGCCACCAGCCGGCCGAGAACGCCGTGGCCGATAACGAGGTCGGGGAGCACACCTTCCGGCCCCCGGGTCGCGGCGCGCAAGGCCGTGGCCGCGAGGGCCAGGAGGGCGCCCTCCTCCCCCAACCCGTCGCCCAGGGGCGTGACCCGCGCGGCGTCCACCACGAGGCGATCGGCGGCGCCGCCGAACAATCCCTGAACATCCGTGTAGCCGCGGGATCCCGGCACGAAAACGCGCTCACCGACGGCGAGCGAACACCCCTCGCCGACCGCGGCTACCCGGCCCACGGATTCATAACCGGGGACGAGCGGGTAGGCGAGCCCCGGGAAGGCCGGCATACGGCCATCCCAGAGGAGGCGCTCGGTGCCGGTGCTGATGCCGCTCCACTCGATATCGATGACGCAGTCGCCCGCACCGGGCTCGACGATGCCGACCTTGCGCACGGACAACGTGCCCGGCTGCTCGAAGACGACGGCTGTTGCTTGACTGCTCACCAGCAAATTCCTCGACTATCCAACGACTTATCAGCCACTTTCAACCACCCGGGAGCTACTCAGCTACCCCTTGGAAGCTACCTCGGCCACCTCATGAAACCTCTCGGGGCGGCGGGCAGAGCAGCAACATCGCCTGCTGCTGGGTGTAAGTTTAAGTTTACATTTTTAGATGTCAAGAGGATTTAACATCCGCGTTGTCACGCTCCGCCACAAGCACCCGCGCGAGCATCGGCTGGGCGGTCTTCAGCTCCCGGCAGCGGTCAAAACCAGCCTCCAGGACCCAGCGTGTCAACTCGCCCGCCGTGCGCGGCCGCCCGCTGCCCATGGCCAGCAGGTAGAAGCCGAAATAGCCGTCGCCCATGGCCTCGGCGCCGCGGGTACCTGCCATGGGCTCGGCGATCACCAGCCGGCCGCCCGGAGGCAGCGTCTCCCGGGCGCGCGCCACCAGGGCGCGGGCCGGCGCATCGTCGTGATCGTGCAGCACCCGCACCAGGGAAATGGTGTCGGCACCCGCCGGCCACGGATCGTTGAACATGTCGCCACCGACCGCTTCGGCACGCGCGGCCAGGCCGCTCTGCAGGAGCCGCTCCCGGGCCCGGGTGGCGACCTGCGGCAGGTCGAAAACCGTGCCCCGAAGCGCACCGTTGCGGCGCAGGGCGGCGCACAGGAACACCCCCTCCCCGCCACCGACGTCGAGCCAGTGCCCGCTGTCGCGGACCCCACAGGCGTCGAGGATGTCTTCCGACAGCAGGCTCTGCGAGGCGGCCATGAGTTCGCTGTAGGCGGCGACCTCGGCGGCGGCCATATCCTCGCGCTCCCCGGCCGCGTAGGGCCAGAGCTTGGCCAGCTGCGTGTCGGCGCGCCCGCCGAGCAGCGCCAGCGGGTCTGCGAGGTCGGCGTAGAGACGCTCGTGGTGGGACACCATGGCGCCGATGGAGGGGTTGCCCAGCATCACCGCACCCTGGTTGCCGAGGCGCCAGGCGCCCTCCCCCGCGGGCTGCACCAGGCGCAGGGAAGCGGCGCCGCGAAGGAGCCGGAGGGCGCCCGCTTCCGGGAGGCCGGTGGCGCCGGCTATGGCCGCCGTGCTGCGCGGGCCGTCGGCAAGCAGGTCGAAGAGCCCGGCGCGGACGCAGGCGAAGAGAATCTGGGAATAGACGAAACCGGCACTCAGGTCGAACAGCGCCCGGGCCCGCCGGCGGGCGATGGGCCGCGTCAGCGGAAAGCGCGTCGCGGCCCGGTGAAAGGCGGGTTTGCCCAGGAGCCGGTCGCGCCAGCGGAGGAAGCGTTCACGCACACCGCCGGTATGCACCGGGGTCTCACCCGCCACCGCAGCGACCTGGCTGCTTCCCGGGTCGCCCACCGCGCTCAGGCAGCCTGGCCGGCGAGGCCTTTTGGCAGGAAGCGGCGCGACTGGCTGCGCACGAGCTGCTGCAGCTGCTCCCGGCCGGCGCAGGGCGGCACGGCCTCCACGGAGGTATCCACCAGCTCCCGCAGCTGCGCCACGGCGCCGTCGAGACCGAGGCTGCGCACGGCGGAGGGCCGCCCCAGGGCCTCGTCCTGCCCCGTCGGCTTGCCGATCTCGGCGGCCTGGGCGGCGGCATCGAGGATGTCGTCGGCGACCTGGTAGCTGTGGCCGATACAGTCACCGAGGCGGCGCCAGGCAGCCACGTCGCCACCGGACACCACGGCCCCCGCGGCGGTCGCCGCGATGAACAGGGCGCCGGTCTTGGCGCGATGGTAACGCTCGAGGTCGACGCTGGACTCGCATTCCCAGGCCTGCCCCGCGCAGATCCCGTGGGGCGCCCCGACCCCCTCCGCAATCACCGCGAGGAGCGCCGGCAGCCGCGCCGGGTCGCCGGCGCTCGCAGCGTCACCGAGGGTCTCGAAGGCGGCGACGATCAGCGCATCGCCAGCCAGCAGGGCCAGTTGCTCACCGAAGGCCTGATGCACCGACGGCTTGCCGCGGCGCTCGCTCGCGTTGTCGAAGCAGGGCATGTCGTCGTGGACCAGAGAGGCGCAGTGCAGGAGTTCGATGGCCGCGGCGGCTGCGCTGGTGAGCGCGGCATCACCGCCGCCATTTGCAGCGGCCACCGCCACGCACAGCTGCGGTCGAACCCGCGCACCGCCGGGAAAGACGGCGTACTGCAGCGCCCGGGCGAGCGCGGGCGGACAGGCGTCCCCCGCAGCCTTGCCCACGGCGTCCTGCAGTGCCAGCTCGTAGCCGGGGAGCCCCGGTGCCTCGATCCTGTTCATCGCACCACCTTCAATTGTGCTCTTCAATGATTCGTGCATCTCAGTGCGCCATGCTTTTCACTGCTTTCCGATACAGCTTTCCGGCAGTGCTTCCGGACGGATCGCAAAAGCCCTGCCGTCCTGTCCAGCCTTGTTGACATTATAGACTGTAATTTAAGTTAGACACTGCTAGACTGCAAGGAACTTTGCTGACCCTGGACAAGATGCGATGCTCGAGCGCGCGGCCGCACCGGCGCCCGGGTTTGCCGCCCCGGTTGCGCCCGGCGGCTACCACTGGTGGTACCTGGACGCCATGAGCGATGACGGCGAGCACGCCCTGACGGTGATCGTGTTCGTCGGCAGCGTTTTCTCGCCCTACTATGCCGCCGCCCGGCGTCGCCTCGCGGCACCGGACCCGGCGCAGTACTGCGGTTTCAACGCCGTGCTCTACAACCCCCGGCGCAAGCACTGGGCCATGACCGAGCGCGGCGCCGGCGATCTCTCCCGCGACGCAACCCACCTGCGCGCCCGCGGCTCACAGATCCGCTGGGAGGGCCGGCAAGTCACGGTCAACCTCGACGAAGTCACGGTCCCCCTCCCCGGCCGCCTCCGCGGGCGCATCGAGCTGGAGCTGCCGGGCATCACCGCCACGGACTACGCCCTCGATCCCGCCGGCAAGCATCGCTGGTGGCCGGTGGCGCCGAGCTGCCGCGCGCGCATCTACATGGAAAAACCCGATCTCAGCTGGGAAGGGCACGGCTACTTCGACAGCAACCGCGGCGCCGAACCGCTGGAGGCGGCCTTCCGCGACTGGGACTGGTCCCGGGCGCCGCTCGCCGATGGCGGCAGTCTCGTGCAGTACCACGCCCGGCTGCGCGACGGCGGCGAGCGCCTGCTGGCGCTGCGCTTCGGCGCCACCGGCGCAGCCACGGAACGGGCGCCGCTGCCGACGCAGCAGCTGCCGCGGGCGGCCATCTGGCGCATGGCCCGCAGCACCCAGGCCGACGCCGGCACCCCGGTGACCGTGCGCCGAACCCTCGAAGACACCCCTTTCTATGCGCGCTCGCTGCTGGCGTACCGCGCCCTCGGCGAGCCGGTGCATGCGGTACACGAGAGCCTGGACCTGAATCGCTTCAGCCGCCGCTGGGTGCAGCTGCTGCTGCCGTTCCGGATGCCGCGGCGGGCCCGCCGCGGGAGCTGATCAGGCGCGGCGGGTGCCGCTGGCGGAGATGGCGGCGCGCAGCGGCATACGGGCGCGCTCGTCGAGCTCGGCCCAGCGCTCGAGCACCCAGGAGATCCGCCCCTCGCTCTCGAGAAGAGAGCTCACCTGCGGCCCCGGGTGCGCGTTCACAGCCTCCACGAGGAAGTGGTTCTCCGCCAGCACCGGTTCTGCCAGGCCCCGATCATCGAGAAAGGGGAGCCGGCCGAGGGCCAGGAGCCGACGGACCTTGCCCGCCCCGGGC
Source organism: uncultured Alteromonadaceae bacterium (assembly GCA_964346365.1). GTDB lineage: Bacteria > Pseudomonadota > Gammaproteobacteria > Pseudomonadales > Halieaceae > Pseudohaliea. The sequence goes on from CAYFVG010000133.1 coordinate 5,022, forward strand.
ACAAACGTGCGCCGGCTGACGGCATCGTAGCCGCTCGCTGCCAACTGCTCGCCGATCGCCGAATAGAGCAGGCGCGCGGCGTACATGCCCGGCCGGCAGCGCGATGGCAGCCGGGTCAGGCCGCTGTCCGCCCGGCAGTAGAGGGTCTCGGCAGTGGCCAGGAGGCGCGCGAGCACGCCGGCGAGGGCCGGGCTGGGCGCCGGGTCCGCGAGAAAGGCCTCGGGGTCGATACCCGCCTCGCGCAACCAGCCCCGGGGCAGGTATAGACGGCCGTTGCGCGCGTCCTCGCCCACGTCCCGGGAGATGTTCGTGAGCTGCATGGCCACGCCCATGTCGGCGGCCCGGGCGAGCACATTCGCATCGCGCTCGCCCATGAGCACCGCCATCATCACGCCGACCGCGCCGGCGACCCGCGCCGAGTAGGCGAGGACACCCTCGAGGTCGTCGTAACAGCGACCCTCGGCATCCCAGGCGAAGCCCTCCAGAAGCGCTTCGAGCAGCGCCTTCGGCAGACCGCAGCGCTGGGCAACCGCCGCCAGCGCCCGGTCCGCCGGGTAGTTCCTGGGCGTTCCCGCGTACAGCGCATCGAGGCGCTCATGCAGCCCGCCGAGCGCCTCCGTCGGCGCACCGCTCTCGTCCACCGCGTCGTCGGCCTGCCGGCAGAACGCGTACAGCGCGGTGGCCGCGTCACGGCAGTGATAGGGCAGGAAATGCGCGGCCGCGAAGAAGGACCGGGAGCCGGTCTTCAGCAGCGTCCGGCAGGCGGCGAGATCCGCCTCCCGCAGGGGCAGCAGGCGTTCAGCGGAAGGTGTTGGCATGCGGTACCACAGTATCCAGAACCCGGGCGGAGGAGATGACCCCGGGCATACCCGCGCCCGGGTGCGTCCCGGCGCCGACCAGGTAGAGCCCCTGCACGTCCTCGCTGCGGTTGTGCGGGCGGAAGGAAGCGCTCTGCCAGAGCACCGGCTCGAAGCTGAAGCCGGCGCCGCGATAGGACAGCAGCCGGTTCTCGAAGTCGAGGGGGGTGGTGACCTTCGAGGTGGCCAGCGATGCGCCGAGGCCGGGCAGCATGGTTTCTTCGAGACGTTCTTCGACGGCCTTGCGATAGGTCTCCGCGTGCGTCGACCAGTCGACGTCGCCCTCGAGGTGCGGCACCGGCGACAGCGCATAGAAGCTGTCGCAGCCGGGCGGCGCCAGCTTCGGGTCCGTTGCGGTGGGTCGGTGCAGGTAGAGACTGAAATCCTGAGTCAGGCGCTTGTGCTTGAAGATATCGGTGACCAGCCCCTTGTAGCGCGGACCGAGCACGATAGCGTGGTGCGGCACATCCTCGTACTGCCTGTTGGTGCCGAAGTACCAGACGAACAGCCCGTTGGAAAAGCGCGAGCGGTCGATACGCCGGTTCGTCCAGGTGCGTCTTTCGCTGGCCGGTACGAGGTGCCGGTAGGTCCAGGCGGAATCGGCATTGGAGACGACAATGTCCGCCTTGATGTTCTCGCCGTCGGCGAGGCGCACGCCGGTGGCCTTGCCCTGCTCGACCAGGATCTCGTCGACCTCGGCATTGAAGCGCAGGCGATTGCCCTGGCCGCGGATGAGACCGACCATGCCGTCGATGATTGCCCCGGTGCCGCCCATGGCCGAGTACACCCCGTGCTGGCGCTCGAGGTAGGAAATGAGCGTATACACCGCCGGCACGGAGAACGGATTGCCGCCCACGAGCAGCGGGTGGAAGCTGAGGACTATCCGCACATAGGGGTCCTGCACATAATGCGAGACCTGGTTGTAGACGCTGCGGTAGGCGCGCAGGGCAAGGAAATCCGGCGCCATCTTCACCAGGTCGGCGAAGGAGTCGAAGGGCAGGTGCCCGACCTTCTCGAAGCCGATCTCGTAGGTGCGGCGGCTGATCTCCATGTACCGGTCGTAGCCGGCCACATCCGCGGGGTTGAAGCGGGCGATCTCGGCGCGGGTCTTGTCGGCGTCGCCGTGATAGTCGAAGACCTTACCGTCGTCGAAGCGGATGCGGTAGAAGGGCGACATGAGCCGCAGGTCCACGTCGTCATCAAAGCGCTTGCCGCAGAGGTTCCAGAGCTCTCGGAGCAGGAACGGCGCCGTGATGATGGTCGGCCCGGCGTCGAAGGTGAAGCCGTCCTGCTTATGCACATAGGCACGGCCGCCGGGAGCATCCAGACGCTCGAGGATAGTGACGCGAAAACCGCGGGCGCCAAGGCGGATGGCCGCCGCCAGACCGCCGATACCGCTGCCGATAACAACGGCGTGGGGGGCGTCGGGCCCGGCAATGGGCGTGGTGAACTCCGGCAGCGGACTGTTCATTTTTTCTTACACCAGGCAGTGTCAACTAATGTTAGCAGAATAGCACAGGCTCCCTTACGGGAATGGTTGATGCAGGACAAGGTCCGGGCTTTCAAACGGGGCTGTCGCATATTTCCTGGGCAATCGCATTTTCCGGGGCGGGCGCGGGATGCTTCTCTCAGCCTTGCCCGACCGGGCCGATCCACGATATTCGCTTTTCGCTGTGTTCCGGGCCGGCTACGGGAAGGTGCCCCCAGTCGCTCCACGATATTCGCTTGGTGGGGGCACCTTCCCGTAGCCGGCCCTACCGCCC
>CAYFVG010000134.1:0-7554 GCA_964346365.1 uncultured Alteromonadaceae bacterium
GCCGCATGGACGCCCTCGGCCAGGGCGAGCGTGAGGAGATGACAGCGGAGCAGGCATTTCGCGCGGCACAGGGCAGCGAGCCGAGACAGCTCCCGGCGGATTGCGGTGCGCATGAGGCCCTGGGCGGGGACGTGACTATCGCGCCGGACGACTACGGCAGGACCGGCGTGCGCGGCACGCTGCTGGCGGCGACGGAAGAGCGCTACATCCTGGCGCGCAAAACAGAGCGCCTCGGCACGCTGCATGTGCACTTTCCGCGGGACGGCTACGAGGTGAGCGGCTGAGTCTTCCGCACCGGCGCTGGTGCGGGCGACAACATCGGGATTGTGGTCCTCGACGCGCCGGCTTAGGGCGCAGGCGCATGCCCCTCCCGGAGCAATCCGCGCGTCGCTAACTACCCTGCTCGCTCTTCACCTGTTCGATCTTCGCTCGCAGCGCCTCGGCTTCCGCCGTCAGGGTAGAGTAGAGGCGGATATCTCCATTGCGCTGGGCATGAAACGCTTTTTCCAGCAGCGCTTCATGCTCTTTCTGCAGCTTTTTTTCCGGCGCTTTCTTCAAAAATCCAAACACGGGTGGGCCGCCTCACAAGCTATGGTTTTCCTAGACGTTACGCTGCGGGTGGGCGAAAGGATTGGAGCAGGCTTTTCGGGAGCGTCGATAGCCGGTCGCTAGCCGCCATAGCTCAGATCGAAGCCCCACATGACCAGGGGCATCGTGATCGCCGCGAGCACCGTCTGGGTGGCGATCAGGTTGGCCATGAAGGGCGCATCTCCACCCAGCTGGCGGGCGAGGATATAGCCGTTGGTGGCGGTGGGCGTAGCGGCGGCGATGGCGATCACGGCGAGGCTGACCCCCTCCACGCCGAGACTTCTGGCGATACTGATCGCGAGGACGGGCAGTACCAGCAGCCGGACCAGCGACCATCCCACGGTCGGGCCCCGCGACCGCTTCAGGGCGCTGAGGTCGACCCCCGCGCCCGCCGCGAGAAGACCCAGGGCCAGCGCTGCGGAGGCGAGAGTCTCCAGAACCCGGTCAGCGACGGTCGGGATGTTCAGCCCGCTGACGTTGATGAGGCCGCCGATGACGCAGGCGATAACCAGTGGGTTCCGGAGCAGCTCGATGAAGGGGTGGCGCTTGACGTTCATGACGCCGTACCGGGAGAAGCCCAGCACGGAGATGAGGTTTGCCGTGGGTATCATCGCCGCCGCCGCGATCGCTGTCAGCGCCAGGCCCTCTTCACCGAACAGCGTCGCGGCCAGCGACAGGGCAACAAACGTGTTCCAGCGGACATTGGACTGGATGATGCTGCCGATGGCCGGGCGCGGAAGGCCGGGCCAGAAACGCGCGGCGTGCCCGATACCGGCCATGACCAGTTGCGCTGCAATGAGGGCAAGGGCGATAGGCCAGGGCGATTCCTCGAAGGGGGCGTTCGCCAGCACCCTCACGATCAGGCAGGGGAAGAGCAGGACGTAACAGAGGCGCTCGATGGCGCGCCAGCCTTCGACCGGCGGACTCTGCCGGTGCGCAAGCATGCGCCCGATCGCAACGATGATAATGACCGGAAGAAGGGCGAGGAAGAAGGACATGGAGCGCCGGAATGGAGAAGGGGCAACAGAGTACATCCCTGCTCGCCAGCTGTCGCAATTTACCGGTGGGGGCGGGAGCTATCGGGCACCTTCCGCACGAGCTTGCCGAAATGCCCGCAGCGCCGGAACAGCCACTTCCGCAGGCGTCAGCCGGCCTCGCGCGGCGCTGCCCAAAGCGCGAAGCTCAACAGCCAGCGGCTCCCCGCCTCGATTCTTGAAACCCGATGCGGGTAGAGATCCGGACGAAAGAGAACGATACGGTCAAAGACATTGAACAGCGTGCGTTCGCAGGCGAACTCACCGCCGCGCTTCGGCTTCACCAGCACCCAGTTGAGCTTGTACAACCGGCCCCGTGCAACGTTGTCGACATGGGGCATGATGCGGTGACCCTCAGCGTAGTGCACCAGGTAGATGCTCAGGCGCCGGGACTGAAACAGCACCCGGTTTCGCACCTTCGCGGTCATGGCGAATCAGCTGACTGCGTCGGTGCCGGGCAATTCAGTGCCGGCGGCGCCTGCCACGGAACTGTCGGTCCAGAGTGCCTGCGTGTGCTCAAGCGTCGCTAGCGGATCCCGCGTCACCAGCACGTTGCTGTCCAGCGGCGCATATTCCCCGGGATAGAGATAGCATTGGAGCCCCGCCTCCAGAGCCGCGGTCTGATTCACCGGACGATCCTCAAAAGCGATCACGGTACTGCCGTCCAGGCCCATAGTTGCCAGCGCGCGATAAAAGATCTCCGGGCTGGGCTTCAGACTCTTCGCATCCTCTTCTGTCGTGATCAGGTCGAAATCTCCGGCGTCGAGGCCCGACGTATGCGCCAGGAGCGCATCGACCATGTCTGCCCGGGCCGTTGTGATCCACCCGAGCGCGATCCCCGACCGACGACAAAAACTGATCGCGTCGCCGATGCCGGGCCGGAGCCACAGACCACCCTCGACGAGCCGCAGGAAATGCCTGTGCTGAAGCGCCTGAACCTCTTCCGCCAGCCCCTCGGACCATTCGCCGTCGAGCACGTGCTCCAGCCAGCGCTGCCCGCCCGGGACCTCCAGCAGCTTGCAGTAGGTCGCGACGTTCCAGTACAGGTCGAGCCCCATGTCCTTGAACGCCGCATTGTAGGCAAGACGCTGCAGCCGGGACGTTTCCGCCACGACACCGGTCGAGCCGAGAAAACATGCTTCCATTGGACGCTTTTCCTTCTGTGAAATGCTGTGCCCTGCGTCGGATCGGCGCGCTTAACCCACCCAGCCGTTGCACCAGCCGTTGGCGTGCACGCGCTTGCCGGCGAAAATCGGACAGAGGCCGTACTCGTCGTCGATTTTCTGGTAGAGGGAGCAGGTCGTGCAATTCTGATCTTCACCGCCCGGTCCAGCCTTCTTCGGCCATTTCTCGGTATCCACGGTGGTGTGGTCCGCCTTGTAGCCCATGGCGAGGGCCGTGGGATCGTCCTCGCTGAGGATGGGCTGCTGTGCGTGGGAGACGCGAGCGATGATCAGGGACGACGCTGCGACGGCAGCGGTCTGCATGAGCTTGCGGCGGGAAAGTTTGTGTTCCATGACGGTTTCCTCTGGTTGGTTTCGCCAGATTTTACGCTTGTCGCTGCGTAATTGCTCACCTTTGTCGAGGAATTGTCTGATTATTTGTAGGGTTGATTGCGAATGAGAACCGCTAATAGTGCTATGCTTGTGGGTTGAGTTCCGTTTGAGGAAGAGCGAGCAGCCAGCGCCTGTCGCTGCCGTCGGGATGAGGCGGTCGAAGTTCGGCCGAGCCTACCGCGGGGCCCACTGGCCCGGACATGTCGCACCAGTTAATCTTCACGCTCGCGGGCCCGCGGGGCGCCAGGTTATTTCCCCTGCCACCGCCGCAACGTCTGAAACAGTAACGACCCGCGAGCATACGGGCAGGGTGCAGCTGATGTGGTTAGAGACAGGTTGCCTTCTCCGCTTTGTCATCGAGGTCCCCACGCCGTTCATTCTGATGCTGCGTCCTCGAAGCGGTGCGCAGCAGTGGATTGCGAAAGAGGAGTACCTCCTGGAGCCTGCCGTGCCCGTTGTTGAGTTCACTGACGACTACGGCAACCTCTGTCAGCGCCTGGTCGCCCCGCCCGGCGACTTCAGCCTTTCAACGGCTGCAAAGATCATGACCGCCGACCGGATCGATGAACAGCCCGGGGGCTACTTCGTGGAAATCCAGTATCTGCCGGACAGTGTTCTCAAGTTTCTGCTCCCCAGCCGCTACTGCGAAGCGGAACGGTTCAGTGCCATGGCTGCCGAGCTCACGGCCGGTGAGGAGCCGGGTTACGACCAGGTGGCGGCCATCGAGCGCTGGCTGCGGGCGTCCTTTGAATTCAAGCCCGGCAGCAGCTTTACCTCGCTGTCGGCGATCGAGGTCAACCAGCAGCAGACGGCCGTTTGCCGGGATTTCTCTCACCTCGGTATTGCGCTGTGCCGCGCGCTGGGGATTCCCGCACGCATGGTTGTGGGCTACCTCCATGGCCTGGAGCCCATGGAGATGCATGCCTGGTTCGAGGCTTACGTCGCCCACCGCTGGTTCACCTTCGATGCGACGCAGCCGGCGAAGCGCCCCGGCTATGCGGCAATCGGCTATGGCCGCGATGCGGCCGACGTGGCGATCTACAACCAGTTCGGGCCGGCGGTGTTCCCGGTGGAGAGCCGGGTAACGGTGGAGCTCGCCTGAACAGTTATGCGCCGGCACCCGGGGCGGGTCATTGGGCAGGACACGTCATCGGGCCGGAGAGCGCAACCGGTAAAAGACGACGGCGCGGTCACACAGCCCGAAGCACCACATAGCCAACCGCAATAATCTGCAGCACGCCGATGGCGACGGACAGGCCGTGCAGGCGATGAAATCGCTTTCTAGCCCCACTGTCCGAGGCGCGGTTAATGGCGGGCATGAGCCTCTGACGTACCGGCAGGGTGATCAGCGCCGTAGCGGCGAGCACCAGGCCGCTCGTCGTATCGATACCGAGGTAGAGGAAAGATGCAAGCAGAGCCGTGGCCATGACCCAAAGGTAATATCCTGCAAAGGCCTGCCTCAGCAAAGCGCCCGCTCGGTCTGCCGGCAACGCCCGGAAAAGAAAGGCGGCAAACGCGGAGGAGTAGAGGAGTGAACCGCCGAAAAGAAAGGCAGTGATCAAATGTGCTATCGATGCCTGGATGTTCATGGTCGCCCTCCCGCTATAGGTTTGAGCGTTACGCGCAGGCGGGCGGGCCGCGTCTGGTTCGCCGCCCCCTGACCTGGTCAAAAGCTGGTCAACCACCAACGCGTTAGCCTGCCCCGCCCGAGCTGGGCTCAATGTCACTCCCGGGCACGGTGTTCCAGCGCGGTGGGGTCCGGGCCTCATCCCGCAAAACCTGGGTGTTAACATAGAGTGCAAGCCACGGGGGGCCCTGCCGTCATCATTCAGTGTGGGTCGGATCACTGTCGCCCTGCGGCCCTGTAGATCAGCCCGACAGGGGGCGTCCCATCCTCGCGATCGAAGAGTACATCTGGTGGATCACTGCGGGCTCGTTGTTGAGCGCGGTTGCGACCGTCGCGGCAATCCCCTCGCTGGTAAGCCGTCTGCCCGCCGATTATTTTGACCACCGTCGCCGCGAGACCTTGCGGCGATCGGGCGGCACGTCACTGTCGGCCCTGCTGCTCGCCGTGCTGAAGAACCTCCTTGGCGCTGCGTTGCTGGCGCTGGGCCTCATTATGCTGGTTACGCCGGGGCAGGGCGTGCTCACGGTGCTCGTGGGGCTCTTGCTGATGAATTTCCCGGGCAAGTACCGCCTGGAGCGCTGGCTGGTGACGCGCCCCAGTCTGCTCAAGAGCCTCAATGCAATGCGGGAACGTCGCGGCAGGCCGCCGTTCCGTGTGCCGTGACGATTCGGGTGCCGCGATCCTGACAGTGCCGGGAACCTGTGCAGCTAGCGGGGTGCGCGCGGTGGCGCTGCACGGCGAGTGATGACCGGGTGCGCCCGCCGGCGTTAAGCTGTTGCCGGCATCCAACGGAGGACCGCGGCCATCGACGACGACGAGCTTCAACACTTCCGATCCCTCCTCGAGGAGCAGCAGCGGGCACTGCGCGACCTCGATGCGGTGGGCAAGGCCGCGACCGCAACGGTCGTGCTCGACCAGTCCAGCGTCGGCCGCCTGTCGCGCATGGACGCCCTCCAGGGGCAGGCGATGGCTCAGGCCTCACAGCGGCGCCGGGTGGATCAACTCAGGCGCATTGCCGCGGCCCTGGCGAGAATCGACAGCGGCGACTTCGGCTATTGCCTGGACTGCGACGAGGCGATCGCCCCGGGGCGCCTGGCCGGCGACCCGGCAGTAGCACTGTGCGTCGAGTGCGCCGGCAAGCGAGAGGCGCGGTGACAGCCGTCATCCTCTAGTTCCGCTGCGGCCGCTGCGGCCGCCGCGGCTCGCCTGGCCTCCCTCCCCACTTCGGCGTCAGCCACGGGTTTTCACTTTTCTGTCGAAGTTCTCGACACCCAATCTGCGACATTGACCAGCTTTTGCGTCGAGAATCGGGTCAAAACCTCGACAGCTGACATCCACTCTGTCTAGCGGCGGCGTAAGGTGTGGTGTATGCAGCATGCACTGCATTGATGTAAATCAACTAAATGATGAAATCCCCGGAGGGTTTACCATGTCACAGGCAGCAGTCCCGATTCTCAACATGCTCATTCTTGGCTCGTTTATGGTGTTCAGCCTGATCCAGATCCGCAGCTCGCAGGTCGAGGCGGTCAAGGTTCGTATTGACGAGAAGCGCTAGGATTCTTTGCGCGAACGGCCGGGTCAGCCCGGCCTTTTTTTTGTCTGGCGAAAATGCCGCCGAACAGGCCCTAAGCACCCGCGCCTTGTCATACACCTCTGCCGCAATATCGGTTCGAAAACCCGGAAAGCGTTCCGGCGCAGGTTGCTTGGATTTAATCCAGTCCTGACACCTGACCATCCTCGGCTAGAGTAAACGGGGCGTCCAACCCCTCAAAAGCCTCCGCAGCGCCTTCTACGCTGCGTTTCATGAAATGAGAAAGCAGCACGCGTCGCGGCCCGATGCGGTTCGCGATCGACACCAGTTCGCCCGGGGTCAGGTGCAGGCGCCGCGCCACGGGGTTAGCGCTTTCGGGGATCGCCGAGTGGAGAAGCAGGAGGTCTGCGTCCTGCGCGAAGGCCTGAAAGCCCTCCGGTTCCGCCGACATGTCGCCCGCGTAAACCACGACGCAGCCGTCGATTTCGATGCGCCAGGCGACGGCGGCAATGGGCCCGTGGGCGACCGGGAGGGACTCGGCGCGCCAGCCTTCGCCGCGCAGGCGCCCCCTGCTGCGCGCGGGCATGTCCCGGGGCCTGACCGTATACGCCTCGCGGCCCGCGTCGAGGTAGGTGCTGAGGTAGCGGAAAGCGCCGTCCGGCCCCAGCAGTTTGTCCAGGAAGGTGGTCGTGGCCGGCATCCGGTCATTGGCTGATGGGCCCGCGACCACGAGGTCCCGACCGCGCGGTGTGAAAAAAGAGCCCTTGATGAAGGCGGGCAGATCCGCGGCGTGATCCGTATGCAGGTGAGTGAGCAGTATGGCGTCGAGATCGGCAAAGCGTGCCCCGGTGGCGCCGAAAGCGACGCTGCTCCCGGAGCCGGCGTCCAGGAGCAGGCGGGCCTTCCCACCCTGCCACAGCAGATAGGCACTGCTCGCCCGTCCGTCGTCCAGCTCCGGGCCGCCCGAACCGAGAACCTGCAGGCGCGTGGACGCGCAGTTCCCCGCGGAAACTCCGGGCGCTGCGCCCGCAACCAGCATCATCACGCCCAGCATCACCGACATCCGGCCGCTTGCGCCCTGCGCGCACGCCGGGGTGCGAACGCCCCGGGCCGGGCTTGCGCGTTTCCGCCCCGGGGTCTTTCGCGCACGCGGGCGGCGGCCGCCACACGTATTCCCGACGAGCTTGCCCATGAGTCCGATCCTTCAGCAGCGGTTAC
>CAYFVG010000135.1:0-7506 GCA_964346365.1 uncultured Alteromonadaceae bacterium
GATGCCCTGACCGCCGAGGGCATCGCCGAGGCCGGCAAGGTCCCGGGCGTAGCCGTCCACGGTTTGGGGTGAGAGCTGGCGCACCTCGCGCAGGTAGGTCAGGAAGTCGTCCACGGCCGTGGCGAAGTCCACCGTTTCCCGCGCCGCGGACACGGTCTCAGGCGCCGGTTGCCGCCGCTCCGTCGTGGGCGAGGCGCGCGAGTATCCGGCCAATGACGGCTGCGAGGTGCTCCAGGAAGACGGTGCCCATCCGGCTGTGGTAGCGCTTGGCGTCGTCGCTGCCCACAGCGACCAGGCCGCGCTCACCGGCGAAGTCGACGGGGACGAGCGCCGCGGAGCCGGCGCCCGGGGCGCCGGGGAACAGGTAGCCGAACTCCTCCGCGCGCAGCGCGCCGCAGGCCGGCTTGCCGCCGCGCAGGAGACTGCCGAGACGGGCTTCGACGGCTTCGCGCCCGGCGCAGCGGCTGGCGCCCGCCGCCGGGCCGTCGCCGTAGACCACCAGCGCCGCGTGGTCCGCATCGAAGTGTTCCGCCATGCCGCGCCCGAAGCGTGCAAGGAGGTCCGGCAGGTCCGCGGCTTCCAGCAGCGACAGCACCAGGGCCCGCGTGCCGATGTAGAGCGTCTCGTTCTCCCGCGCGGTTTCCGTCAGCTCCTTCAACCGGTGTCGCAGATCGACGTTGCGTTCGCGCAGGACGGTCACCTGCCGTTCGACCAGGGAAACCGCGTCACCGCTGCCGTGCGGGATGTGCAGGGTTCTCAGCAGCTCCGGATGGCGCTGGAGGAAGTCCGGGTTGTCGAGGAGGTAGTCGCGCAGCCGGCTTTCTTCCACTGCCGGATCGACGCCGCTCTGCCGCGGTTTCTGTGCTGCCATGCGCTGCTTCCTCGCCGCTAGAGCCGGATTGTGCCCTCAAAGGCTATGGCCGTGGGGCCGCTGAGCAGGACCGGCTCGCCCGCGCCCCCCCAGCTGACGGAGAGCTTACCGCCGGTCAGGTGTACTGTCACCTGCGCGTCCAGCCAGTCCTGGAGCCGGCCCCAGACTACGGCGGCGCAGGCTCCCGAGCCGCAGGCCTCCGTTTCGCCGGCACCGCGTTCGTAGACGCGAAGTCGCACCTCGTCCCGGGCGACGATTTCGAGGAAGCCGGCGTTGGCTCGTTGCGGGAAGGCCGGGTGCCCCTCGATGGCCGGGCCCAGGCGCTCGAGGTCGCAGTGCGCGACGTCGTGCACGCGCGCCACGGCGTGCGGGTTGCCCAGGGACAGGGCGCCGACGGTGAGCGTTTCGCCGTCGACGGCGAGCTCGTAGCTGCCGGCGCGGGCCGGGCGGTCCAGGGGGATGTCGGCCGGGTCCAGCCGCGGCGGACCCATGTTCACCTCCACCTGGTGCCTGTCGAGCACACGCAACGTCATCAGCCCGCCGCCGGTTTCGACGGTGATCTGCCGCCTGGCGGTCAGCTTGCGGTGGCGCACAAAGCGGGCGAAGCAGCGCGCGCCGTTGCCGCACTGCTCCGCCTCGCTGCCGTCGGCATTGAAGATCCGGTAGCGGAAGTCCACGTCGGGCCGGCCGGGGGGTTCGGCAATCAGCACCTGATCGCAGCCCACGCCGCGCCGGCGATCGGCGAGGCGGCGGATGTCCCGGGGCTTCAGCTGCAGCTGCTGCGTCACGCCGTCGAGGACAACGAAGTCGTTGCCGATGCCGTGCATCTTGGTAAAGCGGATCGCCACGGCGGGCCTCAGCCCGGCAGGCGGCGCTCGCCGCGCAGCAGGTCGTCGAGGGTTTCGCGCTCGCGGACTACGTGCCAGCGGTCGCCGTCCACGAGGACCTCGGCGGCGCGGGGGCGGGTGTTGTAGTTGGAACTCATGACGAAACCGTAGGCACCGGCGCCGCGCACCGCCAGCAGGCCGCCGGGGCGGAGCGTCAGCTCCCGACCGCGGCCGAGGAAGTCCGCCGTCTCGCAGACCGGGCCGACCACGTCCCAGTTGCCGGTTTCGCCGCCGGCGCTGTCGCTCACGTTCTCGATGTCCACCCAGGCCTCGTAGAGCGCCGGGCGGATGAAATCGTTCATGGCCGCGTCGACCAGCGCAAAATTGTGCCAGGCGGAGTGCTTCAGGAAGTTCACGGTGGTCAGCAGCACGCCCGCATTGGCGACGATGGAGCGGCCCGGCTCGAAGACCAGCTCGAGGTCGCGTCCAGCGACGGCGGTGCGCAGGGCCGCGATATACTCGCCGATGGCCGGCGGCTGCTCGTCGCGGTAGCGCACGCCGAGGCCGCCGCCGACGTCGAGGTGGCGGAGGCGGATACCCTCGTCCGCCAGCTGGTCGACCAGCTCGAGCATGCGGGCTACGGCATCGAGGAAGGGGCCGGTACTCGTGAGCTGCGAGCCGATGTGGCAATCCATGCCGATCAGTTCGAGGCCGGGCAGTTCCGCGGCGCGGCGATAGACGGCCAGCGCGCCGTGGGCCTCGATGCCGAACTTGTTTTCCTTGAGGCCGGTGGAGATATAGGGATGGGTCTCGGCATCCACGTCCGGGTTCACCCGCACCGACACCGGCGCGACGACGCCGTGGCCGCGCGCGACGCGATCGAGGAGCTCCAGCTCCGCCGGCGACTCGACGTTGAAGCAGCGGATGCCCAGCTCCAGGGCCCGGGCCATTTCCCCCGGCTGTTTGCCGACCCCGGAAAAGACCACCTTGCCGGGATCGCCGCCGGCGGCGATCACTCGTTCCAGCTCACCGCCGGAGACGATGTCGAAGCCGGCGCCGCGGCGGGCAAGGAGGTCCAGTACCGCCAGGTTGGAGTTCGCCTTGACCGCGTAGCAGACCAGGTGGCGGCAGCCGGCGAGGGCGTCCTGGTAGGCGTCCAGGGCGGCTTCCATGGCGGCGCGGGAGTACACGTAGCAGGGCGTGCCGGCGGTCTCGGCGATGGCAGCGAGGGGGACGTCGTCGGCGAACAGCTCGCCGTCGCGGCGCGCGAAGGCGTTCACGCGGCGCGCTCCGCGCGCTCTTCAGCCGCCGGCGGCGCCGGTTTGAGCGGGCCCACCTGCCCGCAGGCGGTGGTAACGGCGAGCGCCGCGAGCAGCAGGGCGCGGGGCAGGAAGGTCACAGGGTAGACGTCCGACAGTGAAACGCCGCAGTATAACGCCGCGCCGCCCGCGGCGCGATCGCTTCGCGCGAGCCGCGTCAGGCCGGGCCGCGAGCCTCCACGCGGGCGAGGGCGCGCTCGGCCGCGGCGCGGACCTGCGCCGGCGCCGTGCCGCCGACGTGGTCCCGGGCCGCCACAGAACCCTCGAGGGTGAGCACCGCGAAGACATCGTCCTCGATGCTGTCGGAGAAACCGCGCAGCGTGGCCAGGTCCATCTCGGCGAGGTCCCTGCCCGTCTCCAGCCCGTGGGCGACGGCCCTGCCGACAGCCTCGTGGGCGTCGCGAAAGGGCAGGCCCCGGCGCACGAGGTAGTCGGCGAGGTCCGTGGCGGTGGCAAAGCCGCGCAGCGCCGCGTCGCGCATGGTCGCCCCGTTCGGCTCGATCGCCGGCACCATGTCGGCGAAGGCGCGCAGGCTGTCGAGGACCGTGTCCGCGGAATCGAAGAGCGGCTCCTTGTCCTCCTGGTTGTCCTTGTTGTAGGCCAGCGGCTGGCTCTTCATGAGCGTCAGCAGGGCGACCAGGTTGCCGTTGGCGCGGCCGGTCTTGCCGCGCACGAGTTCGGGAACATCCGGGTTCTTCTTTTGCGGCATGATCGACGAGCCGGTGCAGAAGCGGTCCGGCAGGCGCACGAAATCGAACTGGGCCGAGGTCCAGAGGACCAGCTCTTCCGCCATGCGCGACAGGTGGGTCATGAGTAGCGCCGCGAAGGCGCAGAACTCGACGGCGAAGTCCCGGTCCGAGACCGCGTCCAGAGAGTTCCCGCAGGGGCCGTCGAAGCCAAGGGCCGCCGCCGTCTGCGCCCGGTCGAGGGGAAAGGTCGTGCCGGCCAGCGCGGCGGCGCCGAGGGGGCACTGGTTGAGGCGGCCCCGGCAGTCCCGGAGGCGGCCGTAGTCGCGCTCGAGCATCTCGTTCCAGGCCAGCAGGTGGTGGCCGAAGGTCACCGGCTGCGCGGTCTGCAGGTGGGTGAAGCCGGGCATGATCGTGTCCGCATGGGCGCGGGCGAGGCCGATGGTGCCGCGCTGGAGGCGGGTGAGTTCGCCGGCGATGCGGTCGCTGGCTTCGCGCAGCCAGAGGCGGATGTCCGTGGCCACCTGGTCGTTCCGGGAGCGGCCCGTGTGCAGCCGCTTGCCGGCGGGGCCCACGAGCTCCGTCAGCCGTGCCTCGATATTCATGTGCACGTCCTCAAGGGCCTCGGACCAGCGCAAGCTGCCGGCGTTGACCTCGGCCTCGACCTGGTCGAGGCCGGCGCTGATGCGCGCCTGATCTTCGGCGCTCAGGATGCCGCGGTCGCGGAGCATGGCGGCGTGGGCCCGGGAGCCGGCGATATCCTCCCGCGCGAGGCGCTGGTCGAAGGCCACGGAGGCGGTGAAGCGCTGCACGAAGGCGTCGGTGCCCTCGCTGAAGCGCCCCCCCCAGAGCTTGCTCGTGCCGCTGTCGCTGCTGTCGTCCCTGCTCATGCGCGGTCCCCTGTCTCCTGATCCGTACTGTCGTTCAGTGCTGTTGCCGCTGCTGTTGGCGGTGCCTTGTCCGCCATAGGCGAGCGTGCAAGTATATCAGCGCCGTTTCAGCGGGAGTCGGCGATGCCGCGACGCGAGCCGCCGGGCGCGGCACTGCCGCGGCCGGAAGACGATTTCTTCCTGCCCGACCTGTGCGCGCCACGGGCGGTTTTCTTCGCCGTGCTGCTGGCGGAGCTGCTGGTCCTCGTGCACCACCTTGCGGACAGCGTACCGGCGCCCTTCGACTGGCAGGGCCTCGGGCCGGCCTCGCTCTTCGTGCAGTGGTGCGTCCTCCTGTCCTCGGCGCTGCTCTGCCTGCTGCGCCCGTTCCTCGCCCGCCTCCGGCTGCCGCTGCTGACCATTGCCAGCCTCGCGGTGGTCGCGGCGGTGACCGCTGTCAGCAGCGGCCTCGCGCGGCTCGCCTATCCGCCCACGCTGGCGATGGTGCAGGCCCCGGACTGGATCCTGCGCAACGTGCTGGTGGCGATGCTCCTCGCCGGCATCGTGCTGCGCTACTTTTACCTGCAGCAGCAGCTGGTGCGGCAGCAGCGCTCGGGGCTGCAGGCGCGCCTGTCCTCGCTGCGCGCCCGCATCCGCCCGCACTTCCTGTTCAATACCCTGAACAGTATCGCCAGCCTCGTGAGCGTGCGCCCCGCGGCAGCGGAGACGGCCGTCGAGGACCTCGCGGACCTCCTGCGCGCGAGTCTCCGGGAGGATGAGCAGGAGGTTTCCGTCGCCGGGGAGCTGGCGCTTTGCGAGCGCTACCTGGGCATCGAGGCCCTGCGCCTCGGCGACCGGCTCGCGGTCGACTGGACCGTGGACGAGACCGCCCGCGAGGCCCGCATTCCCGCCCTGCTGCTGCAGCCGCTGCTCGAGAACGCCGTCAATCATGGCATCGCCCGTCTCCCGGAGGGCGGTTGCATCCGGGTCGTCATCGAGGCCCGGGGCGGTGAATTGCGCCTCAGCGTGGTCAACCCGGTGCCCGGCGATCACCGGAACGGTTCCGGCTCCGGTGAGCATCTCGCCCTGGAAAATATCCGGCAGCGCCTTGCCGCCCTGTACCCCGAGCGCCATCGCTTCCGCGCGGGGCCGGCGGGGGACAGCTATGCGGTGGCCGTGCGCCTGCCCCTGCGGGAAGCGGCGTGAGAATCCTCGTTGTTGACGACGAGCCTTTGGCCCGGGAGCGGCTGCAGCGGCTCCTCGCCCGCCTGCGTCCGGACGCCCGGGTGACCGAGGCCGGTGACGGCGAGAGCGCGCTGCGCGCGGTACACGGCGCAGCCCCGGACCTCGTGCTGCTGGATATCCGCATGCCCGGTATCGGCGGGCTGGCCGTGGCCGAGCAACTGGCGGCCATGGCCCAGCCGCCGGCGATCATCTTCTGTTCCGCCTATGACGCGTATGCGCTGGAGGCGCTGCGGCACGCGGCGGTCGGTTACCTGCTCAAGCCCGTGCGCGAGGCGGACCTGGCGCAGGCGCTGGCGGCCGCCGGTCGCGTCAACCGCGCCCAGCTCGCCGCCCTGCGTGGCGACGAGGGCCGTCGCGAGCTGGCGAGTAGCGGCCATGGCGGCATGCGGACCATGGCCGTGGATGCCGTGCGCTGCCTGCTGGCGGAGCAGAAATACGTGGTGGCGTGTGGCCCCGGGGGCCAGCTGGTGCTGGATGAAACCCTGAAGGACCTGGAGCGCGAGTTTCCCCAGCGTTTTGTCCGCGTGCACCGCGGCGCCCTGGTCGCGCTGGCTCACGTCACGCGGCTGTTGCGTGACAGTGGCGGCTGGACGGTGGAACTCGACGGTGTCGAGGAGCGGCCGACGGTGAGCCGGCGCCACCTCGCTGCCTTCCGCGAGCGCCTCGCTGCGCGCTGACCACCGGGGCGGTCGCTGGTATTATGGCCACGGCAGCAGAAACCGGGGGAACCTTATGGGCCAGACAGTCACTATCGCGACCCGCGAGAGCGCGCTCGCATTGTGGCAGGCGGACTATGTACGCGACGCACTCACGGCAGCCCACCCGGGCCTGACCGTCGAACTGCTCGGCATGACCTCCCGCGGCGATCAGATTCTCGACGTGCCCCTCGCCAAGGTGGGCGGCAAGGGCCTGTTCGTGAAGGAGCTGGAAACAGCGCTCCTCGATCGCAGCGCCGATATCGCGGTGCATTCCATGAAGGATGTGCCCATGGCGTTTCCCGAGGGCCTCTGCCTGGGCGTGATCTGCGCGCGCGAGGAGCCGACGGACGCCCTCGTCAGCAATCACTACGAGCGCATCGAGGCGTTGCCGGAGGGCGCCGTGGTCGGTACCTCCAGCCTGCGTCGGGAGTGCCAGCTGCGGGCGCGCCGTCCGGACCTCCAGGTGCGCTTCCTGCGCGGCAATGTGCAGACCCGCCTGCGCAAGCTCGACGACGGCGAATACGATGCCATCATCCTGGCCAGCGCGGGCCTCATCCGCCTGGGCCTCGGCGACCGCATCCGCAACCACATCCCCGCGACCGAGTCGCTGCCCGCGGGTGGCCAGGGCGCCGTCGGCATCGAGCTGCGCAGCGATGACAGCACGACCCGCGACTTGCTGGCGCCCCTGCACCACGCGACCACCGCGGAGCGGGTGCTTGCCGAGCGGGCCCTCAATCGGCGCCTCGAGGGTGGCTGCGAGGTTCCGATAGCTGCCTACGCCGAGCACGTCGACGGCGGCAGCGGCCTCTGGCTGCGCGGCCTCGTCGGTCGGCCGGACGGCACCACGGTGCTCCGCGCCGAGGCGCGGGCACCGGTGGCCGAGGCCGAGGCTCTGGGTATCGCCGTGGCCGAGGACCTGCTCGCCCAGGGGGCCGGGGCCATCCTCGCCGAGGTCTATGCGCGTTAGCCGCCATAGCTCACCGATATTTGG
>CAYFVG010000136.1:0-7275 GCA_964346365.1 uncultured Alteromonadaceae bacterium
ACGGCCCCGCCGGTATCGTGCTCACGGACGGCCGCTACGCGGTCTGTCTTCTCGACCGCAATGGCCTGCGCCCGGCGCGTTGGGTGCGCACCAAGGACGGCTTCATCACCCTGGCGTCGGAAGTCGGCACCCACGAGTACCGCAACGAGGATGTGGTCGCCAAGGGCCGGGTGGGCCCGGGGCAGATCCTCATGGTCGACACGCACACGGGCGAAGTGCTGCAGAGCGACGAGATCGACAAGCGCCTCAAGGCCAGCAAACCCTACAAGCGCTGGCTGAAGGAAAACGCCGAGCGCATCGTCGGCAGCTTCGACCGGGAAGTCACCCCGGGCATCGAACCCGAGCGCGTCGGCGCCTACATGAAGATGTTCCAGGTGAGCTTCGAGGAGCGCGAGCAGGTTCTGCGTCCCCTCGCCGAAAGCGGCAACGAGGCGGTGGGGTCCATGGGCGACGACACCCCCATGGCGGTGCTTTCCGGGCGGCCCCGGTCCCTCTACGACTATTTCCGGCAGAAGTTTGCGCAGGTCACCAACCCGGCCATCGACCCCCTGCGCGAGGCTATCGTCATGTCCCTGGAGACGGATCTCGGCGGCGAGAAGAATATTTTCTCCCAGGGGCCGGAGCACGCGGACCGGGTGATCCTCACCTCGCCGGTGCTCTCCCAGGGCAAGTTCAACACCCTGATCAAGCTGAAGCGCGAGGGCTTCTCGCCGCGGGACGTGGACTGTACCTACGAGCCCGCGACTACCACCCTGGCCGAGGCCATCGACGCCATGGTGGCCGAGTGCGCGCGGCTGGTGCGCGACGAGGGCGTGACCATCCTCGTGCTCTCGGACCGGGCCATCGCCCCGGACCGGCTGCCGATCCACAGCCTGCTCGCCACCGGCGCGGTACACCACCACCTTATCGCCGAGGGGCTGCGTTGCGATGCCAATATCGTGGTCGAGACCGCGAGCGCCCGCGACTCCCACCAGATCGCCTGCCTCTTCGGTTTCGGGGCGACGGCCGTGTACCCCTATCTCGCCTACAGCGTGCTCGAGGATCTCATGCGCAGCGGCGAGCTCCTCGGCGACCCGCGGGTCTGCTTCAAGAACTACCGCAAGGGCATCAACAAGGGCCTCCTGAAGATCATGTCCAAGATGGGCATATCGGCGGTGAGCTCCTACCGTGGCGCCCAGCTGTTCGAGGCCATCGGCCTCGCCCCGGAGGTCGTCGACCGCTGCTTCTGCGGCGTGACCTCGCGGATCGCCGGCGCCGGCTTCCCGGAGCTGGCGTCGGACCAGCAGCGCCTGGCCCTCGACGCCTGGCGCGGGCGCAAGCCGATCCAGCAGGGCGGCCTGCTCAAGTACGTGCACGGGCAGGAATACCACGCCTTCAACCCGGACGTGGTCACGACCCTGCAGCAGGCCATGGACAGCGGTGACTACGCGGTTTACCAGCGCTACGCGAAGCTGGTGAACGAGCGCCCGACGGCGACCATTCGCGACCTTCTCGAGCCGGTCTGCGCGGACGAGCCGCTGCCCCTGGACGCCGTCGAGCCCCTGGAGACGATCCTCAAGCGCTTCGACTCCGCCGGCATGTCCCTGGGCGCCCTGAGCCCGGAGGCTCACGAGGCCCTGGCCGCCGCGATGAACCGCATCGGCGCCCGCTCGAACTCCGGCGAGGGCGGCGAGGACCCGGCGCGCTTCGGCACCGGGCGCATGTCCAAGATCAAGCAGATCGCCTCCGGGCGCTTCGGCGTGACCCCGCACTACCTGGTCAACGCCGAGGTGCTGCAGATCAAGATCGCCCAGGGCGCGAAGCCCGGCGAGGGCGGCCAGCTCCCCGGGGGAAAGGTCAACGAGCTGATCGCCCGGCTGCGCTATTCTGTGCCCGGCGTGACCCTGATCTCGCCGCCACCGCACCACGACATCTACTCCATCGAGGATCTGGCGCAGCTGATTTTCGACCTCAAGCAGGTCAACCCCGAGGCGCTGGTATCCGTGAAACTGGTGTCCGAGCCCGGCGTGGGCACCGTCGCCGCCGGCGTGGCAAAGGCCTATGCGGACCTGATCACCATTTCCGGCTACGACGGCGGCACCGCGGCCAGCCCGCTGACCTCCATCCGCTACACCGGCTCGCCCTGGGAGCTGGGTCTGGCCGAGGTGCAGCAGACGCTGCGCGGCAACCGGCTGCGCGGCAAGATCCGCCTGCAGACGGACGGTGGCCTCAAGACCGGCCTCGATGTCATCAAGGCGGCGATCCTCGGCGCCGAGAGCTTCGGCTTCGGCACGGCGCCCATGGTGGCCCTGGGCTGCAAATACCTGCGCATCTGCCACCTCAACAACTGCGCGACGGGCGTCGCCACTCAGAACGAGCGGCTGCGCGCCGATCACTTCAACGGCACCGTGGACATGGTCGTGAATTATTTCACCTTTGTAGCCACGGAAGTGCGCGAGTGGCTGGCTCGCCTCGGCGTCGGCTCCCTGGAGGCGCTCATCGGGCGCACGGACCTGCTGCGCGCCCTGCCGGGCACCACGGACAAGCACCGGCGCCTCGATCTGTCGCCGATCCTCCATGAGGATGCGCAGAGCGCCGGTGAGCCGCAGTTCTGCCAGCTGCCGGCCAACGTCCCCTTCGACCGCGGTGACAAGGCCGAGGCGATGGTTGCGGCCACGCTGCCGGCCATCGAAGCCATGGCCGGCGGTGAGTTCGCTTTCAAGGTGACCAACTGCGACCGTTCCATCGGCGCCCGGCTGTCCGGCGAGATCGCCCGGCGCCACGGCAACGTCGCCATGGAGGCGGCGCCGATCACCCTGCGCCTTACCGGTACGGCGGGACAGAGCTTCGGCGTCTGGAACGCCGGCGGCCTGCACATGATTCTCGAGGGCGATTGCAACGACTACGTTGGCAAGGGCATGGCCGGCGGCAAGCTGGTGGTCTACCCGCCGGTGGGCTCCGAGTTCCGCTCCCAGGAAGCGACCATCGTCGGCAACACCTGTCTCTACGGTGCCACCGGCGGCAAGCTCTTCGCCGCGGGCATCGCCGGGGAGCGTTTCGGCGTGCGCAACTCCGGTGCCCACGCCGTGGTCGAGGGGGCCGGGAATCACTGCTGCGAGTACATGACCGGTGGCTGCATCACCGTGCTCGGCGACACCGGAGTCAACTTCGGCGCCGGCATGACCGGCGGCTTCGCCTACGTGCTGGATTTAGAACGCCGCTTCATCGACAAGTACAATAGTGAGCTGGTTGAAATCCATCGGGTAAACTCCGAGTACGTGGAGGCCCACCGGACCCACCTGCGGGCGATCATCGCCGAGTTCGTCGCGGAGACGGGGTCGGCCTGGGGCGCCGAGGTGCACGACAACTTCGAGGATTTTGTCGGCAAGTTCTGGCTGGTCAAGCCCAAGGCGGCTGACCTCGATCAGCTGCTCACGCGCCTGCGCGAAACTGACTGAGGTCGTAGCGAGAGGTCGTACAGACAGGAGGCAAGCTTCATGAGTGGACGTGTCAGCAACAACTTCCAGTTCATCGACGTCGGGCGCAACGACCCGGACAACCGGTCCATGCAGACCCGCAAGACCGAGTACGTCGAGATCTACGATCCCTACACCAAGGCCCAGGTCGAGGAGCAGGCGGAGCGCTGCATCGAGTGCGGCAACCCCTATTGCGAGTGGAAGTGCCCGGTTCACAATTTCATCCCCAACTGGCTGAAGCTGGTGGCCGAGGGCAATCTGTTCGAGGCTGCGGAGCTGTCGCACCAGACCAACACGCTGCCGGAGGTCTGCGGCCGCGTCTGTCCGCAGGATCGCCTCTGCGAGGGGGCCTGCACCCTGAACGACGGCTTCGGCGCCGTCACCATCGGCTCGAGCGAGAAGTACATCACGGACACCGCGCTGGCCATGGGCTGGCGCCCGGACCTGTCGCAGGTAGTACCCACGGGCAAGCGCGTGGCGGTTATCGGCGCCGGCCCCGCGGGCCTCGGCTGCGCCGACGTTCTCAGCCGCGCCGGTGTCAAGGCGGTGGTCTACGACCGCTACCCGGAGATCGGCGGCCTGCTGACCTTCGGCATTCCCGAGTTCAAGCTCGAGAAGCAGGTCATGATGCGCCGCCGGGAGATCTTCGAGGAGATGGGTATCGAGTTCCACCTCAACACAGAGGTGGGTAAGGATGTCGAGATCGACGATCTCATGGCCGACTTCGATGCGGTCTTCCTGGGCATGGGTACCTACAAGGCCATGCAGGGCGGTTTCCCCGGGGAGAAGCTGCCGGGCGTCCACAAGGCGCTCTCCTACCTCATCGGCAACGTCAACAACAACCTCGGCTTCGACCAGGCGGATGGCGAGTACGTCAACCTGCGCGGCAAGCGTGTGGTGGTGCTCGGCGGCGGCGACACGGCCATGGATTGCGTGCGCACCGCCGTGCGCCAGGGCGCGGCGGATGTGACCTGTGCCTACCGCCGGGACGAGGAGAACATGCCCGGCTCCCGACGCGAGGTGCGCAACGCCCGCGAAGAGGGTGTGACCTTTCTTTTCAACCGCCAGCCGCTCGAGGTCGTCGAGTATTTCGGCGAGGCCGGCGGCGTGAAGCTGGCGAAGACAGAGCTGGGCGAGCCGGCCGCGGACGGGCGCCGCCGCCCGCAGCCGATCCCCGGCAGCGAGCATGTGCTCGAGGCGGATGCGGTTATCATCGCCTTCGGCTTTCAGCCCAGCCCGGCGCAGTGGTTCCCGGCCGTCGGCGTCGAGACCAACGACTGGCAGGGCGTGGTCGCGCCGGAACACCAGGCGTACAAGTTCCAGACCACCAACCCCAAGGTGTTCGCCGGTGGCGACATGGTCCGGGGTTCGGATCTCGTGGTCACCGCGATCTGGGAGGGCCGCGAGGCGGCCGACGGCATTCTCGACTACCTCGAGGTGTGACAGCACCGGCCCGGCCGGCACAGCACAGGGCACAATACATGAGCGAACTAAAGAACGACCGTTTCCTGCGGGCGCTGCAGCGCCAGCCCGTGGACCGCACCCCGCTCTGGATGATGCGCCAGGCGGGCCGCTACCTGCCCGAGTACCGCGCCACCCGTGAGCAGGCGGGTTCCTTCATGGACCTCTGCCGCAATGCGGAACTGGCCTGTGAGGTCACGCTGCAGCCGCTGCGCCGCTATCCCATGGACGCGGCGATCCTGTTTTCCGACATCCTCACCGTGCCGGACGCCCTCGGCCTCGGCCTCTACTTCGAGACCGGCGAGGGGCCGCGCTTCCGAAAGACCGTGCGCAGCGAGGCGGATATCGAGGGCCTCAAGCCGATCAAGGCCGACGATGACCTCGGCTACGTGATGGCTGCGGTGCGCACGATCCGCCGCGAGCTGAACGGGTCCGTCCCGCTCATCGGCTTCTCCGGCAGCCCCTGGACCCTGGCGACCTACATGGTCGAGGGCGGCTCGTCGAAGGACTTCGCGCGGGTCAAGGCCATGGCCTACGACCAGCCGGAGCTCATGCACCAGCTCCTGACTCTCCTCGCCGATGCCGTCGCCGACTACCTCACCGCGCAGATCGAGGCCGGTGCCCAGGCGGTGCAGCTCTTCGACACCTGGGGCGGTGCGCTATCCGCCGCGGGCTACAAGGAGTTTTCCCTCAAGTACATGCAGCGCATCGTCGCGCGCCTGCCCAAGGAGGCCGATGGCCGCAAGATTCCCTGCATCGTCTTCACCAAGGGCGGTGGCCAGTGGCTGCCGGCCATCGCCGGGAGCGGCGCCGACGCGGTCGGCATCGACTGGACCACGGACATCGCCACGGCGCGGGCCGTCGTCGGCGACAGGGTCACGCTCCAGGGCAACATGGACCCGTCGATGCTCTTTGCCTCGCCGGCGCGCATCCGCGAAGAAGTGGCGTCGATCCTCGAAGGCTTCGGTCACGGCAGCGGGCACGTGTTCAACCTGGGCCATGGCATCACGCCCGGCGTGAACCCGGACCACGTGACGGCCTTTGCCGACGCGGTGGTGGAGCTTTCGCCCCAGTATCACAAGAACGATTGAATGCCGCGGGCGCCGGCCGGCGCCCGCGCGCTTCTTCGTCAGCCCTCGCTGCAGGGCCAGCCGTGGTCCATCTCGAGGGCCGGCTGGTCTGAGCCGGGCCGCCCCACCACCCTCGCCGGTACGCCCGCCACGGTGGTGTGCGGGGCCACCGGCTGCAGCACCACGCTGCCGGCGCCGACCTTGGCGCCCTCGCCGACGGTGATGTTGCCGAGGATCTTCGCCCCGGCGCTGATGAGCACGCCGTCGCCGATCTTCGGGTGCCGGTCCTCTTCCTCCTTGCCGGTGCCTCCCAGGGTAACGGACTGCAGGATCGACACGTTGTTGCCGACTACTGCGGTCTCGCCGATGACCAGCCCCGTCGCATGGTCCAGCATGATGCCCCGGCCCAGGCGCGCCGCCGGGTGGATATCCACACCGAACTTCGAGCTCATGCGGTTCTGTACGAGGAACGCCAGGGAGCGCCGCCCCTGCTGCCAAAGCCAGTGCGACACGCGGTGTGCCTCCAGCGCGTGGAAGCCCTTGTAGTAGAGGAAGGGAATGTACAGTTCGCAGCAGGCCGAGTCGCGGTCGACCACCGCGCAGAGGTCCGCGCGCACGGCGTCCAGGATCGCCGGCTCGCCGTGGAAGGCCTCCAGCATCATGTCCCGCAGCAGCAGGGACGACAGCGCCGGGCTGTCGAGCTGGTTGGCGAGGTGGAAGCTGAGCGCGCTCTCGATGGAGCGGTGGTTGAGGATCGTCGCGTGCAGGTAGCTCGCGAGCATGGGCTCCTCGGCGGCGTGCGACGCCGTCTCGTCGAGGATCTGCTGCCACACCGGGTCGAGCCGGCGGCGGTCCTGGGCTGTCTTGGCCATGGCTATTCCTCCGGGTCGGTCTGTGAGGGTAGCGCATTCACCGGGCCAGTCACAGCCGTGCCGGCTCGCGCCCGGCAGCGCCAGAGCGCGTGGCCACTGGCCCGGTACTTGGCCTCAAAGGGGGTCAGCGGCGCCTCCGCCGGCACCGCCGAGACCGCCGCGTGGACCCCGGCCAGGTGCAGGGCGATGCCGAACTCCTCGACATAAATGCGCCAGTTGCTGCGCAGCTCGAGCGCACCGCCGAGCTCGAGCAGCAGCGGAAAGGCCGGGTGCCCGTGGACGCGACGCTGCAGCTGCGCCGCCTTCGGCCAGGGGTTCGGGTAGAGCAGGTAATGCGCGGCGAGCATGACCCCCGCGTCGGCTAGCGCCTGCCACAGGGGCTCACACTCAGCTCGCAGCAGCAGGTAGTCGTCCCCG
>CAYFVG010000137.1:0-7196 GCA_964346365.1 uncultured Alteromonadaceae bacterium
TGCAGCGCGCCGGCGTTGTCGCCGCCGCCGGCGATCACGAAATCGTGGAGGGTCACGATCCGGGGCAGGCCCGCCATACTGCTGATGAAGGCGCCGAGATCATGATAGGAGCCGCTCGCGGAAATGGCGATGGGCAGCTCCACGTAGAACTCCCGGCTCACTTCTGCCTGCAGGTCGATGGAGGCGATCCGGAGGCCGTTGAGAAGGCCCTTGTTGGTGATGTCCTCGAGGAGCCCGGGCACTTCCGTGTCCGAGGGGAGCTGGCTGATGAGGGCGCCGAAACTCTCTTCCATCTCGACCATCTGCCGTCGGTAGGCGTCGAGGTTCGCGACCTGGAATGCCTTTTTCTCGAACTCCTGCTTGAGCTCGCCCTCTTCGCCCTGGACCCGGGCCAGGGTATTGCGCAGTTCCTCGACGTGATAGTAATAACCGGCCGCCAGCAGAGCGGCGAACAGGATCACGCAGAGAATCCCCTTGACCAGCACCGGCAGCGTGCCGATGTTGTCCATGTTGAGATCGGACAGGTCGAACTCGCGGAGGGCGCGCAGGGAGTCTTCAAGGGCCATGGGCTCAGCCCTCCTGTCCGTCTGCGCTCTCGGGCAGGTCCACCTGCACCGAGAGATCGAAGGTCGCGGCCTGGTCGCCGTAGGCCGGCGCGGCGCGGACGGAATCGAGATTCGGGTTTTCCAGCCAGTCGGAGCCGTCGAGGCGGCGCATGAGGCTCGATACCCGGTTGTTCGACTCGGCGACGCCGGAGATCTGCAGCTTCTTGCCCTGCGCCTGGACCCGGTTGTAGAAGACCCCGTCCGGCACCGTGCGCACGAGCTGGTCGAAGATGCGGACGATGATCGGGCGGTTGCCCTGCAGTTCCTGGATCACCCGCATGCGGTCGATGAGCTGGTTGCGCTTGCGCTGCAGCTCGCGGATCTCCGCCACCTGCTCGTCGAGTTTCTCGATGTTGTCCTGCAGGTAGGCGTTGCGGGCCCGCTGGTCGTCGATCTGCCCGTTCACCACGCGGTCCGCCAGCACCACCAGCAGCACGGCGCTCAGCGCCACCAGACCGAGGATGGTGAGGAACTCGCGCTTGCGCTCTTCGCGGCGGGCATCGCGCCAGGGCAGGAGATTGATCTGCGCCATCAGTCGAAGCTCCGCAGGGCGAGGCCGCAGGCGATCATCATCGCCGGCGCGTCACTGCCGAGAGCCACGGCGTTGACCCGCGGCGAGATGCTCATCTCGGCGAAGGGGTTGGCCATGGCCGTGGGCGTCCCCAGCCGTTCCTGGACCAGCTCGACCAGGCCCTCCATATAGGACACCCCGCCGGCCATGATGATGAAGTCGACATCGTTGTACTGGCTCGACGAGAAGAACAGCTGCAAAGACCGCGTAACCTGCTGCACCACGGCGTCCCGGAAGGGGATCAGCAGCTCGTCTTCGTAATCGTCCGGCAACCCCCCCTG
This sequence comes from uncultured Alteromonadaceae bacterium, assembly GCA_964346365.1. Classification (GTDB taxonomy): domain Bacteria; phylum Pseudomonadota; class Gammaproteobacteria; order Pseudomonadales; family Halieaceae; genus Pseudohaliea. The sequence continues at coordinate 1,458 of CAYFVG010000137.1, forward strand.
CTTTTTGGCGAGGCCGGCCTCCTCGAGCGGCAGGCCGTAGCGGCGCATGATCTCGTCCGTCAACTGCTTGCCGCCGAAGATCTGCTCCCGGGTGTAGAGCGTCTGGCCGTTGGCGAGGACACTGAGGGTAGTCATGGTGGCGCCGATGTCGACGATGGCAACCACGGCGCTGTCATCGAGGCCGAGGTTCTCGCGCAGCAGGCCATAGACCCGCTCCATGGCGTAGGCCTCCACATCCATGACCTTGGGCTCGAGGCCGGCGTTCTCGATCGCCTCGACCCGGGTGTCGATAGTCTCCCGGCGGCAGGCGGCCAGGAGCACGTCGACCATACCCTCGCGGCCGGGGACGGCGCCCTGCACCTCGAAGTCCAGGGCCACCTCCTCGAGGGGATAGGGGATGTACTGGTCCGCCTCGAGGGTGAGTTGCGTTTCCATCTCCTCTTCGGAGAGGCCCTCGGGCATCTGCACGAGCTTGGTGATGACGGCGGAGCCGGCCACGGCGGCGGCCACGAGCTTGAGCTTGCTGCGCGACTGGGCAACGACACTGCGGACGGCATTGGCGACGCCGTCAATATCGCTGATCGCCTTCTCCACCACCGCGTCCTGCGGCAGGGACGCCACGGCATAGCTCTCGACCCGGTAGGAGTCTCCGGTCCGGCTCAGTTCCAGCAGCTTGACGGTGGTGGAGCTGATATCCAGCCCCAGCAACGTAACCTGCTTTTTTTTCCCTAGCACGCCAAGCAAGTCATTTTCCTATATGTTTCACAGACTTAGCTATTTTTTATACACTTATACTTCAATATTGCCCGTTAAGCTACCCCCGCACGTAATTTAAACACAAAAAAAGCATACAATTGCCACGAGGTAAACCTTTTGCCGTATTCTGCCCGACCCCTCAACCCACACCCGGAGTTGCCTTGAGCGTCCTGCGCCGACTCCTGTGCCCTGCCCTCCTCGGCGGTCTGGGCCTCGCCTGGCTGCTCGCCGGCGTCTACCTCTACCTCGGGCCGAGCCTGCCCGACGTGCAGACCCTGCGCGATGTGCAGCTGCAGACGCCGATGCGCGTGTACGCCGCCGACGGCGCGCTCATCGGCCAGTTCGGTGAGCAGAAGCGCAACCCGCTGGCCTACCCGGACATACCCGCGCAGTTCATCAGCGCGCTTCTGGCCGCCGAGGATGACGGATTCTTCGAGCACGGCGGCATCGATTTCATGGGCCTCGCCCGGGCGGTGACCGAACTGGCGATGACCGGCCAGAAGCGCTCCGGCGGCAGCACCCTCACCATGCAGGTGGCGCGCAACTATTTTCTGTCCCGGGAGCGCACCTTCCTGCGCAAGTTCAAGGAAATACTGCTGGCGATCGAGATCGATCGGCGCCTGAGCAAGGAAGAGATCTTCGAGCTCTACTTCAACCGCGTCTTCCTCGGCCACCGCGCCTACGGCTTCGAAGCCGCGGCGCAGGTGTACTACGGCACGGGCATCGGCGAGCTGACCCTGGCACAGCACGCGATGCTCGCCGGCATTCCGAAGGCGCCGTCCCGGAACAACCCGCTCTCCGGGCCCGAGGCGGGGCGCGAGCGGCGCGACTGGATCCTCGGCCGGATGCTCGCCCTCGGTTTCATCGACCGCGCAGCCCACGATGAGGCGCTGGCGGCGCCGGTAACCGCGGCCCACCACGGCCCGCAGGTGACCCTGGACGCCCGGTATGTGGCCGAGATGGTCCGCAGGGCGATGCTTGAGCGCTACGGCAACGATGCCTACACGGCCGGCTACGAGGTGTATACGACCCTGCGCAGCGATCTGCAGCGGGTGGCGCAGCGCGCGGTGATCGACGGCCTGCTCACCTACGACCGGCGCCATGGCTACCGGGGCCCGGAGCAGCAGCTGCCGGTACCCGACGCTGCCATGACCGCCGCTGCAGCCGCCGACTCCAGTGCGCCGCCGCCACCGCCGCTACCGACGGATGTATGGCTGGACGTGCTGGCCGAGCTGCCCGCGGTGGCGGGGCTTACACCGGCGGCCGTCACGGCCGTGAGCGACGACCGGGTGCGCATCCTGCTGGCCGACGGCGGCGAGGACGTGCTGCTGTGGGAGAACGGCCTCCGCCAGGCCCGTCCCTACCTCAGCGAGAACGCCGTGGGTCGGTCGCCGGCACGGCCGGCAGATGTGCTCGCGCCCGGGGACGTCATCCGGGTCGATCGCCGCGACGGTGCCTGGCACCTGGCCCAGGTGCCGGCGGTGCAGGGGGCCCTGGTCTCCCTGGACCCGGACAATGGCGCCATTCTCGGCCTGGTCGGCGGCATCGGCTTCGAGCTCTCCAAGTTCAACCGCGCCACGCAGGCGGAGCGCCAGCCCGGCTCCAACTTCAAGCCCTTCCTCTACGCTGCCGCCCTCGACGCCGGTTATACGGCGGCCAGCATCATCAACGATGCGCCGATCGTCCTCGAGGATGCCTCCCTGGAGGGCATCTGGCGGCCCGAGAACGACGGCGGTAAGTTCTACGGCCCCACGCGGCTGCGCTGGGCGCTGACCAAGTCGCGCAACCTGGTATCCATCCGTCTCCTGCGACACCTCGGCCCGCGCCGGTTGATCGACTACGCGGACGGGCTCGGCTTCGATACCAGCGACTTCGCCCCGGACCTGTCCCTGGCCCTCGGCACCCACGCCATGGCGCCCCTCGAGCTGGCCGCGGCCTACGCGGTCCTCGCCAACGGCGGCTACCGGGTCGAGCCCCACCTGATCGCCCGGGTCACCGACAACAGCGGCCGCACGGTGTGGCAGGCCAACCCGCCCCGGGTATGCCGGAACTGCAAGGGCAGGGAACTGAGCATGGAGGCAATCCTCGCCGGCGAGGACGCCAACAGCCAGCCGGTGGCGGCGCGGGTCATGGACGAGCGCGTCAACTTCATCCTCGACGACATGCTGCAGGACGTGATCACCCGCGGTACCGGGCGCCGCGCCCTGGTCCTGAAACGCAAGGACCTCGCCGGCAAGACCGGGACCACGAACGGCCCCATGGATGCCTGGTTCTCGGGCTACAACCGCGACGTGGTGACGACCACCTGGGTCGGCTTTGACGGCTACACGCCCCTCGGGCGCCGGGAATTCGGCGGCACGGCGGCGCTTCCGGTCTGGATCGATTTTATGCGCGAGGCGCTGGCGGACAGCCCGGACCGGGAACGCCCGGTGCCCGCGGGCATTGCCAGCGTGCGCATCGACCCGCAGACCGGGCGCCTGGCGGGGGCCGGCGATGGCGAGGCGATTTTCGAGTATTTCCGCGAGGAGAATGTGCCGGAGCCGGCGGACAGTGACCGCGGTGAGGTGCCGGGGAAGACGGGAACCGACGACCTCATCCGCGATATTTTCTAGTCGCCATAGCGGCGCCGCGGAGGCAGACTGCTCAGCGCTTGCTGGCGCCGCGGGTACCGAAACGCTTCTTGAAGCGGTCGACGCGGCCACCGGAGTCGACGATCTTCTGCTTGCCCGTAAAGAACGGGTGGCACTGGGAGCAGACGTCGATATGGAAATCCCGACCCAGCGTCGAGCGGGTCTTGATGACGTTGCCGCAGCTGCACGTCGCCGTGACCACTTCGTACTTCGGGTGAATATCGGTTTTCATGGCTGTTGACTCCTGGCCTGCGGCGCCGCCACCCGATCACTGCCGGGCACCGCGCCTGTGGTTGCCATTCCGCGGGCCACCGGGCCCCGGAAAAAGAGCGCGGAGTCTACCAGAACGGCTGCCGGGCGCAAGCGCTGCTGACAGCCTGCCGGACTCCGATCTGTTCTACTGCGGGAAAGCGCGACAGGCTGCTAAGCTGTGGCGATCCCCGTCGGACCTGCCCGTCCATGCCCGTTATCCTCCGCATCGCCGTGCCCGGCAACCCGCTGCGGCGCTACTTCGATTACCTGCCGCCGGCGGACCTCGACCCGGCCCGGGCAGCGGCGCTGGCGCCCGGCTGCCGCCTGCGCGTGCCCTTCGGCCGTCGCACTGTCGTCGCCTTTCTTGCCGAGGTGGCCGCCGGGAGCGACCTCGAGCCCGGGGCGCTGAAGGCGGCGGAGGCCGTCCTCGATGACGCGCCGCTCCTGACCCCCGCCGTCGCCGAGCTCTGTCGCTGGGCGGCCGCCTACTACCAGCACGCCCCGGGAGACGTCTTCGCCGCCGCCTTCAGCCAGCGCCTGCGCGGCGGCCGGGCGCCGGCCCTCGGCGCCTGGCGACTCACGGACCGCGGCGCCGGGCTGGCCGAGGACGCCCTCACCCGGGCGCCCCGGCAACGGGAGGCGCTCCTCGCCCTGCGCGGCGGCGAGCCGCTGCCCGATGACGAGCTTGCCGGGGCCGGCATCCGCCGCGAGGCATTGCGGGAGCTCGCCCGCAAGGGCCTCGTCGAGCGCTGCGCCCCCGGCCCCCGGGCCGCCCGCAGCAGGGAATCGGGGCCGCCACTGGCGGCGGAGCAGGCCACTGCCGTCGCGGCCGCCAGCGGCGATCTCGGCCGGTTCGCCTGCCACCTGCTGGAAGGCGTTACCGGCAGCGGCAAGACGGAGATCTACCTGCAGGTGATCGCCGCCTGCCTCGCCCGCGGCGAGCAGGCACTGCTGCTGGTCCCCGAGATCGGTCTGACCCCGCAGACCCTGGCCCGCTTCGCCGCCCGTTTCGACGCGGCTCTGGCCGTTCTTCATTCCGGCCGCGCTGCCGGGGAGCGTAGCGACGACTGGGAGGCGGCGGCCAGCGGCCGCGCGGCGATCGTCATCGGTACGCGCTCCGCGGTGTTCGCACCGCTGCCGCGCTGCGGCGTGATCATCGTCGACGAGGAGCACGACGCCTCCTACCGGCAGCAGGACGGCTTCCGCTACTCCGCCCGGGACGTGGCCGTGAAGCGGGCGCAGCTGGAGCACTGCCCGGTGCTCCTCGGCAGCGCGACCCCCTCCCTCGAGTCCCTGCACAACGCCGGCGCCGGCCGCTACCGGCACCACCGGCTCACCCGCCGGGCCGCCGGGGCGACGCTGCCGGTGCTCGACGCCGTGGACCTGCGGCGCCAGCCGCTGCGCGCCGGCCTGTCGCCGGCGCTGCTCGCGGCCGTTGCGGAGACGCTCGCCGGCGGCGCCCAGGTGCTGCTCTTCCTCAACCGCCGGGGCTACGCCAGCAGCCTGCAGTGCCACGACTGCGGCTGGGTCGCCGGCTGCGACCACTGCGATGCCCGGCTCACCGTGCACCGGCGCCGGAAGCGGCTGCAGTGCCATCACTGCGGCGCACACAGGCCGCTGCCCGCCGCCTGCCCGGCCTGCGGCGGGAGGCAACTGCTCGCGGGCGGCCTGGGCACGGAGCAGACGGAAGAGTTCCTCGCCGGCGCCCTGCCCGACTGGCCGCTGCACCGGGTCGACTCGGACGCCATCGACAGCCCCGCCGCCATGGAGACGCTGCTGGCCGAGGTCGGCCGCGGCGAGCCCTGCATACTCCTCGGCACGCAGATGCTGACCAAGGGACACCACTTCCCGGCCGTGGCCCTGGTGGGGGTCGTCGACTGCGACGCCCTGCTCTTCGCCGGGGATTTCCGCGGCGAGGAACGCCTGGCCCAGCTGCTGACGCAGGTCGCGGGCCGGGCCGGGCGCGCCGGTCGCCCCGGGCGCATGCTCCTGCAGAGCCACTACCCGGACCACCCGCTCCTCCGGGCGATCCTGGAACAGCCTTACGGCGAGGTGGCCGGCGAGCTCCTGGCCCGGCGCCGGGCCGCCGGCCTGCCGCCGC
>CAYFVG010000138.1:0-5695 GCA_964346365.1 uncultured Alteromonadaceae bacterium
AGATGCGACATTACAAAATCTTTTCCCTGGCCCCCCCCGCCCAGCCCGAGCAGGTCCCCGCCATGGTCGAGCGCTACACCGCCATGGTCACCAAGGACGGCGGCACCGTGCACCGCCTGGAAGACTGGGGCCGCCGGCAGCTCGCCTTTCCGATCAACAAGATTCACAAGGCACACTATGTGCTCATGAATGTTGAGGCCGGCGATGATGCCATGGAAGAGCTGACCTCGACTTTCCGCTTCAACGACGCCGTGATCCGCAACCTCGTGATCCGCCGCGACGAGGCGGTCACCGGCGAGTCGCCGATCATGAAGGCCGAGAAGGAAAGCCGCGAGCGCAAGAGCCGCTTCGATGACCGCAAGGGCGACGACAAGGGCCCCCGCGGTGAGCGTGCCGAGCGCGCGGAGAAGGCCGGCAAGCCCGCCGCGGAGAGCGCCGAGAAGGCCGAGGCCTGAGGCCGTCGTCAACCGAACCGAGGAGTAGTAGCCATGGCACGTTTTTTCCGCCGCCGCAAGTTCTGCCGCTTCACCGCCGAGGGCGTGAAGGAGATCGATTACAAGGACCTCGACACGCTCAAGGCCTACGTGTCCGAGACGGGCAAGATCGTTCCGAGCCGGATCACGGGCACCAAGGCCCGTTATCAGCGACAGCTATCCACCGCCGTGAAGCGCGCGCGTTTCCTGGCTCTGCTGCCGTACTCGGACGCCCACCGCTAGGGCGTCGTCGCGCCGCCGGGCGGACGCCCCGATGAAAGCGCTTGCCGATTTCGCCATGCGCGGCCCCTACCGAGCCCTGCTGCTGGCCGTGGCAAGCTCCGGCAGCGTGCTGTTCTGCTGGATCGGGGCGGCCATCGCCGCCCTGGTGACGCTGCGCCGCGGGGCCGGCGCGGGGGCGTGGGTCGTACTCTGGGCTTCGCTGCCCGCTGTGCTGCTGATGCAGATGGCCGGCGACACGACGCCGCTGGCGCTGCTCCTCGGCACCTTTGCGCTGGCGCTGGTGCTGCGCCTGTCGGTGAGCCTGGCCCTGGCGGTGCTGGCCAGCGCCGGCGTCGGCGTCGTCACCGGCCTCGCCACCCTGGCGCTGGCCCAGCGCATGCTGGAGCAGCTGGCGGCGGTTTTCGGCCAGTTTCTGGAGCGGGTGCAGCAGTCCGCCGGCCCGGGCGTCGAGGCGGTGTTGCAGGTCCCGACGCAGCTGCAGCTTGCGGGGATGATGGGTGCCGCCAATGCACTGCTGGCGTTGCTCTGTCTGGTGCTGGCGCGTTACTGGCAGGCCGCCCTGTACAACCCCGGGGGGTTCCGGAGCGAGTTCCGCGCCCTGCGCCTGCCGGTCGGCGTGACCGCCCCCCTGGCTCTGGGCGCCGCAGGTCTGACCGCCCTGGGCGTCGAGTACCGCAGCTGGGCGGCGTGCCTGCTGGTGCCGGTAACGGCCGTGGGCTTCGCCCTCGTCCATGCCCGGGTGGCGCTGCGCGGCGCCGGGCGCGGCTGGCTGGCGGCGTTCTACGCGCTGTGGCTCTTTTTTGACGCGGTGAAGCTGCTGCTCGTGGGCTTCGCGGTACTGGACGCCTGGATAGATTTTCGCGCCCGCTGGCGTGGCGGCGGCAATGGCGACAAGCAGTGAACGAACATTGATGCAGGGCGCTGCGGATGCCGGAAGGCCGTCCGCCCCCGAAGACAGAGGATAGGAACCATGCAAGTCATTCTGCTGGAGAGCATCGGCAACCTGGGCGGCCTCGGTGACACCGTGGTTGTGAAGCCCGGCTACGGCCGCAACTTTCTGATTCCCCAGGGCAAGGCCGTGCCGGCCACGAAGAGCAATATCGCCGAGTTCGAGGCGCGCCGGGCCGAGCTCGAGAGGGCCGCTGCGGAAGCCCGGGCCGCGGCCGAGGCCCGGGGCGAGAAGCTGAGCGCGGTGGGCATGGTCACCATCACCGCCAACGTCGGCGAGGAAGGCAAGCTCTTCGGCTCCATCGGCGCCCGCGATATCGCCGACGCGCTGACCGCCGCGGGTTGCGACATCGACAAGTCCGAGGTCCGGCTCCCGGAAGGGGCCTTGCGCGAGACCGGCGAGTACGTGGTTGCGGTGCAGCTGCACTCCGACGTGATGATCGACCTCACTGTCGCGGTGGTACCGGAGTAAACGCCCTCGCCCTGCAGGAGCGGCGCCTCGCCGCGCGCGGCTCCGCACGGGCGCTTCAGACCGCCCGGCGAATCGGCTACCCTGAACGGCCCGCTGGAGTCTTGACGCACCATGGCCGAATTTGACAGCGCCGACTTCCCCCCGGAGCCACCACCCGCCGGCGACCGCGATCTGGCTCGCATCAAGCTGCAGCCCCATTCCGCCGAGGCGGAGCAGTCCGTGCTCGGCGGCCTGCTGCTGTCCGCGGACGGCTGGGACGGCGTGGCCGAGGTGGTGGCCGCCGAGGACTTCTACCGGCCGGACCATCGGCTGATCTACCGCCACATAGCGCGCCTCGCCGAGGCCAGCGACCCTGTGGATGTGATCACCGTCGCCGACAAACTGCAGGCGAGCGGCGAACTCGAGGCCGCCGGCGGCCTCGCCTATCTCACGGAGCTCGCCGAGGGCACCCCCAGCGCCTCCAACCTGCGCGCCTACGCCCGGGTGGTGAGCGAGCGGGCGAAGGTGCGCCGGCTCATCCAGGCCGCCCAGGAAATCGCCGACAGTGGCTTCAATCCGGAAGGACGCAGCGCCGAGGAGCTGATCGACGCCGCCGAGCGGCGCATCATGCAGATCGGGGAGCAGGGCCCGAAGGCGGGCGGCCCGCAAACCGTGAACCCGCTCCTCCAGGGCGCCCTGGCCCGCATCGAGGAGCTGTTCCAGCGCGGCGGCCACATCACCGGCCTGAGCACCGGCTACGTCGATCTGGACCGTTTTATGTCCGGCCTGCAGCGCTCGGACCTGGTGATCGTCGCCGGGCGTCCGTCCATGGGCAAGACCAGCTTCGCCATGAACCTGGTGGAAAGCGCCGCGCTCGATCAGGACAGGCCGGTGCTCGTGTTCAGCATGGAGATGCCGTCGGAGCAGCTGATCATGCGCATGCTGTCTTCCATCGGCCGCATCGACCAGAGCAAGGTGCGCAACGGCAAGCTCGACCAGGAGGACTGGCCGAAACTCTCCGGCGCCGTGGGCAAGCTCAAGGATGTGCCCCTGTACATCGACGACACGCCGGCGCTCACGCCCACGGAAGTTCGCAGCCGCGCCCGCCGGGTGGTGCGCGAGCACGGCGACCTGGCGCTGATCATGGTCGACTACCTGCAGCTTATGCAGGTGGCCGGCAGCGCCGAGGGGCGGACAGCGGAGATCTCCGAGATCTCCCGGAACCTCAAGGCCCTCGCCAAGGAATTTGCCTGCCCCGTGGTGGCCCTGTCCCAGCTCAACCGCTCCCTGGAGCAGCGGCCTAACAAGCGCCCGGTGAACTCGGATCTGCGCGACTCGGGCGCGATCGAACAGGACGCGGATGTGATCCTGTTCATCTACCGCGACGAGGTCTACAACGAGGACTCCCCGGACAAGGGCGTGGCCGAGATCATCATCGGCAAGCAGAGGAATGGCCCCATCGGTACCGTGCGCCTCGCCTTCATCGGCGAGTTCACCCGCTTCGAGAACCTCGCCCGGCAGGCGCCCTGAAGGGACCGCGCCGGGGCGACCCTGCCCCCGGGGACTGATCCCTTAGAGGTCCAGCTCCCGGCGCAGCTGCTTGAGCTTCTCGAGCTGTTCCCCGGCGGAAAGCGGCGTGCCCCGGTCCCGTTCCAGGGCCGGGGCCGGCGGCAGCTCCAGCGTCTCCCCGGCCAGCACCCGCGCGCAGTAGCGCTCGTAGACGTCCCGGAACACCGGCCAACTGGTCGCCTCGGGTCTGCTGGTGAGGAAAAACCAGCCACAGTCGCGACCGGCGAGGTAGACCGCGGCGTGGGACCAGGGCTGGGCGGCTCTGGGCGAGGGCGCCGCGCAGGCCTCCTGGTAAGCCGCCCGGGCCGGCGGCAGGCCGAAGCCCTCTGCCGCCTCGCGGCAGCAGCGGTGCATGCGGTTCAGCGTGGGCAGGTACTCGCTGTCCTCGATGGCGCGCTTGGCGCCTGCCAGCAGCTGGCTGACGCCGTAGTCGCCGAGGGACTCGAGCCACAGCTTCTTGATCTGCCGCAGCTGCTCGGCGTCCGGGAAGGCGGCGTAGTACTGATTGTGGTAGTTGAGGCGGAACAGGGCGAAGACCTGGTTGATGGCCTCGACGCGTTCCGGGGCGGCGCGGCCGGGGTGTTCCCCGCTCGTCTCAGTCTGCCCAGGAGGTGTCGTGGAGGTCCTCCTCGAGGCTGCGATCGCGCGTTCGGCCCGCTCTACCAGTTCCCTGCTGCCCGTCATGGCTCCGGTCCCGTGCCGTGAATTGGTTGTGCCTGAATTGGTTGTGTCTGGCCCAGCGGTATTTTACATGCTGCAGGAACTTGCTGTTCCAGGAGCTGTGCAGCTGGTTGCTGTCGCGCCAGTAGAGCACGAACTCCGGCACCAGCGCCCGGGCGAAGTCGGCGTCGATATGCGACAGCTCCAGAATATCGAAGACGTCCGCGCTCGGCTGCCAGTCCGGCGCGATGCGCGCGGGCTCCGTGCTGTGCTCCCTGCTCGACTGGTAGCGCGCCCACTGGCGGCGGATGTGCTGTACGAAGCGCGTGTTCAACGCCTCCGGCGCACTGCCGCGCTCGCGCCAGTAGAGCACGAACTCGGGGATCGAGTCGCTGATGAAATCCCGGGCGACCCCCGCGCGCAGCAGCAGCTCCAGCGCGTCGGCGTTCGGCTGCCAGTTGCCGTCGAGGGGCGCCGGGGTCGTGCGGAAGGCCTCGGCGGCATCCTGCTGCCGGCGCCGCCAGCAGGACAGGACGTGCTGACGGAACTTGTTCTCCCAGGCGTGGCTGGTCTCGCCGCGCTCGCGCCAGTAAAAGACGAAATCCTCCAGTTGTTCGAAGGCGAAGGCGCGGGGTATGTTGTGGTTCAGCGCGAGGAGCTGCAGCAGGTCCTCGCTCGGCTGCCAGCCGGCCGGCAGCAGGCCGGCCCGCGGGCGGTTCGCCGGGACGGGCCCTCCCCCATGTGGGAGGTGCGCCCCCGCGCCGACCGGGCTCGGTTCCTGCTGTGGGAAACGCGCCCTGGCGCCGACAGCTGTGGAAGGGCCCGCCGGGCCCGTCGCGGCGGGGGCGCCGCTCCCACAGGGGGCCTTGCTGCCGGATGCGCCAACGCTCCCGGAGGCTGCTTCTCCCGTGGGAGGCGCGCCCTCGCGCCGACGGCCCGCATCAGCGGGCCCATGGTCCAGCGCGAAGGCAAGCCGTTCACTCGCGGCGGCCTGCTGCACCCGCAGCACGCCCAGATCCGCGAGGTGCCGGCACAGCCGGCCGAGATCTGCGTCGTTCCAGAACGGCAGGGCGGCCAGCACCTGGCCGCGGGATACGCTCACCCAGTCCCGCTGCCCGTGGCGCTCCGCCGGGAGGTGCCGGAGGAGCCCGTGCAGGTACTGCAGCAGGATCGCCTCCTCCAGCCCGATGGTCGCCGCGAGGCCGGGGGAGAACAGGAGCTGCTGCTCGGGGATGAGCGAGGATTCCGACATCAACAGGTCCAGGTCATGGGTGCGCTAGCATAGCGGGCCTACGGGGGACGATACAGGCCCCGGCAGCGTTTTTCACAGGAGGCACGCTTCAAAGGAGGC
>CAYFVG010000138.1:5795-7078 GCA_964346365.1 uncultured Alteromonadaceae bacterium
GGGACGATACAGGCCCCGGCAGCGTTTTTCACAGGAGGCACGCTTCAAAGGAGGCCCATGGCGAAGCAGAAAACCGCGTTCGTATGCACCGAGTGCGGCTCGGACTACAGCAAGTGGCAGGGGCAGTGCAGCGACTGCGGCGCCTGGAACACGATCTCGGAGGTGCGCCTCGGGCCCGCAGGCAAACGCGCCGCGGCGGTCAGCGCCGGCAGCCGGGCCGGTTTTGCCGGCGCCCGGCCGGAGGCGAAGCTGCTGGCGGACATCGCCACCGAGGGTGTCGCCCGGATCGCCTCCGGCGCCGTCGAGTTCGACCGCGTCCTGGGCGGTGGCCTGGTGCCCGGCTCGGCGATTCTCGTCGGCGGCAGCCCCGGGGCCGGCAAGAGTACGCTGCTCCTGCAGACCCTCTGTCACCTTGCCGAAGGCCGCCCCTGTCTCTACATCACCGGCGAGGAGAGCCTGCAGCAGGTGGCCCTGCGTGCCCGCCGCCTCGGCCTGCCCCTGAACCAGCTCCGGCTCATGGCCGAGACCAACGTCGAGAGCATCCTCGCGGCCCTCGCGGACGACCGGCCCGACGTCGTGGTGGTGGACTCGATCCAGGTGGCGCACTCGGACGACATCGCCTCGGCGCCCGGGAGCGTGTCCCAGGTGCGCGAGTGCGCGGCGGCGCTCACGCGGCACGCCAAGCAGGCGGGTACCGTGCTGCTCCTCGTCGGCCACGTGACCAAGGACGGCAGCCTCGCCGGCCCGAAGGTGCTCGAGCACATGATCGACTGTTCGATCCTCCTCGAGGGCTCTGACGATTCGCGCTTCCGCACCCTGCGCGGGCAGAAGAACCGCTTCGGCGCCGTGGGCGAACTCGGCATCTTCGCCATGACCGATGGCGGCCTGCGCGAGGTGAAGAACCCCTCCGCGATTTTCCTGGACCGCAGTGAGGAGGCGTCCTCGGGCAGTGCCGTGATGGTGGTCTGGGAGGGAACGCGGCCCCTGCTGGTGGAGATCCAGGCCCTGGTGGACGAGAGCGCCCTCGGCAACCCCCGGCGGGTGGCCGTGGGGCTGGAGCAGAACCGCCTGGCCATGCTGCTGGCGGTGCTGCACCGCCACGGCGGTCTGCACGTGGGCGACCAGGACGTGTTCGCCAACGTGGTGGGGGGAGTCAAGGTGCTGGAGACCAGCGCCGATCTCGCGCTGCTCCTCGCCATTGTCTCCAGCTTCCGCGACCGGCCCCTGCCCCGGGATCTGGTGATCTTCGGCGAGGTCGGCCTCTCCGGGGAGATCCGCCCGGT
>CAYFVG010000139.1:0-7052 GCA_964346365.1 uncultured Alteromonadaceae bacterium
GGTTTTTCTTCATGGTCGTGTTCGCGCCGCTTATCCCGGCCGACCGGGCCAGCGAGTACCTGGCTGGCGCCATACTCCTTGGCGCCGCCCCCTGTACAGCGATGGTGTTTGTGTGGAGCTACCTGACGCGCGGCGATGCCGCCTATACCCTGGTACAGGTTGCCCTGAATGACCTGATCATGCTGTTTGCCTTTGCGCCGATTGTGGTGTTTCTGCTCGGCGTGTCGAACATCCAGGTACCCTGGGATACCGTCATCCTCTCCGTCGTTCTCTACATCGTTATTCCGCTGGGCGCCGGCTATCTGACGCGCCGGACGATCATCAAGCGACGCGGTGTGGAATGGTTCGACAACGTGTTCATGAAACGCCTGGCGCCGGTTACCCCGGTTGGGCTGATTGTTACGCTGATACTGCTGTTTGCGTTCCAGGGAGACGTGATTGTCGAAAACCCGCTGCATATCCTGCTCATTGCCATTCCGCTGATCATCCAGACCGGTCTGATTTTCTTCATCGCCTACGGCTGGGCCATGGCGTGGAAGGTGCCGCATTGCGTCGCCGCGCCCGCCGGCATGATCGGCGCGAGCAATTTCTTTGAACTTGCGGTAGCGGCCGCCATCGCGCTGTTCGGCCTGCAGTCCGGCGCGGCGCTGGCGACGGTCGTTGGCGTGCTCGTTGAGGTTCCGATCATGCTGGCCCTGGTGCGTATCGCCAACAAGACCCGCCGCTATTTTCCGGCTGACGAAGAAGCAGGTGTTGCGGCCCCCGCGCCTGGCTGATGACAGGAATGCCAGCCGTTTACACCTGAAAGAGCATCGGGTCGGCGAGACGGCTCGCTGTAAAGGAGCAGCACATGTTCAAACATATTATTGTGGCGGTGGATTTTTCCAGCGCCTGGCACCGGCTAAGAAAGCGCCTTGAAGAGCTGGCTGCCTGGGGCGCGACCCACATCACGGTCGTGCACGTCCTGAGCTCGCGCTACCCGGCGACTGCCGAGGAAACTCACAGGGCACACTATGAGGCCAGCCTCGCCGATCTGGCTGGCGAACTCGCGACTCCGGGCTTGCAGGTAGACGCACAGGTACGCGCGGGTGAACCCGGTGCGGTGCTGGCCGGAGCTGCGCAGGAGCTGGGCGCTGACCTTCTGCTGCTTGGCTGTCGAGGCCACAGCCGCTGGTACGAGTTTTTCCTGGGCAGCACCGCGCTGGATGCTGCCCGGCTTGCCCCCTGTCCCGTGTGGCTGGAGTCAATTGACGAAGGTCAGCCCAGCCGGGGCTCGCAGCTGATGATGCTGGCGACCGACGGCTCCCGATCGGTCGCCGGTGCGGAAAGCCTGGCGCGCGAACTCGCGCCGCGCTTCCAGCGCAGCCTGGCGGTAATTGCTACCTGCGCATCTGAAAGTTGCGAACGCGAGGTCAACGACGCTCAGCGTCATATGGAGTCACTCACCGGGCGGATAAACGGTCTCGAAACGAAGGTTCTCGATGGCGACCCGCGGTATGCCATCGTCGCAGAGGCAAACAAGGAGAACGCCGATCTGATTGTGATCGGCAAGCGCGGACGCAATCCCATACAGGAATTCCTGCTTGGCAGCACGGCCGAAAGCATCGCAAGGGGTGCCCGGTGTTCGGTATTGGTGGTCCCTGGCAAGGCGGACTGAAGCGGATTCAAGCTCACGGAAAGACCGGAGTGTCTGCCCGGCAGCGCGGACAAACTATAGGCCTGCGACCATTCGGCACTGTCTCTGCCGGGGAACGGCGAACCTTGCGAGAGCCTTTCGCTACTCGACAGCATCGCTGAGCAGCACGCGGGTGCCGGCCGCTGTCAACTCAGCGCGTATTGCCGCGAACTCGCCGTCATCCAGAGGCCGTGTCGCATCCTCGACCAGGGTCGTGGCAAACCCCTCCCGGATCGCATCGCGGATCGAGAAGGCCACGCAGATATCGGCGGCGAGGCCGCAGAAGTACAGCGTGTCTGCACCCTTTTCACGCAGGTAACCGGCCAGGCCGGTGGTTTTCCGGTGACCGTTGTCGTAAAAGCCGCTGTAGCTGTCGATGGACGGGTCCATGCCTTTGCGGAACACGGCCTCGACGGCGCGCGTGTCCAGGTCCGGGTGAAAGTCCGCGCCGGTCGTTCCCTGCACGCAGTGGTCCGGCCACAGCGTCTGTGCCAGGCCGTCCAGGGTAATGCTCTCGAAGGGCGCCCGGCCGGGATGGCTGGACGCAAAGCTGGCATGCCCCGGCGGGTGCCAGTCCTGGGTCGCGACGACCAGGGGGAAGTGCCGCTGGAGTCGATTGACGATACCGACGATGGCATCGCCACCGGGAACGGCGAGGGCGCCCCCCGGCATAAAGTCATTCTGGATGTCGACGAGAATCAGGGCGTTCATGGATTACTCCCTTCACGGTAGTGGGCCATCAGGTCGTCTCGTGCCTTCAGTAGTGCATCGGAAATGCCGATCTTGTAGCGATGCGGGTTGTCGAAGCGCTTGCATTCGTCCGGCAGCGCGGCGAGTTGCTCCCGGGCATGGCGGGCGATTTCGGGCACGGCACGGGGCGGCGTGATGCGCTGGCCGTCGGCTATCACGGCATGTAGCAGCGGCGACAGCTGGCAGCGCCCGAGGTCCAGGTTGCGCCGGGAATCGAGGGGGTCGGTCATGCGCGAGGGCGGGGCCTCGTCGTCGAGACCGACCACGTCGGCGCCCAGCCAGCGGCCGCCGCTGTCGGCAACGCGCCAGACCTGTTTTCGACCGGGCAGTGTGACCTTCTCTTGAGTTTCCGATAGCTTGAGGCGTGACGCGGTCCCCGCCAGTACCAGTTTATAGACCCCGTCGAAGGCGCCATCGGGTTGTCCGGTCACCAGCCGCGTACCGACGCCGAACAGATCGATGGGGGCGTGCTGCTCGAGCAGGCTCTTGATCACGATCTCGTCCAGCTCGTTGGAGGCGGCGATCCGCACGTCTTTCAAGCCGGCGGCGTCGAGGCGGCGCCGGGTCTCGCGGCCGAGATAGGCGAGGTCGCCGCTGTCGAGGCGAACGCCCTTGAGCGCCTGCCCGCGCTCTGCCATTTCCAGGCCCACTGTGATCGCATTCGGAACGCCGCTCTTCAAAGTGTCGTAGGTATCCACCAACAGGACGCAGTTGTCGGGCCAGCTGTGGGCGAAGGCCCGGAACGCATCGAGCTCGTGGTCATAGCTCTGGATGAAGGAGTGGGCCATGGTGCCGGCCAGCGGCAGGCCGTAATCCCGCCCGGCGCGGACATTGCTCGTGCCGTCAAAGCCGCCGATGATCGCCGCCCGGCTGGCGGCGTAAGCGCCGGCGCCGTGGGATCGGCGCAGGCCGAAATCCACCAGAGCGCGCGCAGGACCCGCGGCGAGGCGCATGCGGCTGGCCTTGGTGGCCACCAGCGTCTGGACATTCAGAATGTTGAGCAGCAGGCTCTCGATCAGCTGAGCCTCGAGCAGCGGCGCCTCCACTTCGAGTACCGGGCGGGTTGGAAAGACGGCGGCGCCCTCCGCGACGCTGCGGACGGTGCCGCTGAAGCGAAAAGCCCGCAAGCAGTCGAGAAAGGCGGGATCAAAGTTCTGCGTCGCGAGGTACTCGAGGTCCTCGGCGGAAAAACGCAGGTCAACGAGGGCGTCCAGCAGATCCTCGAGCCCGGCAAAGATGGCGTAACCGCCGGCGAAGGGCAGCTTGCGAAAGAAATAGTCGAACACGGCCGTCTCGCCGGCCCGCCCCGCCTGAAAATAGGCCTGGGCCATGGTCAGCTGGTACTGGTCGGTCCAGGTGCCGGTCACGTCGATCACGGGCGGGCGTCTCCGTGGCGCGCCAGGGCGTCCTGAAACGCCTCGAGGTCAGTTTCTGCGTAAAGGACGAAACGCACCTGCCGTACGTGTTCGAGGTGGGTGGCGGCGTCCATCACGGTGTCTACGGCAACGGCCGCGGCCTCGTCCAGGGGATAGCCGAAAGCCCCGGCGGAAATTGCGGGGAAAGCGACGGATTCGATCCCCGCCTCCTCGGCCAACGCCAGCGCCCGGCGATAGCACGAGGCGAGCAGTTCCTCCGCCGGTTCGTCGCGGCCGTAGACCGGGCCGAGGCAGTGAATGACATGGTCATTCGGCAGCCCGTGCGCCCCGGTAATCACCGCCGCGCCCGGCGCGATGGGCGCCAGGGGTCGGCATTCTTCCGCCAGCCCGGGCCCCGCCGCCCGGTGCAGGGCGCCAGCGACTCCCCCACCTGTCGCGAGCTGCGCGTTGGCGGCATTGACCACCGCCGCCATGTCCTGCTGGTGGGCGATGTCGCCCCGCGTCAGCTCGAGCAGGGTCCGTCCAGTCTGAATTGCGTCCACGCTTGATCTCCTGTCTGGCCGTATGCTGTCACTAAGAGATCCTGTGACGCCACCGACCCTAGTCGCGCTTCGCGCGTGGGGTCAACTGCCTACTGCTTCACATCCCGAGGCTATTCTGTGGCCATAACTACGCGCGGCGCGGCCATGCTGCTAAGCTCGCGCGTCTGGTCCAGCCTGGAAAGCCCCGCTGTCGTGAATATCCACCGACCGTTCCTGCTCGCCGTCCTGGTGGCGTTGACCGCCGGGGCCCGCGGGCAGCCGCTCCTCCTGCCGGAGACCCTGGCGGCCGAGGAGCTTCGGGCCGTAGAACCCCTTGTCTGGTCCGATCCCTGGGCCGCCCGGGAACAGCTGCTGGTCCTCGGACCGCGCTACGCCGGGGCGGAGCCCGTAGTGAAGGCTGCCTACCAGGTGCTCCTGGCCCAGTCGCTCGTTTATCTGCACCGCAACGAGGCGTTGGCCGATGCCGTGGCGGCGGGCACGGCGGCCCTGGCCGACGACAGCCCATCGCGCCTGCGTCAGCACCTGGCGATGCTCGATGGCGTCAGCGCAGTGCGCCAGGGTGAGCTCGACCGCGCCCTCGACCGCCTTGCCACCGCCGCCGCCGAGGCCCGCGGCGCGGGGCTGCAGGGAATTGCCGTGCTCGCCACGGCCGAGCTCGGCTACGCCCACGCCCACGCCGGCAATTATGAGCAGGCGCTGCTGGTGCTGCAGGATGCGGCCGAGGAGGCGCTGGCAGGCGACGACCCGTTCCTGAACGGCGTGGTCAACGAGGTTTACGGCGTGCTCTACACCTATCTCGATGAGTTTGACCGGGCCACCACCTACTACCGGCGTGCCCTTACCGACTACGAGGCCCTCGCCTACCCGGTCTATGTGGCCGAGGCGGTCTACGGCATGGCCACGGCCTACCGCTACGGCGGCGAACGGGCGGCGGCGCTCGACGCGTTCCGGCGCTACCAGGGCATCATGGCGGCCCGTGGCGATGCCGGCGGGCGCTTCTCGGCGCTCTACGGCCTGGGTATGACCTACGCAGAGATGGGCGACTGCGGGGCTGCGCTGCCGGTGATTGCCGACGCGCTCCAGGCCGATGGCCCGGCGGATTACGACGCCGAACTCTTGAAACGGGCAGCGGTCTGCCATGCGCGCCAGGGCGATGCGGAGGCTGCCAACGAGGCCCTGGCGCGTTCCCGCACTATTATTGCGGGAATCCCGGAACTCGAGGGCACGCGCTGGGAGATCGAGCTCGACAAGGCGGCGGCCGAGATGTATGCGGCCCTCGGCGCCTACGAGCAGGCCTACCCGGCCCTGGACCGCTACCAGGCGGCCAAGCTCGCTCTGCAGCAGGAAAATGCCTCGGAGCGTCGCCAGTCCCAGCGCGCGGCCCTCGAGAATGCCCGGCAGGCGTTGCAGATCGAGCTGCTGCAGGAGCAGGCCCGGGTCCGCTCCCTGGAGATCGAACGGCAGCAGCGGGAGCAGCGCAACGAGCGCCTCGGGTTTATCCTGGTGGCACTGGGGCTCGGGGTGATGATCGCCATCGTGCTCTGGCGCCTGCGTGACCTGCGGCGTTATCGCCGGCTTGCCACCCGCGACAGTCTCACGGGGCTGGCCAATCGCCGGCATATCTTTGCCCGGCTGGAAAGCCTCCTCGATACCCTGGCGCCCGGCCGTGGCAGCCTGTCGCTCGTGCTCCTCGACGTGGACGACTTCAAGGTCGTCAATGACCGCTATGGCCACCCGGTCGGTGACCGGGTGCTGCAGACCCTTGGCTCCGCCCTGATGGGCATGCTGCGCCCGGGGGACGAAGCTGCCCGGGTCGGTGGTGAGGAGTTTCTGCTGGTGCTGCCGCGCACCGATCGCGACGGTGCCGTGCGCGTGGCGGCGCGGCTGCGCGAAACGCTCAGGGAGCTGCGTGTGGCGGCCGGTGGCGGTGCGGCGCTTCGCGTGACCGCGAGCATCGGGGTGGTCACGGCCGAGCCGGGGCGGCAAACGGCGGATGCACTCTATGCAGCGGCTGACGAGGCACTGTACCGGGCCAAGAGCAGCGGCAAGGACCGCTTCGAGCTGGCGGCCGCCGCGTGCTGACGGCAGCGCTCCGTACCCGTTTTCCCGCTAGAATAACGGACCAGGGTGGGGAAGCACCGGGGGAGAAGGCAGCACCGTGCGCAAGACCATGAAATTCCTCCATACCCTCGGCGCGATCGGTTACGCCGGGGCCGCCGTGGGCCTGCTTGTGCTGCACGCGCAGCTGCCGGCCCCGGAAGACCTCGAGCGCTTTGCCACGCTGCGCATGGCCATGGGCGCCTTGGCCGAGCTGATACTGTTGCCGTCCATTGGCCTGGTGCTGGTCAGCGGCCTCCTGGCCATGGCTTTCAACCCCGCTTTCCACAATGCCGGCTGGGCCTGGCTCAAGCTGATTTTCGGGGCACTTGTCTTCGAGGGTACCCTGGTCTACGTGCAGGCGCCCATGGAGCGCGCGGCCCTGCAGGCCGAAGATGCACTGGCCGGCAACGTGCCGATGGCGGAACTGGCCGCGCCGCTGGGACCCGAGTGGGGGTCGCTCTGGGTCGTGCTGCTGCTCGCGGTTTTCAACGTGGTGCTGGGGGTCTGGCGCCCCCGGGGCCGGCGTCGTCAGGCCGCTGCCTGAGGCATCGGCGCCGGCGCAAAGCGCCTTCCGCGAAGCTCTTTATGTGAGTCCCCTTTCGCGAACTC
>CAYFVG010000140.1:0-4217 GCA_964346365.1 uncultured Alteromonadaceae bacterium
TTCCTCGAGCCGCCCGTCCCGGCCGCAGTTCCAGCGGTAGAGCTTGTAGCGCAGCGGGTTTTTGTCGGCGTAGTTCTGATGGTACGCCTCGACGGGCCAGAAGCGGCTGGCGGGCAGGAGTTCGGTCGCGATCTCACGCTCGGGGAAGCGGTCGCGTACTGCGGCCAACGATGCCTGGGCGGCCGATCGCTGCGCGTCGGTGGCGAAGATCGCCGTACGATAGCTCGGCCCCTTGTCGCAGAACTGACCGCGGGCATCGAAGGGGTCGATGTTGCGCCAGAAGTGTTCGAGGAGTTCCTCGTAGGCAACCACGGCGGGGTCGTAGTTGACCTTGACCGCCTCGTAGTGACCCTCGTGGTTGCCGCGGTAGGTCGGATTGGGCAGGGTGCCGCCGGTGAAGCCCGACACGACCTCGCCGACGCCCTCGAGCTTCTCGAAGTCCGCCTCCATGCACCAGAAGCAGCCGCCGGCGAACACTGCCTCGGCGGCCCGGCCGGCCGGTGTCACCAGGGCGAGGCAGGTGCAGAGCGTCGCCAGGAGCAATCGCGTCATGGGGTATCTCCCGTTCGGTGGATAGACTGGTAGGACCGCGGCCTGCGCGGCAGGTTCAGGGGCTTTACGCCGTGCGGGGCTGCACGGATGCCCCGAACGGCCCGCCGGCGCAGTGCGCTACACTTGCGCCTCAGCTGGCCAGGGAGACGATGATGGGGCAAGCAGTGGTGGACGACGCGCCATGATGCGCGACGAGGCCGCCCGCCGGGACCGGGATGATCCGCTGGCGTCGCTGCGTGAAGCCTTCGCCCTGCCTGCGGGCATTGTCTACCTCGATGGCAATTCCCTGGGCGCCCTGCCGAGGGCCGTTGCCGCGCGCCTGCGGAGCACGCTCGAGGACGAGTGGGGCCGGGACCTCATCGCCAGCTGGAACAGCCACGGCTGGATCGACCTGCCCCGGCGCGTGGGTGAGCAGGTGGCGCCGCTGGTGGGTGCGGCCCCGGGGCAGGTGCTCGCCTGCGACAGCCTTTCGGTGAATCTGTTCAAGCTGTTGGCGACGGCCCTGGCCCTGCGCCCCGGCCGGCGCACGATCCTGGTCGAGGCCGGCGATTTTCCGACCGATCGCTACCTCGCGGCAGGGCTCGCCGAGTTGCTCGGAGAGGCCCGCTGCCGCGTGCGCGAAGCACCGGGCGACCGGCTCGCCGAAGCCCTGGACGAGGACGTGGCCGTGCTCCTGGCGACGGAGGTGAATTTCCGCAGCGGTCGCCGCCACGCCATGGGCGAACTCACGCGGGCGGCGCACAACGCCGGCGCCCTTGCGCTCTGGGACCTCGCGCACAGCGCCGGCGCCATGCCGGTACACCTCGATGACTGCGAGGCCGATCTCGCCGTGGGCTGTAGCTACAAGTTTCTCAACGGCGGCCCGGGCGCGCCGGCCTTCCTCTACGTGGCCCGGCGGCACCAGGACGCCGCGCAGCAGCCGCTGACCGGCTGGCTGGGGCATCGTGATCCGTTCGCCTTTGCGGATCGCTACGCGCCGGCGCCGGGTGTGCTGCGCTTCCAGGCGGGCACGCCCTCGATCCTCGCCCTGCGCGCGCTCGAGGCGGCCCTGGAGGTGTTCGAGGGCGTGTCGCTGGCGGCCCTCCGGGAGCGCTCCCTGGCGCTCACGGACTTCTTCCTCGAGGCGCTGGCCGCAGAGCCCGCCTGCACGGCGATGCAGGTGCTGACGCCGCGGGAGCACGCGCTGCGCGGCAGTCAGGTGTCCCTGGCTCACCCGGCGGGCTACGCGGTCGCGCAGGCACTCATCGAAGCCGGCGTGATCGTGGATTTTCGCGAGCCGGACATCGTACGGTTCGGCTTTGCGCCGCTGTACAACAGCTTCGGCGACGCGGCGGCCGCGGTCGGCTGCCTCGCCGCTGTGCTCGAGCAAGAGCGCTACCGCGAGGCCCGGTTCCAGCAGCGCGCCCGCGTCACCTGAAGCGGAAGAAGGGCTGTTCCATGCTTTACCTGTTCACGGTCACGGTTGCCGAGGGCTACAGCGCCGAGCAGTACGCCGACGCCTGGGTGCGCGCCAGCCGCTTGATTCAGCAGGCGCCCGGCGCCCGGGGCACGCGGCTGCATCGCAAGCTCGACGACCCGCGCAAGCTCCTCGCCATCGCAAGCTGGGACTCGAAGGCCGCCCGTGACGCGATGGAAGTACAGCCACCGGCGGCGGTGAAGGCGATCATCGCCGCTGAGGCGCCCTATGTTGCCATCGAACTGATCGGGGAGTTCGACGATCCCGAGTGGGTGGTGCTGCCGGGTGGTGACGGCTGAGCCGGCGCCGGGGCTCGCGGGTGCATGCCCGGGGCCGCGGCCCGTATAATTGACGGTCGAAACATCGTCCAGGACACCTCATGACCGTTCGCACCCGTATCGCCCCGTCGCCCACCGGTGACCCCCACGTCGGCACTGCCTACATCGCACTGTTCAACCTCTGCTTCGCCCGCGCCCACGGTGGCGAGTTCGTGCTGCGCATCGAGGACACGGACCGCGCGCGCAGCACGCCGGAGTCGGAACAGGCGATTCTCGACGCCCTGCGCTGGCTCGGCCTCGATTGGGATGAGGGGCCGGATGCCGGCGGCGACTACGGCCCTTACCGCCAGAGCGAGCGCATGGAGCTCTACGGCCAGTACGCCTGGCAGCTGGTGGAGGCGGGCAAGGCCTTCGTCTGCTACCGCACGCCGGAAGAGCTGGAAGAGTTGCGCGCGGCGCGGCGGGAGGCCGGGCAGGCGACGGCTCTCAAGCCGTCCGATCTGCGTCTCGCCGACGACGAGGTCGCCCGGCGCGAGGCGGCCGACATGCCGTATGTCATCCGCATGGTCGTGCCCGAGGAGACCGGCAGCTGCGCCGTCGCCGACCGGCTCCGCGGCACCATCGAGCTGGACTGGGGCATGGTCGACGCACAGATCCTGCTCAAGAGCGACGGCATGCCGACCTACCACCTGGCCAACGTCGTGGATGACCACCTCATGGGCATCACCCACGTGATCCGCGGCGAGGAGTGGATCAACTCCGCGCCCAAGCACCAGCTGCTCTACGCGTACTTCGGCTGGGACATGCCCGAGCTCTGCCACCTGCCGCTCCTGCGCAACCCCGACAAGTCCAAGCTCTCCAAGCGCAAGAACCCGACCAGCATTCTGTACTACGAGCGCATGGGGTTCCTGCCGGAAGCGCTGCTCAACTACCTGGGGCGCATGGGCTGGTCCATGCCCGACGAGCGGGAAAAGTTCTCCAAGCACGAGATGCTGGCGCACTTCGACATCGACCGGGTGTCCCTCGGCGGACCCATCTTCGACGTGGAAAAATTGCGTTGGCTGAACGGCGTCTGGCTGCGGGAGGAGCTGGACCCGGAGGCGCTCGCGGACCGCCTCCAGCACTGGGCCCTGAACCGCGACAACCTGATGAAGGTGCTGCCTCACGCGCAGAAGCGCATGGAAGTGCTCAGCGATTTTGCGCCGCTGGCGGCCTTCCTGGTCTCCGGCGAACTGACCCTCAGTGAAGGCGATTTCGAGGGTGTCCGCGGAGAGCGCGAGGAGCTCGTGCGCAATCTGCAATTTGCTCTCTGGCGCCTGGAGGCACTGCGCCACTGGGACCGGGACACGGTCTGGGTCGCCCTCAAGGGGCTGGCGGACGACCTCGGTGTCAAGGTGAAGGACTTCCTGGCGCCGCTTTTTATCGCCATCAGCGGCTCCAGCGCGTCCTTTTCCGTGGTCGACGCCATGGGTCTGCTCGGCCCGGATATGAGCCGCGTGCGCATCCGCCACGCCATCGGCGTGCTCGGCGGTGTTTCCAAGAAGGCCGGCAAGCGGCTGGAGAAAGATTACGCCGCGCTGCCCTCGACGGAGGCCTGAGCAAGGCCTGACCAAGGCCTGGCCAGGGCGCAGGAACCGCTGCGGCTTGTCGGCGACACAGGCTTATCTCCCGACAGCTTGCGCTCTACAAGCGCGTTGCCCTCTGTCAGGATAGCGCCATGGCCATCAGTACCTTTGACCTGTTCAAGTTCGGCATCGGACCGTCGAGCTCGCACACCGTGGGCCCGATGCATGCCGCCGCGCGTTTCGCCGAGGCGCTGGCCGCGGAGGGGGTGCTCGACCGCTGCAGTCGCGTCGCCGCTCATTTTTATGGCTCTCTTGGCGTCACGGGTGCCGGGCACGGTTCGCCCGGGGCGGTCTTGCGGTCAATGT
>CAYFVG010000140.1:4317-6950 GCA_964346365.1 uncultured Alteromonadaceae bacterium
TGGCGTCACGGGTGCCGGGCACGGTTCGCCCGGGGCGGTCTTGCGGTCAATGTTCTCGAGGTGCCCGTGAACGTCATCGAGTGCTGAGCCGCGATGACCCTCGCGCAGCTTTTAGTCTGGAGTGACCTGGCCGCGGTCGCGGTCTTTGCCATCAGCGGTGCGCTGGCGGCGGCGGTGCACCGGCTGGATATCCTCGGCTTTGTGCTCTTCGGCACCATCACCGGCGTCGGCGGCGGCACGCTCCGGGATCTGCTGCTGCAGGCCGGGCCGGTGTTCTGGATCGCCGATGTCCGCTACCTCTGGGTCTGTTTCAGTGTGTCTGTCCTGGTGTGGTTCCTGGCACCGTTCCTGACCTCCAACGCGCGCACCCTGGTCTGGGCAGACGCCGTGGGCCTCGCTCTCTTCAGTGTGCTGGGCACGGCCAAAGCGCTGGCCGCGGGGGTGCCGGCGGTGGTCGCCATCGTCATGGGCATCATGACCGTCAGTTTTGGCTCGCTGATCCGCGACACGCTGCTCAACCGCCACCCGGTCATGCTCGAGGAGGAGGTCTACGTGTCCGCCGCACTTCTCGGGGCTCTTTCCTATGTGCTGCTGGTGGAGCTGCTCGGGCCGGTCTCGAGCGCAGCACCACTGCTCGCGATGGGGTCAGCGTTCGCCCTGCGCGCCGCGGCGATTATCTACGACCTGCGTTTGCCCAAGTACGGGCGTTAGCCCGGGGCGTGTCTCCGCGGGTAATTGTCGGAAGGGTTGGCAGCGGATCTTTCAGGCCGCGTCGCGTCGCAGCAGTGCCACGGCCGCGAGCAGGGTGACCAGCGCCTCGAAGGCGATGGCGCCGTAGCTGTAGGCCGAGAGCGGGTCCGTGGCGACGAGGGCGTGGTAGCCGCGGCCGACGGCGAGGAGCCCGATGCCGAGGAGCAGTGCCCAGAGGCCGGCGGCCGTGTACGCCGCGCGCCGGGCGCAGAGCACGCAGAAGAGCCCGAAGCCGGTCTGGAAGCCGCCGTACATGGCGCCGATCTCCACCAGACCGTCGCCGTTGGTGGCCGCGAGACCGGCGGCGCCGGTGGCGATCTCCGGGTTGATGAGGCAGGCGAGGCCGTAGCCCGCGAAGATAAGGCCGGCGAGGTAGAGCAGGATCTTGCCCATGGCGTGATGTCCTTCTGTCAGGCTGTTGTCGGTGGGTCCCCGGCGGGGACCCGTCTGCTCAGGGCCGCGCTGAGCCAGTAGAAAACGGCGCCGCTGGCAACGATGCCCGCGCTGATCAGCGCTTCGACCGGTCGCTGCAGCACGATGTAGAGCAGGGTCCAGCCGGTGATGGTGAGAAAGATCAGCGGCGGCAGCGGGTAGAGCACGACGCGGAAAGGTCGCGGCAGGTCCGGCTGGCGCCAGCGCAGCACGAAGAGGCCAAGCACCGTAAAAAACGTGTTCAGGGCCATGGTGGCCCCGGCGAACACGAGAATCCGGTCAAAGGAAGCGCTCCATAGGAAAAGAAGCGCCACCGAGCCCTGGGTGAGGATAGCGGTGACCGGGATGCCGTCGCGGTTGACCCGTGCCAGGGGCCGGAAAACGGCGAAGTCCTCACCGATGGACTGCAGCACCCGCGGCCCGGCCAGGATCATTGCGCTTACCGTGGACACGAGCAGCAGCGCCAGCAGGATGCCCATGATGGCCGCCCCGGCCTTGCCGAAGGCATAGCCCGCCGCCACGTAGCCCACTTCGACCTTGCCGACCATGGCCTCCATGGGTGCCACGGCGAGGAAGACATAATTCAGCAGCAGATAGGCGAGGCAGACGGCGCCGGTGCTGGCGATGAGCACCGTGGGCAGATTGCGCTGGGGAGACTCCAGTTCGCCGCTGATGTAGGTGGCGGCGTTCCAGCCCGAGTAGGCATAGTTGACGTAGATGAGGGAAACAGCGAAGGCGCCGGATAAAAGGAGAGCGCCGTCACCCGGCGCCGGCGCAAATGCCGTCTGCTGGCCGCTGTCATTGAAGAACAGGGCGAGACCGGAAAAGCCCAGGACCAGCAGGATCTTCAGGTAGGTCAGCCAGCGCTGTGTGCCGCCGCTGCCGCGATGGCTGGTGGAGTGGGCCACAGTCAGCAGCACGATCAGCCCCGTGGCCAGCCACAGCGGCGACAGGGACGGGAATACGGCGGAGAGATAGCTGCCAAAGGTCATCGCCGCAAGCGCAGTCGGCGCAGCAAAGCCTACGGTGGCGGATACCCACCCGGAGATGAACCCGGCCGCGGGGTGGAAAATGCGCGACAGGAAGTTGTACTCGCCCCCGGAGCGGGGCAGGGCGGCGCCCAGCTCCGCGTAGCTCATGGCACCGCAGAGCGCCGCGAGACCGCCCACGGCCCACAGGGCCAGCAGCACCGGTGCCGAGCGGATCTCCACGAGCTGGAAACCGAGGCTGGTAAAGACGCCGGTCCCGACCATGTTGGCGATGACGATGGCGGCGGCGACGGATGGCTTGAAGGAGGACACCGCGCAAGCTTGCTTGCGCCACGGCGTGCATGCAAGCTTTTGCAGGTGGGCATCTTCTTTGCGTGTTGGCTGTCCGTGTCAGGTGCTGCGTCAGGTGTCTTGACACCCCCAGAAGCGCTCCCTATCATTCCGGCCGTCTCGCCGAGCCCT
>CAYFVG010000141.1:0-6947 GCA_964346365.1 uncultured Alteromonadaceae bacterium
CACCCCATGAACAAACCCGTCATCAAATCCGACCCGCTCTACCAGCTCCTCCGCCAGGAGGACATCAAGGGCTTCAACGAGCAGCGTGACAAGCTGGATACCAGCGAGCTGAAGAGCGGTGACTATCGCGGGCGCGATCTGCGCAACATGAATGCCGCCGGGCTGGACTTCTCGGATTGCTACTTCCGCAACGCGGATCTGTCGGGCATCGACTTCCGCACTACCAACCTGGAGGGGGCGAGCCTGCTGGATGCCAAGCTCTCGGGCACCTACTTCCCGGCGGCGCTTTCCGCCGAGGAGATCCGCCTGTCCCTCGATACGGGTACGCGGCTGCGCTACCTGCGCTAGCCGGGCAGCTGCAGTCCGGGGCGCGTCAGCCCGGGGCGCCTCGGTCCCGGGCGCGCCTCAGCCCTGGGCGAGCAGGTCGCGAAGATCGATGATCGCCGCGTTGGCCCGGGCGATGTAGGAGGCCATCACCAGCGAGTGGTTGGCGAGGAGACCGAAGCCGGTGCCGTTGAGGATGAAGGGGCTCCAGACCATGTCCTGGCTCGCCTCGAGCTCGCGGATGATCTGCTGCACGCTGACCCGGGCATTCTTGCCGTCGAGCACCTCGGCGAAGTCGATTTCGGCGGCTTTGAGAAAATGAATCAGCGCCCAGGCCGTGCCGCGGGCCTGGTAGAAGACGTCGTCGATCTCCATCCAGGGCGTGCGCAGCATCCGGTCGCCGGGGCTGGAGGTCGCCTGACGGGCGCCGAAGTCCCCGGCCAGGTCTGTATTCAGGCGGCGCTGGCCGACGCTGGCAACGAGGCGCTGGGAGAGGCTGCCGAGGCGCTGATTGATCATACCGAGCCACTCGCGCAGGTTGTCGGTACGGGCATAGAACTGAGCGTCGGGGTTGTCCTCGTCCACCAGGCGGTCCAGGTAGGCCCGGAAGTGCTCGAGGCCCTTGCGGTACTCGGACTCGGAGGGCGGCAACAGCCAGCTGTCGGTCTGGAAATTGAGCCGCGGTTCGCCGACGGCGAGGTCCGGGTCCTCCCGGGACTGGGACTGGGAGCGCGACAGCACCTCGCGCATGGCGCGGCCCAGGTCCCGGGCCTGAATGAGTACTCCGTATTCCCAGTTGGGGATGTTGTCGAGGTAGAGCCCCGGGGGCATGCGGTCGTTGTAGAGGAAGCCGCCGCGTTTCTCGAGCAGCGTGTCGACCACCCCGATGAGCGTCGCCGTGGTGGCGACGCCGGTGACCTCGCTGCGGCCTTCAGGGGTGAGCGCCGCCGCCTTTTCACGCACGTCAAAGGGTGCCGGGGTCACGCTCCAGACAAAGCCGGCGATGACCACTGCTACCGCGTAGATCGCAAACAGGACCGCGGCGAAGCGGAACCAGTTGCCCCCCGGCAGGTAGTCGTCGGTGAAGTTCTGCAGTCGCTGGCGCAGGCCGGGCTTGCCGGGCGTTACATCGATAGTGTCTTCGTCAGCCATGATCAGTGCTCGTGGTGGTGGCCGGCCCTGGGCGCGTCGCGGCGCACGGCGGCGTCTCCGCTGTTGGTGGCAGAGAGGCAGCCGGCGGTCATCGATTGCGTCGGCGGCAGGGCCCGGACCCGGGCGTCCGCCAGGGTGAGGGAGTCGGCGACGGCCGGAGCCGCAAGCAGCGCACCCGGGGCGGGAAAGGTGACAAGGTGCAGGGGTCGAGACACGCAAAAAACCTCAAAAACCTGGTGGCAGGCGCACACCGCGCCCGAGCCCCGATCATAGCATCCCGGGGCGTCGAGGGCGCGTTGGGGGGCCGTCCGGGCACTGTTACAATGCGCTCCCGCTCAACGCCGCCCGGGCTAGACTCCATGCGCACAATCCTCGTCGCCCTGCTGCTGCTTGCCGCCACCGCCCAGGGCGCCGAGCCGCCGACAGGTGCACCACTGTCGTCCTCGCCGCCTGCCGGCTCGGCGCCTGCCGGCTCGCCGTTTTCCAGCCCCTCATTTTCGAACATGGAGCAGGACTTCCTGCCGGTCGAGGAGGCCTACGCGCCAGCGCTGGAGATGCAGGACGACGGCACGCTGCGTCTCCACTGGCAGATCACGCCGGGTTATTATCTTTACCAGCATCAGTTCGAGTTCAAGCTCGAAAGCGGCGATAAGCCGCTGTCCGTGGACGCGGAGCTGCCTCCGGGGCTGGAGCGGACCGACGAGTTTTTCGGCGATGTCGTGGTCTACTACGACGATGCCGACATGACTCTGGCTCCCGGCCGTCCGGTCGAGGGCACGGCTACCCTCGAGGTCACCTCCCAGGGCTGTGCCGACGCCGGTCTCTGCTACCCGCCGCGCCGCCAGCTCTTCCGCATCGATATGGCCACCGGGGCCGCCAGCGAGATCGCCGAGCCGCGGGCACCCCGCGCTGCACCCGCGCCCCGGGCCGCTGCCGACGAGAGCCGCGGCCTCCCGGCGATGCTCTTGTTCGCGGCCCTCGGCGGGCTGATCCTCAACCTCATGCCCTGCGTGTTCCCGGTGCTCTCCCTCAAGGCCC
Source organism: uncultured Alteromonadaceae bacterium (assembly GCA_964346365.1). Taxonomy (GTDB): domain Bacteria; phylum Pseudomonadota; class Gammaproteobacteria; order Pseudomonadales; family Halieaceae; genus Pseudohaliea. Next base: position 2,515 of record CAYFVG010000141.1, read on the forward strand.
TCGGCTTCGCCAGCGCCGAGCCCGCCCACCGGCGCCGCCACGCCTGGCTCTACGGTGCCGGGGTGGTGCTGAGTTTCCTCGTGGTCGCCGGCGCGCTCATCGCCCTGCGCGGCGCCGGCATGGCCGTGGGCTGGGGCTTCCAGCTGCAGTCGCCGGGCTTCGTCATCGGCCTCGCGTACCTGTTCGTCGCCATGGGCCTGTCGCTCTCCGGGCTGGTGCACTTCGGCGGGCGCTTCATGAACCTCGGCAACAGGCTGGCCAGCGACGGCGGCAACCGCGGTGCTTTCTTCACCGGCGCCCTGGCGGTCGTGGTGGCCAGCCCCTGTACGGCGCCGTTCATGGGCACCGCCCTGGGCTTCGCCCTGACGCAGCCGGCGGCGGTCGGCCTCGCCGTGTTCGCCGCCCTCGGCGCGGGCATGGCCGCACCCATGGTGCTCCTGGGTCACAGCGCGCTGGCGCGGCGCCTGTTGCCGCGGCCCGGGCTCTGGATGCAGCGGCTGCAGCAGGCGCTGGCCTTCCCGCTCTACGCCACTGCCCTCTGGCTGTTCTGGGTGGCCGGGCGCCAGGCCGGCGTGGACACCATGGCCGCGGCCCTCGGCGGCGCCCTCTGCCTGGCGCTGGCGCTCTGGCTCTGGGGCACCGGCGGCTGGCGGCGCGGTGCCGCCGCCCTCGCCCTGCTGGCCGCCGTCGCGGCGGGCAGCTACCGCGGCGAGGCGCCCGGATCGACGGGCCTTGCCGACGGCCACGCGGCCTGGTCCGAGGCCGCCGTGCGCGAGGCGCAGACCGCGGGCGACCCGGTGTTCGTGGACTTCACGGCGGACTGGTGCATTACCTGCCTCGCCAACGAACGCACGGTGCTCGAGACGAACACCATTGAAACCGCCTTCGCCGACCGCGGCGTGCGCTACCTGGTGGCCGACTGGACCAACCGCGACCCGCTGATCGCCGACTTCCTCGCCCGCATGGGCCGCTCCGGCATTCCCCTGTACCTGCTCTACCCTGGGCGCCCGGGCGCAGCGCCGGCGGTTCTGCCCCAGCTCCTGCGCAAGGGCGTCGTGCTCGAGGCCCTGGAGACCCTGCCGTCATCCTGAGGGGATGCAAGAGGCAGATGTTTTCACCTCATATATTGCCCGGATAGTGCGGCTAAATTCGAGAAAAATCGCCAAAAAACGGTAGCGTTGTGGACAGGGGGGCCATCCTGATTCACACTGAACCCCGATTGGAGCAAACGGGTTCGCACGCGCCATGGCCAGCATCCTCGTCCTGCACGGCCCCAACCTGAATCTGCTCGGTGAGCGGGAGCCTGCGGTTTACGGCCGCGACACCCTCGAGGACATCGACGCGCACCTGGCCGCCCTCGCCCGCGACGCCGGGCACCACCTGCTGTCGCTACAGAGCAATGCGGAGGCGGAACTCATCGAACGCGTCCACGACGCCCGGCGCGAGGGGGTGGACTTCATTCTTATCAACCCGGCCGCGTTCACGCACACGAGCGTCGCCCTGCGCGATGCCCTGGCGGCCGTGGCCATCCCGTTTATCGAGGTGCACCTGTCGAACGTGCATGCGCGGGAGCCCTTCCGGCACCACAGCTATTTTTCCGACCTCGCGCGCGGGGTCATCTGCGGGCTCGGCGCCCAGGGTTACGAGCTGGCCCTGCAGGCCGCGCTGCGCCAGCTGAACAGCTGACTTTCCATGCTTTTTACCGAGTAACTTCTACCGTGTAAGGAACGCCGCTATGGACATTCGCAAGGTCAAGAAGCTGATCGAGCTCCTGGAGGAGTCGAACATCGACGAGATCGAGATTCAGGAAGGGGAAGAGTCCGTGCGCATCAGCCGCAACGGCTCCCGGGCGCAGTACGTCCCCGCCGGCTACGCACCGCCGCCGCCCCCGCCGCAGCCCCAACCTGCCGCCGCCGCCCCGCAGCAGCCCGCTGCCGCCTCTCCAGAACCCGCGGAGGCGGCGGCAGCGGAGGGCCACCTGCTGCGCTCGCCCATGGTCGGCACCTTCTACCGCGCGCCGTCGCCGTCGTCCGCCAACTTCGTCGAGGTTGGCTCGACCGTGCAGGCCGGCGACGTGCTGTGCATCGTCGAGGCCATGAAGATGATGAACCAGATCGAGGCGGACAAGTCGGGCACGGTCGCCGCGATCCTCGTCGACAACGGCGAGCCGGTGGAGTTTGACCAGCCGCTCGTCTCCATCGTCTGATCGCCCGGCCACGAGGTAACCCCATGCCCACCCTGGAAAAAGTGCTCATCGCCAACCGCGGCGAAATCGCCCTGCGCATCCTGCGCGCGTGCAAGGAGCTCGAGATTCCCACGGTCGCCGTGCACTCGAGCGCCGACACGGAACTCATGCACGTGCGCCTGGCCGACGAGGCCATCTGCATCGGCCCCGCGGGGTCGTCCCAGAGCTACCTGAACGTGCCGGCGATCATCAGCGCCGCGGAGGTCAGCAACGCCGACGGCATCCACCCCGGTTACGGCTTCCTGGCCGAGAACGCCGACTTCGCCGAGCAGGTGGAAAAGAGCGGCTTCACTTTCATCGGCCCGCGGGCGGACACGATCCGCCTCATGGGCGACAAGGTCTCGGCGATCGCCGCCATGAAGGTCGCCGGCGTCCCCACGGTGCCCGGCTCCGACGGCCCGCTGCCGGACGACCCGGACGAAACCCTCGCCATCGCCCGCAAGGTCGGCTTTCCGGTGATCATCAAGGCCGCCGCCGGCGGCGGGGGCCGCGGCATGCGCGTGGTCCACAACGAGGCGGCGCTGATCAATTCCGTGCAGGTCACGCAGTCCGAGGCCGGCGCGGCCTTCGGCTCCGACGTGGTGTACCTCGAGAAGTTCCTGCAGAAGCCCCGGCACGTGGAAATCCAGGTGATCGCCGACGGCCAGGGCAATGCCATCCATCTCGGTGACCGCGACTGCTCCCTGCAGCGCCGGCACCAGAAGGTCATCGAGGAGGCACCGGCGCCGGACATCGACCCGCACCTGCGCCAGCAGGTGGCCGAAGCCTGCGTGCAGGCCTGCATCGATATCGACTACCGCGGCGCCGGCACCTTCGAGTTCCTCTACGAGGACGGCGGCTTCTACTTCATCGAGATGAACACGCGGATCCAGGTCGAGCACCCGGTGACGGAGATGATCACCGGCATCGATATCGTCCACGAGCAGCTGCGCGTGGCCAGCGGCCTGCCCCTGTCCGTCACCCAGGACCAGGTGCGCTGCCGCGGGCACGCCATCGAGTGCCGCATCAACGCCGAGGACCCGCACACCTTCATGCCCTCGCCGGGCACCATCAGCACCTATCACCCGCCCGGCGGCCCGGGCATCCGGGTGGATTCGCACATCTACGACAACTACACGGTGCCGCCCTTCTACGACTCGCTCATCGCCAAGGTGATCAGCTTCGGCGAGACCCGGAACAGCGCCATGGCGCGCATGCGCCAGGCCCTGGACGAGCTTATTGTCCAGGGCATCCGCACCAACACGGCCCTGCACCGGGATCTGGTGCGGGACCGCGCCTTCCAGGCCGGCGGTGTGAGCATTCACTACCTCGAAAGCAAGCTCGAGGACTGACGCGCCCGTGAGCTGGCTGCAGCTACGGCTGGACACGGACCCGGCTGCGGCGCCGGCCCTCGAGGACGCCCTGCTCGCCGCCGGTGCCGTGGCGGTCACCCTCGACGACAGGCTTGAGAACACGCTCGAGGACCCGCTCCAGGACCCGCTCGAGAAACAGGCCGCCGAGCCGGTGCTGGAGCCGGGCGTCGGCGAGACGCCGCTCTGGCGCCAGACCCGCCTCACGGGCCTGTTCTCCGCCGAGGCGGACATGGATGCGGTGCTCGCCCGCCTCGACCCGGCGCTCACCGGCGCCGCCGCGCCGCGGGTGGAGATCCTCGAGGACAAGGACTGGACCCGGGCGTGGATGGCGCACTACCGGCCCATGCAGTTCGGTCCCCGCTTCTGGGTCTGCCCGAGCTGGCTGGCGCCGCCGGACCCCACCGCGGTGAACCTCCTGCTGGACCCGGGGCTCGCCTTCGGCACCGGCACCCACCCGACCACCGCCCTCTGCCTCGGCCAGCTCGCCGAGGTCGCCACCGCCGGGGGGCGGGCCGTGGATTACGGCTGCGGCTCGGGCATCCTCGCCGTGGCGGCGGCCAGGCTCGGCGCCGGGGCCGTGCTCTGCGTGGACAACGACCCGCAGGCGCTGGTCGCCACCGCCGAAAACGCCAGTCGCAACGGTGTCGCCGCGGGCGACCTCACCATCGCCCTCCCCGGCGACTACGACGCCGCCCCCTGGCAGGGGCAGTGCGACCTGGTGGTGGCCAATATCCTCGCCGGCCCGCTGCTCGAGCTGGCGCCGGTGATCACCGGCCTTCTCCGCCCCGGCGGCGTGCTGCTCCTGTCCGGGCTGCTGGCGTCGCAGGCGGAGGAGC
>CAYFVG010000142.1:0-6911 GCA_964346365.1 uncultured Alteromonadaceae bacterium
CCTCGCCGGCTCCGCTGCGGGCCTGGCCACCCTCGCCGTGGCCGGCGTGCTGGTGCTCGCCGGCGGGCAGGCCGCAGGACGAGAAGGCACCGAGCTGTACCTGTTCGCCGGGCTCCTGGGCGCCGCCGCCTTCGCCTGGGCGACCGCGGCGCTCATCTATGGCCGGGTGCCGGAGGTGCCCGGCGCCACGGGCGGCGGTGGCAACGCCCTCGACGAGGCGCTGCGCAGCCTGCGTCTGCTGCGGGACGACGCCCCCTTCCGCGACTTCGTGATCGCCCGCAGCCTGCTCGTCGCCACGGCCTTCGCCATTCCCTACCTGGTGGTGCTCCTGCGCGCCGAGGGCACCGGCCATCTCGCTCTCGCCGGCCTGCTGCTGGCCGAGGGCCTCGCCGCCCTGCTGTCGGCGCCCTTCTGGGGCTTCTGGTCCGACCGCGCCTCGCACCGGGTGATGGCCGCCGCCGCCCTGCTTTCCGCCCTGGGCCTCGGCGGTGCCCTGGCACTCGCGGCGCAGGACGCCCTGGGGAGCGGCATCCTGGGTGCCGGGCTGCTCTTTCTCTGCGCCGTCGCTCACCAGGGTGCGCGGGTGGGACGCAAGACCTATCTGGTCGATCTCGCCAGCGGCGACAATCGCGCGGCCTACACGGCGGTAAGCAACACGGTGCTGGGCATCGTGCTGTTTGCGGGAGTGGGCCTGGGCGTGCTCGACACGCTGCTGGGAACGCGCGCCGTCCTCGCCGCGCTGCTGCTGCTGGCGCTCGCCGCGGCGGCGCGCTGCGCGACGCTTGCGCGCGTGGATTAGTGGGCCACGCGGGCCGCGTGGCCCACTACGCGCCCAGCGCGAGCGGCGGCGCCGGTGCGCAGCCGGCGCCCGTCCGCTCGATGCGGACACGGCGCCAGAGCCGATCGCTGAGGGCGCGAAGGGACCCTTCCCCGAGATCCTCTGCGAGCACCCAGTCCACCAGCGCACCGGCGACGTCCGGGAAGTGCAGCCGCGGCGGCGCCGCAGTGCTGTCCAGCCAGGCGCCGACCCGACGCGCATCCAGCCGCTCCATGCTCGCCCCGTAGCCGAGCTGGCGCAGCGCCAGCGCATTAGACGCCTGCTCCATCTGCCGCCCCTGGGGCTTGACGAGGAGCCGCTTGCCGAGGGCGAGGCATTCACTGGCCAGCTCAAAACCCGCATTGCCGATGACGCCATCGCAGTCGCTGAGGTCGCGACGGAAGCCCTCGAGGGAGGTCGGCCGCAGGCGCAGGTTGCCCTCGTCCCGATGCGCCGAGCCCGGGGCATAGATGAAGAACTCGTGGGCGAGGAACGGCCGCAGCAGGACCCTGACCGCCTCCGGGTCCTCGAAGGGCAGATAGACAAGGATCTTGCCGCGACGCCGCTGCGCGGACGCTCCGTGGAGGTCGATGAGCGGCGGCAGGATCGGCGCCCCGAACGGCGCCCAGTGCATGCCCACACGCACAGACCCGGGGGCGAAGAGGCGCATGACCGCCATGGTGCGGAAATCGCGCTGCGCGACGGGCACGGCGTGGTCGAAGGCGGGCTGGTGCCCCAGGCTCACGACGGGCCGGCCCCGGACGCGGCCGGCCCAGGCGGTCACGGGCTCGAAGTCGCTCAGGATCACGTCGTAGCCAGCGACGTCGAGGGTACGCACATCGCGGAAGAAGGTGAGATAGTCGTTGCGCAGCACGCTCTTCAGGTAGCTGACCCGGCCGTGCTCGTTGACGAAGGTCAGCCCCCGCCGCCAGGCGAAGGGGCCGAAGGGGTCCATGGCGAAGAAGGCGGAGCGGGGTCGCCCGCTGAACAGGTAATCGACATCGACGCCGCGGCCGGCGAGGGCCGACGCCATGGCACGGGCCCGGCTGAGGTGACCGTTACCGGTACCCTGGACGCCGTAGAGAATGCGCAAGGCGCCGCGCCTGTCGCCGCCGCTCAGGCCAGCAGCCCGGTGACAACCAGGCCGAGGCCCGCGCCGAGGACGGCGCCGACCAGCGTATCCGTCGGGAAGTGCACGCCGAGGTAGACCCGGGACATGCCGACGGCCATGGCCCAGCCATAGACGAGGAGCGCCGGGGGGCCGAACTGCAGGCTGAGAAGGGTGGCGAACAGAAAGGCTGCGGAGGTGTGCCCCGAGGGAAAACTGAACTCATCGGCGGCGATGATCGTGCTCTCAAAGCCCGGCAGCGCCTGAGCGGGGCGCCTGCGCCGGAGGGTGTTCTTGAGCACCCAGTAGCTCGGGCGCTCCGCCGCGAAGGCCACGGCGGTCGCCAGCGCGAGCCGGTCGCCGGCCTCGCCGGCCAGGGACAGCAGCAGGGGCAGGATCACATACAGGTGACCGTCGGCTGTGCGCGAAACACCCCGCGCGTGCTGCGCGAGCCAGCTCTGCGACTGGCGCAGCAGGAGCAGCACCTGGCGGTCGACAAGCTGGATGTCGTCGAGCATTCTCATGGCTGAAAGGCTAGCGGGAGAGAATGACAGTCCGGTGACGCGCAAGCGTGTTTTTATGAATTTTCCGTGACAGCACGGACCACCGCAACGACGCGCCAGGCTGTTATGCTGTGGTCCCCGACCCGCGCAGGAGCAACCCGTGAGCTTTCTCTACCGCAGCGCCTTCGCCATCGCCGAGGACATCAAGGCCCGGCGTACGAGCGCCGTCGAGGCGCTCGATTTTTTTCTCGAGCGCATCGCGCAGCACAACGGCACGCTCAACGCCGTCGTGGCAATGGATCCGGACAGCGCGCGGGAGCGGGCCCGGGCGGCCGACGCCGCCGCCGCCCGCGGCGAGGACTGGGGGCCCCTCCACGGTGTGCCGCTGACGATCAAGGATGCCTACGCAACCCGGGACCTGCCGACGGTCGCCGGTACGCCGGAGCGGGCGGGGCGGGCCGCGGCGGACAACGCCATCGTGGTGCAGCGCTATCTCGATGCCGGCGCGACCCTCCTCGGCAAGACCAACGTGCCCTTCCTGAGCGCGGATCTGCAGTGCTACAACGCGGTCTACGGCACCACGAACAACCCCTGGGATACGACCCGCACCTGCGGCGGCTCCTCCGGCGGCGCGGCGGCGGCCCTCGCCGCGGGCCTCACGCCCCTGGAGGTGGGCTCGGACATCGGCGGGTCGATCCGCACGCCCTGCCACTTCAACGGCGTGTTCGGCCACAAGACGAGCCACGGGCTCATCAGCCTCATCGGGCATATTCCGCCGGCGGAAGGGCTGCTGCAGGAGCCGGATCTCTCTGTGGCCGGTCCCCTGGCCACGTGCGTGGACGATATCATCGCGGCCCTGGACCTGCTGCTCGGCCCGGCGCCCGCCATCGCGGGCCCCTGTGCAACGCGTCCTTCACTGCCGCCGGCGCGCTTCCGGGAGCCGGGCGAGCTGCGGGTGGCGGTCTGGGCCGACGACCCCTTCTGCCCGGTGCAACCGGCCGTGCGCGAGCACATCGAGAGCGCGGCAGCGACCCTGGAGAGCCTGGGAGCGCGGGTGGATCGCGCCGCCCGACCCGCCTTCGACCCGGCGCAGAACCACGAGAATTACACGATGCTCATGCTGTCCATCCTCGGCGCGGAGATGCCCGCCGCGGTGCGCGCGCAGGCGCAGGAAGCCGTCGCCGCCGCGGCAGCGGACGACATGAGCGAACCGCTCCTGCAGCTGCGCGGCATTGCCCTGTCACACCGGGACTGGCTGCGGCAGGACGAGCGGCGGCAGCAAACCCGCCGGGCCTGGGCGCGCTTCTTCGAGGACTTCGACGTGCTGCTCTGCCCCTGCGCCCACGTCCCGGCCTTCCCCCACGACCAGAGCGAGCCCATGCAGGCCCGCTCCCTGGATGTCGATGGCCGGGCGCGGCCCTACACGGAGATCCTGCGCTGGGCCGGGCTGACGCTCAACGCCTACCTGCCGGCCACCGCCGTGCCCCTCGGCACCACCACCGACGGCCTGCCGGTGGGCTGCCAGGTTGCCGGGCCCTTTCTCGGCGACCGCACGACCCTCGCCGTGGCCGCGCTGCTCGAGCGCCACCACCGCGCCTTCGTGCCGCCGCCGGGCTACGCGCACTGAGCAGCCCTCGCCGCGGCGCGTCGGCTCAGGGCGCGCGCACGGCGCGTGTGTGCGGGCCCCGCGCAGGCCTCAGAAGTTGTATCCCAGGGCAAGCCCGTAGGTCCGCGGCTCGATCGCGAAGACGTTGGTGAACATCCCCGAGGAGGGGTCGGTGATATACATGGCGACAAAGTGGTTGTCGTCCATCAGGTTCTTGACGAAGGCCCGGGCGTACCACCGGTTTTCCGGGCTCGTGAACGTCGCCTGGGCGTTCCAGATATCCCAGCTCTCGATCCGGTCGATGGGCCGGTTGAAGAAGCGCCCGTACATCTCGTCCTGCCAGTAGTAATCCACGCGCAGGTTGAGCTCCGCACCGCCGTCCAGCAGCCAGTTGTGCTGAGCGCCGAGGCTCACCGTCATCTCCGGCGAGTTCTGCAGCTGGTTGCCGGAGAGATCCGCCGCGATGCCGTCCGTAATCGGGATGCCGGCGTCGGCCAGGGCGCCGCAGCTGGAGAACTGCGAGCCGGCGACCGCCGCGAAGGTGGCGGTATCGAGCAGCGCGACGCAGTTGGAGGCGTTCGTCAGGTCCTTGACCAGGGTGACATCGCCGGTGCCCGTCGCGATGTCGTAGCGCCCGTTGGAGGGGTCGCGCGTGTCGATGCTCTGGAAATCCTTCACCTCGGTGTTGAGGTACGCCAGGTTGGCGTTGAACAGCCAGTTCGGCGTCGGCGCGTAGATAAACTCACCCTCCAATCCCCAGATCGTCGCGTCCGTGTTCTCGTTGAAGGAGGTCCGGTTGACGATCTTCGAGACCTGCATAGCGCTGTAGTCGTACCAGAACGCGGTCAGGTTCGCCCGCAGCGCATTGTCGAGGAAGGTGTTCTTGATGCCGATCTCGTAGGCATCGACAAACTCCGGGTCGAAGTCCGGCTCCTGGCCGGGGAACTCCACCGGGTCGAAAGGCGGGTTGAAACCGCCGCCCTTGTAACCGCGCGAATAGGACAGGTAGGCCATGGTGTTTTCGCTGAGCGCCCAGTCGAGCACCGCGCGCCCGGTCCATTCCTTCCACTCGTCGCTGTCGTTGCGAATGTCCCCGGGCACGGTCACCGGCGGGCCGCCGATCGGCTGTAACCCGGGCGCGCCGCTGGCGTCGCTGTTGAACAGGAACTGGCGGTCCGTGATGGTCTTCTTGTCGACCGTATAGCGCGCCCCCAGCGTCAGCTTGATATCGTCCGTCAAGCGGTAGTAGAGCTCGCCGAACAGCGCGCTCGATTCGATGTTGAATTCCGGGGTGGCGTTGTTGAAGTGGGGGGCCACCCAGCCCGTGCCATCGGCGCCGAGGGTGGCGGGAAAGGCCGCCGCGAAGTAGTCGAAGGCGTTCGAGAGGACGTAGTAGTTGTTCTCAAGATCCACGTCCATCCAGAAACCGCCGGCGAGGAAGTTGAAAGGCCCGTCAAGATCCGACTGGATGCGCAGCTCCGCCGACCATTGCTCGGAGGCCTGGTCCGACTGGTCGTAGGTCTCGAGGGTCGACAGGCGATCCTGCACGAAGCCGCCGAAGACCCCGAGGCCGGAGGGATCCGGCGCCGATATCGGGAACAGGCCGTCGGCGAAGAGCGCCCCCGCGGTCGTCGGGGCGAGCCCCTGAAAGGCCGCCGGCACCTGCACCTGCGGCCCCTCGGTCCACTGGTAGTCCATCTGGGACAGCACGCTCGTGTCCTGGTAGCCGCCCACGAAGGTCAGCGAATAGTTGTCACCCAGGCCCTGCTTGATCGTCAGTGTCGCGAGCGTTTCGTCCGCCTCGTAGAGCGGGTCCTGCTCGCTGGCCACCTTGCGCACATCGGCGGGCACCGCGTTGCGCTCATTGGAGCCGAGCTGGAACAGGGACAGCGGGCCGAGCACCGCGTCCGACACAAGGACGTTTGCCAGCTGGGAGCTCGGATTGGGTACGTCGAAGGCGAGGCGATCCGGCAGGCAGCCGACGATCCCGGTGGGATCGTTGTTACACATGGTTTTCTGGCTGCGCGAGCGGCTGCTGTCCTCTTCGAAATAGGACAGCATCAGGTCGACCTCCGTGGCATCGCCGGGCAGCCAGCGCAGCGAGAGGCGCGCGGAGTACTGGTCACGTCCATCGATATCGTTGCCGGTGACGACATTATCCGTATAGCCCTCGCGGTCCAGCCAGATACCGGCGACGCGCGCGGCGAAGGTGTCACTGATCGGAAGGTTCATGGCGCCGACGATCTTCTTGTGGTCGAAGTTGCCGTACTGGGCCTCGAAATTCCCCGCGTAATCCCCACCCGGTTCGGCGCTGCGGGTGATCATGTTCACGGCGCCCCCCGTCGAGTTGCGCCCGTAGAGCGTCCCCTGTGGCCCCCGGAGTATCTCGACCCGCTCCGTATCGTAATACTCGGTCTCGAAGAGACGGGGCGAGACAATGAACACCTCGTTGACGTGGATACCGACACCACTGTCCGCCGAGGCGGCCACGAGGTTCGTCCCGACCCCCCGGATCTGGAAATTGTTGCCGGAAAAATTACTCTTGTTGTAGCCCACGTTGGGCGCGCTGAAGCGCATATCCGCGAAGCCGACAATCTGCCGGTCGCGCATGGCGCTCTCGTCGAAGGCCGTGATCGCGATCGGGACATCCTGTGCCGATTCGGCCCGTTTCTGGGCCACCACGATGACTTCCTCGAGCTGCGCGGAGACGGGGCCCGACGCCAGCTGGAGGGACGCGGCGCCGACGGCGACGAGCAGCTTGCGACGAAGAAATGTATGACGGAGACAGTTGCGGTTTTTCATTATCACTTCATCCTTATTTATGGGATTTATAGGATGGGCGTAATGTTTCGCAGTGAGAAACAAAATGCAATAGCA
>CAYFVG010000143.1:0-6860 GCA_964346365.1 uncultured Alteromonadaceae bacterium
CCCGCCAGTACTGCGCAAGCCCGCGGAAGTGGTCGATACGCAGGACGTCGAGGCGATGGAGCAGCGTCCCCAGACGCCGCACCCACCAGCGAAAGTCCTCCGCTGCGAGCCGCTCCCAGTCGTAGACCGGGTTGCGCCAGAGCTGCCCGGTGGCGCTGAAGTAGTCCGGGGGCACGCCGGACTCGGCCACGGGGCGCAAGCTGTCGTCGAGCTGGAATATCTCCGGCCGCGCCCAGACGTCGACGCTGTCGAGGTTGACGTAAATGGGCATGTCGCCGAACAGCCACACACCGGCATCGTCACAGCAGCGGTGGAGCCGCTGCCACTGGCGGTGGAAGAAGTACTGCAGGCGCTTTTCTTCTCCGATGGCGCCCTGCAGAGCGGCCCCGGCCTCGGTCAGGGCATCGGCATGGCGGAACCTTAGCGGTGCCGGCCAGTCAGACCAGGCTCGCGGATCCTGTGCTTTCAGCGCGGTGAACAGCGCATGGTCCTCGAGCCAGTCCGCCTCCCGCCTGCAGAAAGCCCGGTAGTCGTCGTCGTCCCCGGCGGCAGCGAAGCGCCCGGCGGCCAGGGCGAGCAGCGGCAGCTTCAGGGCCCGCGCCCGGGCGAAATCCGCGCGCCCGCCTTGCGGCGCGGCGGGCGTATCGCCCTCCGCGGCGGTGAGCAGGCCTTCCTCGGCCAGGTCTTCCAGGCTGATTAGCAGCGGGTTGCCCGCCCGGGACGACGGGCTGAAGTAGGGCGACTCACCCGCAACGTCGCTGGTGGGGTTGAGCGGCAGCACCTGCCAGTAGCGCTGCCGCGCCGCGCCGAGGCGCGCGGCGAGGGCTCGTGCGCAGGCGCCGAGGTCGCCGACGCCCCAGGGCGAGGGCAGGGAAGTGATATGCAGGAGCACGCCGCTGGCGCGCTCCGAGAGCGGTGTGTCCATGGTACTGGCGCGTCCGGAAAGCAACTGGCTCAGCACTATGCAGCGTGAGCAGACCGTTGGCCAGCGGATCGGGAGCAGGCCCAGCGGGCACAGAGCCATCGAGAGCAGAGCCATGGCCAGCCGCGCCAGCGGCGCATTACACTGAGCGCCTGGTACCGCTCATTGATCAGGGGAACCTATCCTGCAACTCCTTCCCGGAGACCCGACCCGTCTGGGCGCGACCAGCACGGCCGAGGGCACCCACTTCGTCCTCTACTCGGCACACGCGGAGCGCGTGGAACTGTGCCTGTTCGACGCCCGCGGCGAGCGCGAGCTGGCCCGGCGGCCGCTGCCCGGGCGGGCGGGGGACCTCTGGCACGGCTTCGCCCCCGGAGTCGGCCCCGGGCAGCGCTACGGCTACCGTGTCCACGGCCCCTGGGACCCGGACCGGGGCCATCGCTTCAACCCGGCCAAGCTGCTCCTCGATCCCTACGCCCGGGCGCTGGACCGCCCCTGCTCCTGGCACCCGAGCCAGCGGACGCAGGGTGAAGGCGGCGGGGCGGACCCGGCGGACAGCGCGGCCCACGTGCCGCGAGCCGTGGTGACGGGGGATCTCCCGGCACCGTCGCGAGGGCCGGAAACCCCCTGGGCCGATACCTGCCTCTACGAGCTGCACCTGAAAGGTTTCACACAGCGCCACCCGGGGCTGTCCGAGGCGGAGCGGGGTACGGTGGCCGGCCTCGGTGCGCCGGCGATCGTCGGCTACCTCAAGGCCCTGGGTATCACGGCTGTGGAGCTGCTCCCGGTCTTCGCCTTTGCCGACGAGGCGTTCCTCGCCGAGCGCGGCCTCGGCAACTACTGGGGCTACAACCCCGTGGGGTTCTTCGCGCCGCATCCTCCCTACCTGGGGGGTGCGGGTCCGGAAGCCTTTCGCGCCATGGTCGAACGGTTCCACGACGCCGGGCTCGAGGTGATCCTCGACGTCGTCTACAACCACAGCGCCGAGGGCGACGAAACCGGGCCGACGCTCTCCTTCCGCGGTATCGATAACGCCAGCTACTACCACCTCGAGCACGCCGCCCCGGCCCGGTACGTCAACGACACCGGGTGCGGCAATACGCTGGCCTGCGACCACCCGGCCGTGCGCCGGCTGATCCTCGACAGCCTGCGCTACTGGGCCGGGACCCTGGGGGTCGACGGCTTCCGCTTCGATCTCGCGCCGGTGCTGGCGCGCGGCCCGCACGGTGTGGACCCGAACGCGGCGCTCGTTCGCCAGCTGAGCGATGACCCGCTGCTGGCACGGTGCAAACTGATTGCCGAGCCCTGGGATCTCGGCCCCAATGGCTACCGCCTCGGTGCCTTTCCGCCACTCTGGGGCGAGTGGAACGACCGCTACCGGGACAGCGTACGCCGCTTTTGGCGCGGCGATGACGGCGAGCTGCCGGAGCTGGCCCGCCGCGTGCACGGCTCCGGCGACCTGTTCGAGGGCGCGGGGCGTGCCCCCTGGGCGAGCATCAATCTCGTCACCAGCCACGACGGCTTTACGCTGCGCGACCTGGTCAGCTATGCGCGGCGCCACAACCGGGACAACCGGGAGGATAACCACGACGGCCACGCTGAGAACTTCAGCGACAACAACGGCCACGAGGGGCCCAGTGACGACCCTGTGGTGCAGGCGCGGCGGGCGAGGCAGGCGCGGAATTTCCTGGCCACGCTGCTGCTCTCCCAGGGTGTGCCCCTGCTTCAGGGCGGCGATGAACTCGGCCGCAGCCAGCGGGGCAACAATAACGCCTACTGCCAGGACAACGATCTCAGCTGGCTGGCCTGGGACGCGGCGGACGGAGAGCTGCAGGCCTTCACCGGCTCCCTGCTGGCCCTGCGCGCCGCGGAGCCGCTGCTGCGGGCCGATCGCTACCGGCACCGCGACGCCGACGGCGGGGGCCAGCGTCTGGCCTGGCTGGCCCCCGAGGGCGGGGAGCTGAACGGCGAGGCCTGGCACGATGCCGGACGGAGCTGTGTCGGCTGCCTGCTGGTGCAGGACGCCGGTCACCATCGTGCGCCATACTCTGTCCTGCTGCTGATGAACGGCGGTGAGGAACCGGTGCAGTTCACGCTGCCCGCGGCGGGCCCCTGGCAGCGCCGCGTGGATACCGCCGAGGCGCCCTGGATCTTCGACGAACGAACCGTGGCCGGGGGCTGCACGGCGCTGCCGGGGCAGTCCCTGCAACTGTTGATGGGCGGGCCCTGGAGGTCCGCCGGGGAGGAAAGCGCACAGTGAATGATCTGGACGCGCCCGGTGAGGCGCAGAGGCTGGCGGATGCGGTAACCCGCCACTACCACCTTACCCTGGGCAAGGACCGCACGGACGGGAATCACCACTACCTGTACCAGGCCCTCGCCCTGGCCCTCAGGGATCGCCTTGTGGGCCGCTGGCGCAACACCCGCGAGCAGGCCGGCAATGGCCGCCGACGGGTGGCCTACCTGTCCCTCGAGTTCCTCATTGGCCGCAGCCTGCACAATACCCTGCTCGCCCTGGACCTCGAGGCGGAGGGCCGCGACGCCGTGGCCGCCTTTGCCTGTGAGCTGGAGACGGTGGAGGCGGAGGAGCGCGACGCGGGCCTCGGCAACGGTGGCCTCGGTCGCCTGGCGGCCTGTTTCCTCGACAGCTGTGCGAGCCTCGAGCTGCCGGTCACCGGCTACGGCATCCGCTACGACTTCGGCATGTTCCAGCAGCGTCTGCGGAACGGCTACCAGGTGGAAACCCCCGACCGCTGGCTTCGCGACGGCAATCCCTGGGAGTTCGAGGTGTCGGAGCGGACCCGCCGGGTGCCTTTCGGCGGCCGGGCGGAGCGCTACCGCGACGGCGCCGGGTGCTGGCGCCACCGCTGGGTGGAGACGTCCGACGTACTCGCCGTGCCCTTCGACATGCCCATTCCCGGCTACCGCAACGAGACCGTGAATACCCTGCGTCTGTGGCGCGCCCGGGCCACCGATGAGTTCGACCTGGGCGAGTTCAACGCCGGCAGCTACACCGATGCGGTCGGCGCCAAGACCCAGGCCGAGAAGATCACCATGGTCCTGTACCCGAACGACCAGAGTGAGGCGGGCAAGGAGCTCCGGCTGCGGCAGCAGTACTTCCTCGCTTCCGCCAGCCTGCAGGATGTCCTCGCCGATTGGGTCGCTGCGCACGGTGAGGATTTCACCGGCTTTGCCGACGGCAACTGTCTGCAGCTCAACGACACGCACCCGACGGTGGCGATCCCGGAACTCCTGCGCCTGCTCATGGACGAGCACGGCCTGGGCTGGGACGAGGCCTGGGCCATCACCTGCGAGAGCTTTGCCTACACCAACCACACGCTCCTGCCGGAGGCCCTGGAGACCTGGTCCGTGGCGCTCTTCGGCAACCTGCTGCCGCGGCTGCTGGAAATCATCCACGAGATCAACGGCCGTTTTCTCGGCGAGGTGTCCCGGCGCTGGCCCGGGGACTCGGCCCGGGAGCGTCGCATGTCCCTGGTGGACGAGGAGGGCGAGCCGCAGCTGCGCATGGCGTACCTCGGTATCGTCGGCAGCTTTTCCGTCAACGGCGTTGCCGCCCTGCACACGCGGCTGCTGACCAGCGGCCTGTTCCGGGACTTTCACGAGCTCTGGCCGCAGAAGTTCAACAACAAGACCAACGGCGTCAGCCCGCGGCGCTGGCTGGCCCACTGCAATCCGGGCCTCGCGGCGCTGCTCGACGAGACCCTCGGTGCGGGCTGGGTCTGTGACCTGGAGCGGCTCCGGGAGCTGGCGCCCCATGCCGCGGACCCGGCCTTCCGCGAGCGCTTCGGTAACGTCAAGCGCGATAACAAGCGCCGCCTCGCCGGGCTCGTCGCGGACAGCTGCGGCGTCGCGTTCGATCCGGCCATGCTGTTCGACGTACAGGTGAAGCGGATTCACGAGTACAAGCGTCAGCTTCTCAACGTGCTCCACGTTATCCATCGCTACGACCGGGTGCTGCGTGGCGACACCGCGGGCCTGGCGCCGCGCTGCGTGCTCTTCGGCGGCAAGGCGGCCCCGGGCTATGCCATGGCCAAACGCATCATCAAGCTGGTGAACAACGTGGCGGCGGTAGTGAACGGCGACGAGCGGCTCGCGCCCTGGCTGCGGATGGCCTTCCTGCCGGATTACAACGTCACCAGCATGGAGGTGATCTGCCCGGCGGCGGACCTTTCGGAGCAGATCTCCACCGCGGGCAAGGAGGCCTCGGGCACCGGCAACATGAAGTTCATGATGAATGGCGCGGTCACCGTCGGCACGCTGGACGGTGCCAATATCGAGATTCTCGAGGCCGTTGGCGAGGACAACTTTTTCCTCTTCGGCCTGACCGCCGAAGCCGTGGCAGCCAGGCGCCGGGACTACCGCCCCGGCGACCTTGTGGCCGGCGACGAGGACCTGCAGCGCGTACTGCAGCTGCTCGAGAGCGGTCATTTCAACCTGCTCGAGCCCGGCATCTTCGACGACATTCTCGCTGCGATGACCAGCCCCGGTGACCCCTGGATGACCCTGGCCGACTTCCCTGCCTACGTCGATGCGCAGCGCCGGGTGGACGCGGCCTGGCTGGATCGGGACGGCTGGCTGCGCCACAGTATTCTGAACACGGCGGCCAGCGGCCGCTTCTCCTCGGACCGGACGATCCGGGAATACGGGCGGGACATCTGGTTCCGCGAATGCGCGCAGCACTAGTTCACAGCAGGAGCTCCGGCCCATGGTGATCAGCGACGACAACCCCCGTTATGTCAGCCGCCTGACCCGCAACACGCTCGGCCTGGTGCTGGCCGGCGGCCGTGGCTCCCGACTCTACGAGCTGACCAGCTGGCGTGCAAAACCGGCCGTGTACTTCGGCGGCAAGTACCGGATCATCGACTTCGCCCTGTCGAACTGCGTCAACTCCGGCGTGCGCAAGATCGGGGTGCTCACCCAGTACAAGGCCCACTCGCTCATCCGCCACCTTATGCGCGGCTGGAGCCACTTCCGCCACGAACTGGGCGAGTATGTCGAGGTGCTGCCGGCGTCCCAGCGGCACTCCGACGACTGGTACCAGGGCACCGCCGACGCGGTCTACCAGAATCTCGATATCATCCGCGCCGAGCGGCCGGAGCTGGTGCTCATCCTGGCCGGGGACCACGTCTACAAGATGGATTACGGCCCGCTGCTGGTGCAGCACGTCGAGGCGAGCGCAGACATGACCGTCTGCTGTCTCGAGGTGCCCGTGGCGGAGGCCGCCGGCACCTTCGGTGTCCTGGAGATCGACGACGGCGGCCGGGTCATCGGTTTCCAGGAAAAGCCGGCCGAGCCGGCGGAGATACCCGGTCGACCGGGCTATGCGCTCGCCTCCATGGGTAATTACGTGTTCAGCACAGATTTCCTCTACGCGCAGCTGGTCGAGGACGCGGCGGTGCCGGGCTCGACCCACGATTTCGGCCACGATCTCATCCCGGCGATGATCGAGTCCTGCCGGGTCTACGCCTATCCCTTTCGCGATCCGCTTACCGGCGACAAGGGTGACTGGCGCGATGTCGGTACCCTGGATTCCTACTGGCAGGCCAACATGGACCTGGTGTCGACCACGCCGAAATTCAACCTCTACGACCGGGAGTGGCCGCTGTGGACCTATCAGGAGCAGCTGCCGCCGGCGAAGTTCGTGTTCGACGATCCGGGCCGTCGCGGCATGGCCCTGCAGTCCATGGTCGCCGGAGGGTGTATCATCTCCGGCAGCGAGGTGTACGACTCGGTGCTGTTTTCCGGTGTGTACATTCACCCCCATGCCGCCGTGAACGCCGCGGTGCTGCTGCCCGAGGTGGAGGTGGGCACGGGCTCGCAGCTCAACCGGGTGATCGTTGACCGCGGCTGCCGAATTCCCGAGGGTATGCGCATCGGGCTCGACGCACAGGAGGACCGAGGCAACGGCTTCCGCGTG
>CAYFVG010000144.1:0-3203 GCA_964346365.1 uncultured Alteromonadaceae bacterium
ACTGCTGCTGCGCTGGTTCCGCCCGGAAGGAGGCGACTATACTCGTTTCACCGGCATCGCCTTCGGCGTGCCCGCGGCGCCGGTCGCGCGGCTGCATCGTTTCTTTACCTGGAGATGTCGCGCTACCGGGATCGGGATCAGGACGGCAGGATCCGGACAACACTGCGAAGGGCAACGCCATGACAGGCATCACGTTACGGCCGGCACAGCCGACGGACAGTGCACAGATCCTCGCCTTCATTCAGGGCCTGGCCGCGTACGAGCGCGAACCCGATGCGGTCGAGGCGACAGAAGCACACCTGACGCGCACGCTCTTCGCCGACAGCCCGCGGGTCTTCGGCGTGATGGCAGAGCTGGACGGCACCCCCGCGGGTTTCGCGGTCTACTTCTACAACTACTCCACCTGGCTGGGCCGCCACGGCCTCTACCTGGAAGACCTCTACGTGGACCCGGCCCTGCGCGGCCGGGGCGTGGGCCTGGCGCTGCTCCGGCACCTCGCGCGCACCGCCGTTGCCGAGGGGTGCGGGCGCTTCGAGTGGATGGTCCTGGACTGGAACGAGCCTGCGATCGAGTTCTACCGTGCCGCCGGTGCCGTACCCATGGACGAATGGACCGTCTACCGCCTCGGCGGCCAGGCCCTTGCGGACTTCGCCGACTCCGGTGACGGCATCTAGTGGGGTGATGCTGGCCGGGGCCGCCCGCGGCCGGGCACCGCTGGCGTAGAGATCCTGGAGGGCATGGCCGCCGCCCGCGAGCACGGGCGATTTCTGCCGCTGCCCGCACGCTGTCACTCCTCCCGGGCGGCGGCCCAGGCGGCGAGCTCGTCCCGCCGCCCGCGGACGAGAACCGGACCCTCGCGCCGGGCCGCCTGGTAGTCATACATCGGATCGTAATACTCCTCGAGCAGCCGGGCGATCCAGGCCCGGTGCCCGTCGTGCCCCTCGCCACGCCTCTGCGCCGCGAAGGCCTCGTCCATAAGCGCGCTCACGGCCTGGTAGCGCTCGCCGCCGAGGCGCTTGCGGGCGCGGGCCAGGTCCCCCTGCAGCCGCTCCCGGTGCTGCGCCGGACCGTCCTCGCCCGCCGCGGCCCGAAAGCGCGCGCCGAGGTCGACGATGTAGTCCTCCAGCACAACCTGCACACGGTCGCCGAGCGGGTGGTCGAGCTCGATGCGCGGCGCGGTGACCATGGCCTCCCGCAGCGCCGTCGGCAGGTACAGCTGGCCGATGTTGCGGCCCTCGTCTTCCAGGTACACGCTGCGCCGGCCTTCGGCCGCGCAGCGCAGCAGCTCGATGGCCAGCGCGTTCTCAAAGTCGATCTGTGTCGGCTGCGGCTCGAGCAGCCGACCGAAGGTCGAACCGCGGTGCCGCGCCAGGCCCTCGAGGTCCACGGCGCGCGGCAGCTCGGGGAGCAGCCGGGTCTTGCCGCTGCCGGTGCGGCCGGAGACCAGCACCAGGTCGAGGCCTGCGATGCTCTCCGGGAGGCTGTCGATGAGAAAGCGCCGCAGCGCCTTGTAGCCCCCGGTCACCCGGGGATAGGCGATGCCCGCCTCCGCCAGCCATTGCTGCACGATCTGCGAGCGCAGGCCGCCGCGGAAGCAGTAAAGATAGCCCTCGGGGTGCGCGCGGGCAAAAGCCAGCCAGGCCGCGAGGCGTTCCTCGCGCACCTCGCCCGCGACCAGCTCGTGCCCGAGGGCGATGGCCGCCGCCTGTCCCCGCTGTTTGTAGCAGGTGCCCACGGCCGCCCGCTCCGGGTCGGTCATGAGCGGCAGGTTGCGGGCGCCGGGGAAGGCGCCGCGCGCGAACTCCGCCGGCGCACGGGTGTCGAGCAACGGCGTTCCCGCCAGCAACAGGGCCCGGTAATCGGCGGTGTCGGCGCGCGCGCTCATGGACCGCTAGTCCGCGCGGCCACCGAAGGCGGCGAGCACAGCCTCGTACAGCTCCACGATGGCTTCGGCCATAAGCACGAAGTCCGCGTCGAGGCGGGCGAGGGCGTCCTCGGGCGGCAGGTCCTCGTTCTCCTTGAGCAGCGCGTCGGCGAACTTCAGGCGCCGCAGGCAGAGGTCATCGCCGAGGACGAAGGCCACGCGCTCGTCGTGGCGCAGCGCGAGCCGGGAGACCTGCCGGCCCGCGTGCAAGTGGCTTTCCACCTCTTCGCTGAACAGGTCCACACCGCGACAGCGCACGACCCCGCCGTCATCGCCGGGCTCGCGCAGTTCGCACTCACCGGCGGCCTCGAAGCCCGCCGGCAGGTCCCGGTCCAGCAGCCAGCGGGTCATGCAGGCCTGCGGTGAGTGCTGCACGTCGGGCAGCAGGACGGGAAAGGTGCCGATGCTGTCGCGCAGCAGGTTGAGCAGTTCCTCGGCCCGGGAGGCGCTCGAGGCGTCAACGTGAATCCACCCGGCCGCCGGGTCGATGAAGGCGTAGAGGAAGGTGTTGCGGGTAAAGGCCCGGGGCAGGCAATCCTGGATGATCTCGTCTTTTAACCCAAGACGTTCCTTGCGATAGACCTTGCGCCCCTCTTTCTCTTCAATCGCCGCCACGCGCTCAACGAGCGCCTCGCGGACGACGGTCGCGGGCAGTAGCCGCTCTTCCCGGCGCAGGCGCAGCAGCAGGCGTCCACCGGCGGCGTGCACGAGCGGCCCGTCCTCGACCCCCAGCGGCGGCGACCAGCCCAGGGACAGCGGCTGGCTCGGGGCACAGGCCCGAAAGACTTTGTCAGCCAGCTGTTCTTCCAGCTGCTCGGCGGTGAGGCTGAAAGGCTGGGTCAGGCGGTAGGCGCGCAGGTTGCGAAACCACATGCAAGGTACATCTCCGGCAAAGCGCGGCATTGTACCTGACGGCCGGCGGCGACTACGATCCGTTGGCTTGTAGCAATTTTCCTGAACCCATAGCCAGGTAGGTCTAGTTTCGGATTACTTGCAACGGGGCGGGGCTGCATACCGGGAGGTCGTGTTCGGGGCGGAGGTTGCCATCGGGGCGGGCCTGCGCATGGAAGTACTTTTCAGTCGCTCCACGATATTCGCTTGGTGAAAAGTACTTCCATGCGCAGGCCCTGAGTGCTTGCCCAACCGCATTAGCTCTTTCCTGCGGGCTTGCGAATATCGCGGAGCATCCCGGCCGGGCGAGGGTGAAAAGTTCGTCCATGCACAGGCCCTCAGTGCTCGCCCAGCCGCTTTGGCTCTTTCCTGCGGCGTTGCGAAGATC
>CAYFVG010000144.1:3303-6846 GCA_964346365.1 uncultured Alteromonadaceae bacterium
CCCAGAAAGGCGAGGATCCACCGTCCCAGGCGCTCCCGCTCCGGTGCCTCGGCGAGGGACGCCATGCCGGCCCGGTAGGTGTCCTCGCCGATAATGTCCCGCCGAAAGTCCATGATCTCCCGGGCGTAGCCGGGCGCGAACTCCGGATGCCCCTGGAATGTGAGTATGTGCTCACCGATCTGGCAGACTGCATTTTCGCAGAAGTCACTGCCCGCCAGGACCTCGCTTTCCGGTGCCGGGCACTCGACCTGGTCCTGGTGGCTGACAAGTATGCGGAAGCTGCGGTCGCCGCCATCGAACCAGGCGGGCTCACCCCTGATGCGGTGCCGGTGTAAACCGACGCCCCAGCCTTTGGCGGATTTGCGCACCTCCCCGCCGAGAGCGAGGGCGACTGCCTGGTGGCCGAAGCAGATGCCCACCAGGGGCTTGCGCGCAGCGTGCAGGTCACGGATGAAAGCCAGGAGCCGGTGGATCCAGGGCCGGTCCTCGTAGACGCTCGCCTTGCTGCCGGTGATAAGCCAGGCGTCGGCGGCGTCGACGCTCTCCGGGAACGCCCCGGCCTCCACGTGCCAGCTGGCGAAGGCGAGGCCCGGATCGAGTTCGCCGAGCAGGCGCTCGAACATGTCCGGATACTCACCGTAGGTGGGTACCCACTCGGGGCGGACCGTATCCGTACGCAGGATGCCGACTTGCATAACCCTCTCTCCTCTTGCATGCCGCGGTCAGGGTAAGTAGGGGACCGGCGCCTGTCCATAACACCGTGGCGGTGGCTCTTGCGTTACCATGACACTTGGATTTCCAGGGAATCATCGCCCGTGCGCCGCATTGCCCTGCTGCTCTGCCTGCTCGCCAGCCCGGTTGCCGCCGACGGCTCTTTGGATGATTCTTTCGACGGCTCTTTCAACAGTTTTCTCGGCAGCGAGCGCTGTGCCGATTGCCACGCCGCGGAATACGCCGCCTGGCAGGGCTCGCACCACGATCTTGCCATGCAGCGCCCGACGGCCGACACCGTGCTCGGGGACTTTGATGACGCCCGCTTCAGCTACAACGGTGTCGACACGCGCTTTTTCCGCCAGGGCGATCGCTACCGGGTGCGCACCGACGGGCCCGATGGCACGCTCACGGACTACGACGTAGCCTACGTGTTCGGCGTCTATCCCCTGCAGCAGTACCTGCTGCCGCTGTCGAACGGTCGGCTGCAAGCGCTTTCCGTAGCCTGGGATGCACGCCCGGCGGCAGAGGGCGGGCAGCGCTGGTACCACCTGTACCCGGACGAGGCCATCGGCCACGACGACCCGCTGCACTGGACCGGCCCCTACCAGAACTGGAACGCGCGCTGCGCCGAATGCCACAGCACCGACGTGCACAAGAACTACGACGCGACCTCGGGGAGCTACGATACCCGCTTTGCGGAGATCGACGTCGGCTGCGAGGGCTGCCACGGCCCCGGAGCGAAACACGTGGGCCTCGCCGAGGCCGACGAGCTGGCCGGAGCCGCGGCCGGCGGCTTCGCCGTGGACCTCGCCCAGCGCGGCGACTGGACCTTCCCCGCGGGCGAGGCCATCGCCCGGCGCCAGGCGCCGCTCAGCGACAATCGGCAGATCGACACCTGCGGCCGCTGCCACGCGCGCCGCGGCACCCTCGGCGACTACCACTACGGCGCCGACCTGCTGGACACGCACCGGCTGTCGCTACTGCAGCCACCTCTCTACCACCCGGACGGGCAGATTCTCGACGAGGTCTACGTCTACGGCTCTTTCGTGCAGAGCAGGATGCACCTCGCCGGTGTCGTCTGCAGCAACTGCCACGAGCCGCACAGCAATGCGCTGCGCGCACCGGACAACGGCGTCTGCGCGCAGTGCCACAAGCCGGACGTCTACGCCAGCGCAGCGCACCACCACCACGCGCCGGGGCCCGGAAGCCAGTGCGTGGATTGCCATATGCCGGCAACCACCTACATGTCCGTCGACCCGCGCCGGGACCACAGCATGCGCGTTCCCCGCCCGGATCTCTCGCTGGTGCTGGGCACGCCGAACGCCTGCACCGGCTGCCACGCTGACCGGGACGCTCTGTGGGCCCTGGAAAGCCTGCGCGCTTGGGGCGTCGCGCCCAGCGATACCGCCAGTCACCCGGCGCGGTCGCTGCAGCGGCTGCGGCAGGGCGACCGCCGCGTCGCGGAGGCCGTCCGCGAGCAAGTCGCCGACCCGGGCCTCGCCCCACTGTGGCGGGCCACGGCCCTGGACTCGCTGGGGAATCCTGGCGACGCACGCCTCGCGGAGACGGCGGCGCCGCTGCTCGCCGGGAACGACCCGCTACTGCGCCTCGCCGCCGTGCGCAGCGTCCAGGCGCTCCCGATCGGCCAGCGCTACGCCATGCTGCGCCCGCTGCTGGACGACCCGGTCAGCGCGGTGCGCCTGGAGGTCGCGGCGAGCCTCGCCGGCGTGCCGCCGGACCGCCTGCGCGACAACGATCGCGCCGCCCTCGAGGGCCTGTTCGAAGAGTATCTAGCCATCCAGGCCGGGCACGCCGACATGCCTTCAGTGCAGCTGCAGCTGGGCCTGTTTCACGGCGCCCGCGGCGACTTCGCCGCCGCCGAGGCGGCCTACCGGGAAGCCCTGAGCCTGAACCCGCAGCTTGTTCCGGCCTACCTGAACCTGGCGGACCTGCTCCGCGCCGGCGGCCGCGAGGCCGAGGCCCGGGCCCAGCTCGAGCGCGCCCGGAAAATCGCCCCCGGGAGCGGCGATGTACTCCACGCCCTCGGCCTGGCAACGATCCGTGGCGGCGATGCCGGAGCGGCGATTGCCCTGCTCGCCCGGGCCGCGGCGCTGGAGACCACCGGCACGCGCCACCGCTACGTGCACGCCGTCGCCCTGCACGACCTGGGCGACCCGCGCGCCGCCGTGCGCGCCCTGCGCCGCCTGAACCGCGAGGCGCCGGGGAACCCGGAGGTGCTGCTGGCGCTGGCCAACTACAGCGCCGAACTCGGCATGCTTCAAGCGGCCGCCGGGCACGCCCGGGAACTGGTCGCTATCGACCCGGAAAACACCGCCTGGCGCCGGCTGCGGGCGCGCCTCGAAGCCCTCGCGTCGGGCAACTGACCGGCTTATGACCTGCCGTCGCCGCCCAGAAGACAACGTGTTGCCTCTTTGTTCGCGCGCCTGCCGGGCCTCACCGCCCCCGGGCACCGGCCGGGGGCGCGGCGTCAGTCGTCGGTACGGAACACCAGCTGCGCCGACACCGGCACGGCGGTGCTGATGGAGGCGAGACCGGCAAGTTCCTGAAGCTTTCCGATGCCGCCCCCGAGATCAAAATCGGCGGCGTCGACCACCAGTGGCTCGAGGGTGGACACCGTCAGACTGCCATCGGTGCCGTGAACAACCGTCATGGGCACTGCGTAGCGCTTGCGGCTCCCGTGCAGACTCACCGTCAGCTCCACGTCCTGCGTCCGGTGGCCGCCGTTCTCAAGCACCGCAGCGTCGACCTCGGCGCTGACAACGAGGGTCGGGTACTCTGCGGTTTCGAACAGAAACTCGCGCATGCGCG
>CAYFVG010000145.1:0-2402 GCA_964346365.1 uncultured Alteromonadaceae bacterium
AACCGATTAATCGCCCGATCTTCGCCTTCAACGACATGCTCGATACCTTTGTGCTGCGCCCGGCGGCGAAGGGCTACGACACCGTGGTACCGCAGACCGTACAAATGGGGGTGGGCAACTTCTTTGGCAATCTGCTAGACGTCAACCGCTCCCTCAACTCGCTCCTGCAGGGGAAGTGGGGCGGGGCCCGGGACTCGGCCGGCCGGGTTCTGGTGAACAGCACCCTCGGCATGTTCGGTTTCTTCGACGTGGCGACGGAGCTCGGCATCGAGCGTCACCGCGCGGACTTTGGCGAAACCCTCGCTGCCTGGGGCGTGCCCCGGGGGCCCTATCTCGTCGTGCCCCTGTTCGGGCCCCGGACCGTACGCAGTGGCGCGGGCACCCTTGTCGACACTTTTGCCTCGGTGCCGTTCTACGTGGATGACGCCGCGGTGACCTGGACTCTCTCCGGTTTGGGGCTGGTGCACAGTCGGACCCGCCTGCTCGAGTCCGACCAGCTCCTGTCCGGTGATCGCTATATCTTCCTCCGCGACGCCTACCTGCAGCAGCGGACCGCGCGCTTGAGCAAGGGCGCGGTAAAGGATGAGTTTTCCGATTTCGAGGACGATTGGGTAGAGGATTTCTGACTCGCGGGGGGAAACTGTGAATTGTGCCCCAGCCTCGACTTGCTGCCTTGCCCGAGCGCTTCGGGCGGCGTAGTGTCCCGGCAAGCTCCCAGCCTGAATGCATGCAGATGACACACAGCGGCAAGGTGCTGGTCATCGACGACGATCGCGAGCGCGCCGAGGCCCTGGCCGGGCTCGTCGATCGCGCCGGTTTTGCGGCGGATATCGCCACCGACGTGACCAACACCACCCAGTCTCTGAGCGATGCCAGCGACCTGGACGTCGTTCTTTGCGAGCTCGATCTCGACGGCCTGTCCTGGGGTGAGGCGAAGCGTACGCTGCGCGAGATGAACGTGCAGGTGCCGGTGATCATGGTTTCCGAGGAGGCATCCTCCGCCAACATGATGACTGCGCTGCGCCTCGGCGCGAGTGATTTCTTCGCCCGCCCCGTAGAGGATGTCCAGGCGCTCTTCGACTCCATGGACCGCTGTGTGCGCCAGCGCCAGATGAGCCGGGAACTGCGCCAGTCGCGCCAGAGCCTGGAGACGGCCAACCGGGAGCTCAACCATACGGTACGCGTCCTGGAGCAGGACCAGCAGGCCGGCCGCCAGGTGCAGCTGCGCATGCTGCCGTCATCGCCTATGGTTATCGGCGACTACGTCTTCAGCCACACGGTCATCCCGTCCCTGTTTCTGAGCGGCGATTTCACTGATTACTTTACCGTGGGCGAGGACGGCGTGGTCTTTTTCATGGCGGACGTCTCCGGCCACGGCAGCTCCTCCGCTTTCGCCACCGTACTCCTGAAGAACCTCTTCGCGCGCAAGCGCTCGGATTTTCTGCGCAGGAGCGATCCCACGGTGCTGGACCCCGTGCGCATGCTCGAGCTGGCGAATAAGGAGTTGCTGGATCTCGGTGTCGGCAAGTTCGCCACGATGATTGTCGGGGCCCTCGATATGACGGCCAACCGTCTGCGCTACAGTGTGGCCGGGCACCTGCCCCTGCCGGTGCTCGCGTCCGATGCCGGCGCCGATTACCTGCCCGGTGAGGGCACGGCGGTGGGCATGATGCCGGAGGCGGCCTTCGAGGAACGGGCACTGGCGCTGCCGGAGAGTTTTACCCTGGCGCTGTTCTCCGACGGCATCCTGGAAACACTGCCACCGGAGAACCTCATCGACAAGGAGGCTTTTTTTCTCGACGTCTTCCGCCAGGGCAGCGAGAGCCCGGCGGCGCTGGTCACGCGCCTGGGCCTCGATGCCGTAGCGACGGCGCCGGACGACATCGCCGCCCTGTTTCTCAGCAAGCGGGCGGCCCGTGACTGAGGGTCGGGTACTGGCTGCCCGCCAGGATGGCGCCTACGTGCTGCGTCTCACGGGTGACGTGCGCATGACCCTGTGCACCTCCCTCGACGACTACCTTGCGCAGATGCTGTCGGACCCGGCGTTTGCCAGCGTCTGGGTCGATCTCTGTGACGTCGAGGGACTGGACAGCACGACCCTCGGCCAGCTCGCCAAGCTCGCCCTGCAGGTCCGCGAGCGCCATGGTTTCCGCCCGGCCATGTACTGCTGCGATCCCGGCATCAACCGGCTCCTGCGCAGTATGGGTTTTGAGCGCCTCTACGAGCTCCACGAGAAGACGTGCTGCAACACGGGACCGGAAGAGGCGATCCCTCTGGTGCGCGGCAGCGACGACGCCGTGCGGCAGCGCGTGATCGAGGCGCATCGGGTGCTCATGGGCCTGTCTGACGAGAATACAGACCGCTTCCGGGACCTGGTGGATATGCTGGAGTCCACGCCGTAG
>CAYFVG010000145.1:2502-6716 GCA_964346365.1 uncultured Alteromonadaceae bacterium
CTCAGCGCCCCGCGACGGCCAGCTTCGCCCGTATATAGTCCTCGTGGGGCACATAGATCAGCTCCGCCACGCGGCGGATGAGGTGCTCCTCGTACTTGTCGAGGTCGCCGTCGGCGTAGGCCACCTTCCACATATCGATAATAAGCTCCCGCTTGCGCTCGGGGCTGAAGTGGTCGTTGATGAGCCGCGTGAACTGGTACAGGGATGTCGCCGCGTCGGCCTGGGCGTTGGCTTCCTCCAGCAGCGCCGACAGCTCGGCCTTGCTGAGCCCGAGGCCGCGCTCGAGCGTTTCGGTCAGGGCTGCTTCCTCCACACGATCCTGGCGGGAATCCGCCCGCGCCGTCTCGATGAGCAGGGCGGCCGCGGCGAGACGCAGCCGATGCTCCGTGTCTTCCGGCTCACCGCTGCGCGCCGGCTCGAACAGGGCCTTGAGCGCGCCGATCATCGTTGCCGGACCACGTTTTCGAGGCGGCGCTGGTCGGCGATGAAGCTGCGGATGCCCTCGGCGAGTTTCTCCGTGGCCATGGCGTCCTCGTTGAGCTCGAGGCGGAAGGCAGCCTCCGCCGGGGGCGCGAGAGCGTCCCCGGAAGGTGCGCCGGCCGCCCCCAGGGCCTGCGGCAGTTCGCCCTCGTCGTCGGCAAGGCCCTCGAGCAGGGTGGGGCTGATGGTGAGGCGATCGCAGCCGGCCAGGGCCTCGATTTCCCCCGGGTTGCGGAAGCTCGCCCCCATCACCACCGTAGCGTAGCCATGGTGCTTGTAGTAATGGTAGATCCGGCGCACGGACTGCACGCCGGGATCGTCCTCGGCACGCTCGATGACCCTGTCGGTATTCGCTTTATACCAGTCGAGGATCCGGCCGACGAAGGGCGAGATCAGGTACGCGCCGGCATCGGCGCAGGCGCGGGCCTGGGCGAAACCGAAGAGCAGCGTCAGGTTGCACTGAATGCCCTCGCGCTCGAGGACCTCTGCAGCCCGAATACCTTCCCAGGTCGATGCGGTCTTGATCAGCACCCGCTCCCGGCCGACGCCGGCCTCCTCATAGAGCCCGATGAGTTTTTTTGCCCGCTCGATGGTACCCGCCGTGTCGAAGGACAGGCGCGCGTCCACCTCCGTGGAGACGCGGCCGGGGATGAGCGCGAGGATCTCGCGGCCGACGGCGACCGCAAAGCGATCGCAGCTGTCGGCGATCTGTTCGTCCTCCGAGCCACCGCAAGCCCTCGCCGCAGCGCGGGCGCCGTCCAGAAGCTCGGCATAATGTGGCAGGGCGGAGGCCTTGAGCAGCAGCGACGGGTTGGTGGTGGCATCGGTGGGCGCAAACTGCCGGATAGCCTCGATATCGCCGGTATCGGCGACGACCTGGGTCATGGCCTTCAGTTGCTCGAGCTTGCTGGGCATGAAATCTCCTGTGAGTCGCCGCGCTACGCGGCGAGCCGGGTTAGCTGGTCGAGGGCTGCGCGCAGAGTGCCTGCGCCGGCGTCGGGCCGGTGCGCCTGTTCGCTCAGGTGGCGGCGGAAGCGGCGGGCGCCGGGGCGTCCGCTGAACAGGCCAAGCACGTGCCGGGTCATGTGATTCAGCGGCGTGCCTGCGGCGAGTTCCTGTTCTACATAGGGTAACAGGGTGAGGAGGGCCTGCTCGGGCGTCTCTGCCGGGTCCGGCGCCCCGAACAATGTGCTGTCCACGCGAGCGAGCTCCCAGGGGTCCTGGTAGGCGGCGCGACCCAGCATGACGCCGTCGACTGCAGCGAGCTGCTCCCCGGCCGCGGCGACGCCGTCGATGCCGCCGTTGAGCACGACAGTCAGTGCCGGGAACTCGGACTTGAGCCGGTACACCCACGGGTAGTTGAGCGGCGGTACCTGGCGGTTCTCCTTCGGCGACAGGCCCTTCAGCCAGGCCTTACGGGCGTGCACGATGAACACCCCGCAACCGCCATCGGCGACCGTGCCGACGAAGTCCCGGAATTCGCCGTAGCTTTCCATGTGGTCGATGCCGATGCGGTGCTTCACGGTCACGGGCAGGGTGCAGGCATCGCGCATGGCGCGCACGCAGTCCGCGACCAGGGCCGGGCGGGCCATGAGGCAGGCGCCGAAGGCGCCGTTCTGCACCCGGTCCGAGGGGCAGCCGCAGTTGAGGTTCACCTCGTCGTAGCCCGCCGCCTCGGCAAAGCGGGCGCAGCGGGCAAGGTCCGCGGGATCGGAGCCGCCGAGCTGCAATGCGACGGGCTGCTCAATGCCCGGGTCGAACGCCAGCAGCCGTTCGCGGTCGCCGTGGATCAGGGCGCCCGTGGTGACCATCTCCGTGTACAGGCGCGCACAGCGGGTGAGGCCGCGCCAGAAGCGGCGACAGTGGCGGTCCGACCAGTCCATCATCGGGGCCGTGCAGAAGCGCCAGGGACACTCCGGCTCTTGCGAGTTGCCAGTCAGCTCGTTCACGGCGTACAGGATACCGCAAGCTCGTCCAGTGCGCGTCCCCGGCGGGCGGCCTGCAACGGCTGACGCTGACGCCCGTTGCCATTGCACCGGGAAATTCGGCGTCGCGCCTTGCAAAATATCGCCGCTTCGCTGTTGGTCCGCTCGCCCAGGTTTCATGCCTCCGTGATCGCTCCCTCGTGCCTCCCGAATGCCTGCCCGGCCTGTCCGCCAGCGTTCAAAAAAGGCGCTTTTTCTACAGTAATTAATGGTTTACCCTGCTTACCTCGACGGTGACGTAGCATTATGCGTCGACACTGAGTAGCTATAAACTTTGGAAGCCGGCCGATGTGCAGGAATCTCCCCCGGGAACTCAGCTTGTCGCTGAACACCAGCGGCAGAAGAGGCGGCATAAGAGTGACTTCCCCGACACGTGGTAAGGCATGACGTCGGGGCCAGGGCAATTGGCCGGCCAGGGCGGCACCGGCGAAGCCCGGCCCGCTCGGCGTCTGCCGGAGACTCTCCACCCCTTTCCGGAGCTGCTGGCGCTGTCTCCTGACGCTATCCTGACACGCTATCGGGTTCAGCAGCGCCGGGAATTTGAGGCCGCCTTCCAGCGCCTCGTCGACGAGGGTGGGCTGTTGCCTGCCCTGCCCCGGCTTCGTACGCTGTTGCAGGCGGCTCCAGACAACCCCGTCGGCCGCAATCTCGATGCGCACCGGATGCAGGCGCTTTGCAGCGACATGCACGAACACGTCATGGCGCACCCGGTATGGCTTCACCCGTTCTTCCGGCGCTTCTTCGATGGCGCGATGACGCGGGATCAGGCCGCGCGCTTCCTGTCTCACTACCTCAACCAGGTCAAGAACACGCGCCAGTGCCTGGCACTGGTCTGCGGTCGCTTCCATAGCCTGGCCCCGTTGCCGTTCGGTCGGCTCAATGAACCCGTGTCGGAGCTGATACAGGTGGTGCTGGCGGGTCTCCTGGCGGATGAGTACGGCATCGAGGCCCGGGCGCCGGGCCACGGCGGCACGCTGGCCATCGACGACGTTATCAATAAGCGCACCCACATCGTGCAGTATCGCCAGCTCTTCGACCTCTTCGGGGTCGCTCCCGCAGACCAGGACGTGCCCTTTCTGCCGGAGATTGCCGACAACGTGCTGGTCCAGCGACTGCTCGCAGGCTCCGATGCCTTCAGCGAGCTCGAGGCGCTCGCCTCGGTGGGCCTCGGAATGGAGTGGGGCGTGCCGACGATCTTCTCGCTGCTGCTGGGCGGGCTTATCCGCCATGCCGACCGCGAGGGCCTCGCCTGGTCGCCACAGCACTTCGAGGTACTGTCCGGCCACGTGCACCAGGACTCGGACCATGCGGTGTCGGTAATGGTGGCCACGGCGCTGCTGGTCCATGGGGACGAGGACATCGTTGCCCTCAAGAACGCGACCAACATCCTCATGGCTAGTCGCTATGCGATGATGAGCGCTATTTATCGCGATGTATTCGAGGCGCCCTGCGCATCCCTCGACGAACTTGCGCTGGCACCGGCGTATCACGTCGGGGATCGCCGCATCGCAGACCAGCTACTGGCCGCGCGGTCGCGGGCAGCGACAGGGGAGGTTTCAGATCGGGCCGCGTGGTCGACCGGCGAGCAGCTTCCCTTTGTATTCCGCTGAGCGCTTCTGTCGTTCAGCCCGCGCCGTCGTTGCGGGATGCCGGGCGATTGAGGTCACTGCGCGTCCTCGCCCCAGACTTCCTCGAGCCGCCCGTCCCGGCCGCAGTTCCAGCGGTAGAGCTTGTAGCGCAGGGGGTTCT
>CAYFVG010000146.1:0-2915 GCA_964346365.1 uncultured Alteromonadaceae bacterium
TCCCGGTCCTCGCCGATCTCGAACATGGTGACGAGCACGGCCCGCACCTCCCGGGGCTGCGGGTCCGGCGCCGCGGGCGCCTCGGCAGCCGGAGGCGTGGCTCCGGGTTCGCAGGCGGACAAGGCGAGCGCGGCGCCCGGGAGCAGGACCAGGGAAAGCAATCGGTTCATGGGGTCTCCTCGGTAGCGGGGGATGCGGCGGCCAGGTCGCACAGAGCGTAGCGGCGGCAGAGAAAGCCGTGGCTGCGCGCCCCGGCAGCCAGGGCCGCCGCCGGCTTGTTGGCCAGGCGGCGTTCGAACTCGGCGAGGCGCAGAGCGTAGCGGCTCAGGAGCTCGGCCCGCAGCGGCTCCGGGGCGAAGGCATGGCGCAGGCTGTTGCGCGAGAGCAGCACGAGCTCGTCCCAGGACAGGTTGAATTCGCGCACGGCGACGAAGAACTCGTCGGTCAGGTTCGAGTCCCACATGCCGCGGTCGTCCGTGGACAGCGCCACGGGGATACCCGTGCGCAGGTATTCCGGGAAGGGGTGCTGCGCGTAGTCGTCGACGTACTCGAGCAGCAGGTTGGAGATGAGGTTGATCTCCACCAGGTAGGGCCCGTGGCGCATAAGGCGCATCGTGTCCGGGTCGGTGATCAGGTTGAGGCCGTGGCCGATGCGCTCCGCGCCCAGGAGCAGGGTGTCGCGCACGTGGTCGTTGGGCTCGTCCACCTCGCCGGCGTGGATGGACAGGCGCACCCCGTGGTGCTGGCGGCGCAGATCGCGAAGCGTGTCGAGAAAGCGCAGCGGGTAGCCCTTGTCGTTGTCCTCCCGCCCGACCATGTTCACGGCGACGAAGAGGTCGCGGTTGCGGGCCACGAAGGCGTAGAGGGTGCGCAGCATGTCCTCCGCGTTGGGCGCGAAGCGAAGAATCGCCACCTGCAGCTTCACGGCCACGCCCGTCTCCACCGCATCCGCGGCGCGCAGGCGCTGGCGGTAGATGTCCGCCACCTCGTCCGGGGGCATGCGGCTGCCGTCCGGGCGAAGATAGCCGAGCACGCCGATCATGCTTTCGAGGTAGAGAACCCCCTCGCGGCCGAAGGCCTGCATGTTGCGCACCAGCGCATCGGCGGTGAAATACGGGTTGCGGTAGAGGTCGCCCATCCGCTGCCAGTGGGTCTGGAAGAACTCCTCCCGGCCCTCGTGGGCCTTGTCGAGCACCAGACTGTCGAGCCAGGCCCGGCGCTCGGTCGCGTCCAGGTCCTCGAGGCGTTTGAACTCACCCTGCTCGCAGGGCGGGAGCTGCTCCCAGGTACTTTCCTGCACTGTCACGAACAGCAGCAGGTAGGGGTCCCGGCCGAAGGCGTCACCGCCGTAGGGCCGGCAGTTGTCGATGCGCACGCGGGTATAAAAGTGATAGCCGCGCTCGCCCTGGGCCATGGCGAGGTCGTAGAACCAGTCGTCGAGCACCGAGCCCGAGAGGTGATTGTGCAGGTCGCCGCCCTTGGGCATGGCGTAGAGAAAGCGGTAGAGCTCCTCGTCCGTCGCCTCGGTCTTGAAGCGCTCGAACCAGGCCCCGGTGTCCGCTGCCGGCGGCGGGACGGCGGCGCCGGCGAGACCAGCGCCAAGACCGGCAAACAGCGCGGCGGCGGCCAGGCACAGGCCGCCGGCCCGGCCGCGACGCCGACGCTGCGGCGTCGGCGAGGGGTGTTGTCCAGTCACGGAAGATCTCCAGCAAAGGCAGCGTTGAAGCGGGCTCAGTGAGCAAGACGTTGCTCAAGCCGAGAGCAGCAAAAAGGGTGCCACTGCGATGCACCGCACTGATTATGGCACGGCAGGCCCGCACCCTGCACCAGTGCGGTGCAGGACGCGCCCGCGCGGTGCGCGGCGAGCGGTGCGCGGCCAGCGGCGCGCGGCCAGCGGCGGGCGGCGCCGGAAACACGGTGGTGGTACGGTACTTGCGACCGTCGGAACAACGCCGCAGGAGAAAGCGCCCGTGACCGACCCCTACCCCCGAGACCTCCGCGGCTACGGCCAGCACCCACCGGCGTTCCGCCTGCCCGGCCACGCCCGCATCGCCGTGCAGTTCGTGATCAACTACGAGGAAGGCGGCGAGAACTGCGTACTGCATGGGGACCCGACCTCGGAAACCTTCCTCTCGGAGATCATCGGCGCCGAGGCCTACCCGGACCGGCACAGGAGCATGGAGTCCCTCTACGAGTACGGCAGCCGCGCCGGCTTCTGGCGCCTGCACCGGCTGTTCACGCGCCAGCGGGTGCCGGTGACGGTGTTCGCGGTCACCAGCGCCATGGCCCGCAACCCGGAAGCAGTCGCGGCGATGCGCGAGGCCGCGTGGGAGATCGCCTGCCACGGCCTGCGCTGGATCAGCTACCAGCAGGTGCCGGAGGCCGTGGAGCGCGAGCACATGCAGCGCGCTATCGCCTGGCACGAGGAACTGACGGGCGCGCGCCCCCGCGGCTGGTACACAGGCCGGGACAGTCCAAACACCCGGCGCCTGCTGCTGGAGGCCGGCGGCTTCCTCTACGACTCGGATTCCTACGCTGACGACCTGCCCTACTGGGTCGACGGTCGCGACGGCCCCCACCTCGTCATTCCCTACACGCTGGACACGAACGACATGCGCTTCGCGACGGCACAGGGCTTTAACAGCGGCGAGCAGTTCTTCAACTACCTGCGCGATGCCTTCGACGTTCTCTATGCCGAGGGCGAGCAGTGCCCGAAGCTGCTCAATATCGGCCTGCACTGTCGTCTGGCCGGGCGCCCGGGGCGCTTCCGCGCCCTGCAGCGCTTTCTCGACCACGTGCAGGCCCACGACCATGTCTGGCTCTGCCGCCGGGAGGACATCGCCCGGCACTGGCACGAGCACCATCACCCCGAGCAAGGAGACTGCCTGTGAGCGATACCCCGCGACGGCGCCGCG